>NZ_JBEWQE010000001.1:0-530735 GCF_040538975.1 Flavobacterium sp. UW10123
CTATTACAATCATGAAAGACCGCATCAGGGAATTGATGGAAAAAAGCCAATCGAAATGATAAATCCGTTACCGAAATAAGTAACTTTTACAGAAATGACAAACTTTACGGATGATCAATGGAATAAATTCCGTTGCTACCGATATTTAATTCCTACGGAATTTTGAAACTAACTCGCTTTTCTCAAATCCTTCTTTAATTCTTTCTCCGCAATTTTAAAAGCTAGTTTTTCTCGCCATACAGCATAACGCTCCCTAAAAATCACTTTTATACCGCTGTCTACAGCTCCATGCATAAATAAACTCCAAACGCTGGCAATTTTCCTAGAAACAGATTGATCCCATGCACGAAGTGTTAAAGAAAAAGAACCATCTATGTAACGCATCCAATGCCACATTCCTGTTGGCATAAACAACGTATCACCATGCTCAAGAAAAACTTCATAACCCTCTACTCCTTTCAAAGCAGGAAATTTTTCAAAATCGGGATTCGCAACATCATAATCTTCTAAGGCATAAGTGGTATTTGGAAGACAATACAATCTTTTTTTCCATTTATTATCAAATAATATAATATGTTTTCGTCCGCCAAAATGAGTGTGAAAAAGATGCGGCAAATCGATATCATAATGCAGAAAAGTAATCGCCTTTGAACCTCCAAAAAACATAGCTGGCATACTTTCTATAAAACCTCCCATTAATTCTTTAGGAACTTTCACATCGTCAATTAATTCAGGTCTGTGTTTGAAAAGATTGAAGAAAAAAATACGCAATTGTGTTGGTTCGCGTTTTATCAAATCCAGATATTCTCCAAATTTCATACTTGCTATAGAAGCGTTAATCACTTTTGCTGGATCTGCTTTTGAGTTGTCTACAAGTTTAACCTCTATATCTCCAGCAATCTGCTTGAAATACTCTGTTGACCATTTTTCTCTTGCTGGCCAATCCTTAGTGAGTCCCTTTATAATTAAAGGTTTTCTTTTGTCTAAATAATTCTTTTTGAAATCTTCTCTAGAAATAGACTCAACGGTATCGACAGATCTAAGATTAAAGCTCATATATTTAGCGATTTATGTTCTTGGTCTATCAAAAATATCTAATTATTTTGAGTCATCAAAATTTACAGTAAAATAACACAAAAGCAATATTACATTCCTGTTCGAATTGCTTCAACCGGATCTAAATTTGCCGCAGAAACCGCTGGCAGAATACCAGAAACTAAACCAATAAAGGCCGCTAAACTTGTTCCTAAAATTATATTGCCAAAACTCAAAACAAATTCAAAATCCAACAGTTTTGTCAAAATCAAAGCAATTCCCCAAACCATAAGAAGGCCAATAATTCCACCAATGACTGATAAAATAATGGCTTCAAACAAAAATTGGAATAAGATGAATTTATTTTTTGCTCCTAATGATTTTTGAATTCCGATAAGATTTGTTCTTTCTTTTACCGAAACAAACATAATATTAGCAATTCCGAAACCTCCAACTAAAAGAGAAAATCCGCTGATGATCCAGCCTACAAAATTCATCTGACCTAAAATTCCATCAATAAAATCAGTAAATCCAGAAAGCACATTAATAAAGAAATTATCCATTTCTCCAGCTTTCATTCCGCGGATTGCTCGAAGTTTCTGAGCAATTTCTGCTTTGTACGCATCCATGTCTACACCTTTTTCTGGCTTTAAAACTATAACCGGAGTCATCGAATCACTGTCTCCATACATTCTTCTTAAAAAATTTGCTGGAAGATAAACCGAAGTGTCATTACTGTCTCCAAAGAATCCGGCTCCTTGTTTAGCCATTACACCAATTACTGTAAATCGCTGTCCGTATAAGCGAATGTTTTTTCCGATTGGATCACTTGACCCAAAAAGTCCATCAGCTATATCATATCCTAAAACAATAACTGGAGATCCAGAGTTAGATTCAGATTCATTATAAAATCTTCCTTTATCAAAACTCAGTCCGTCAATATCGACCATTTCGCTTGACGACGGAATAATATTTACATCACTTACAGTTTTAGAATCGTATTTTAAACTTTCTCTGTTTACAAAAAGCTGATATGCTACTTGATCAGTATTATTCATTGAGTTCTTCAGTCCAATATACTCGTCGTATTTTACATTTGGAAACTGTTCTCTCTTCCATTGCGGAATTTCAGACGGTCCAAAGCAGTATTTCATTAAATAAATCGTATTTTTATCTAAACTGCTCAAATCTTTAGAGATTTTTTTGTCTAATGAGTCAACGGCAGCCAAAACAGCAATAATTGAAAAAATACCGATTGTTACGCCTAAGAGCGACAATAAAGTGCGTAATTTATTATTTCGCAAAGCATTGATGGCAAAGCTCAGACTTTCCTTTAATAATCTTAGATAAACAATCATATTTTTGTATTTTTCAATAAAGTAAAATTCAATAATTTAAATTCAAAAACCTAATAAAAGTTAACTTACTCATCAGTAGAATTTTTTAGCATTTTGTTACACTTATTTTCTTTAATATAATATATAAAAAAACTACTTTTGCAGTCTCAAAATCATAACTACACAATGAGCACAACAAAAAAAATACAATCGGCATTAATTTCTGTTTTTTCTAAAGATGGATTAGAACCAATTGTTAGAAAATTACACGAACAAAATGTAACACTTTATTCAACTGGAGGAACTGAAGATTTCATCAAAAACCTTGGTATTCCAGTAGTTCCTGTTGAAGATATTACTTCTTTCCCTGAAATTCTTGGCGGAAGAGTAAAAACTTTGCACCCAAAAATCTTTGGAGGAATTTTGAATCGTCAGGATAACGAAAGTGATGTTCAACAAATGAAGGAATTTGACATTCCTCAAATTGATTTGGTAATTGTTGATTTATATCCTTTTGAAAAAACGGTTGCTTCTGGAGCAAGTGAGCAAGATATTATCGAAAAAATTGATATCGGTGGTATTTCATTAATTCGTGCTGGTGCAAAAAATTTCAAAGACACTGTAATTGTAGCTTCGGTAAATGAGTACAGCTTACTTTTAGATTTGATTACAGAGCAAGATGGAGCAACAACTTTGGAGAACAGAAGATTGTTAGCTACTAAAGCATTCCATGTTTCATCTCATTATGACGGGGCTATTTTTAATTATTTCAATACAGACGAGACTATTTACAAAGAAAGTATTGCAAACGGTCAAATTTTAAGATACGGTGAAAACCCTCACCAAAAAGGATTCTTCTTTGGAGATTTTGACGCTATGTTCAACAAACTTCACGGAAAAGAATTATCATACAACAACTTGCTAGATGTTGATGCTGCAGTTAACCTAATTGCTGAATTTAAATCTGACGGACCAACATTTGCAATTTTAAAACATAATAACGCTTGCGGATTGGCTTCAAGAAAAACAATCAGCGAAGCTTATTTAGCAGCTTTAGCTTGCGATCCTACTTCAGCTTTTGGAGGAGTGTTAATTTCTAATACTAAAATTGATTTAGAAACAGCACAGGAAATCAACAAATTATTCTGCGAAGTGGTAATTGCTCCAGCTTATGATGATGAGGCAGTTACAGTTTTACAAGAGAAGAAAAACAGAATCATTTTGGCTCAAAATGAAGTTGAATTGCCAGCTCGTCAAGTTAGAACTTGTCTTAATGGTTTGTTAATTCAGGACAGAAATAATATTACGGATAATAAAGAGCATTTAAAAACCGTTACAATTACAGAACCTACTGCTCAAGAGATCGAAGATTTGATCTTTGCTTCTAAAATCTGCAAGAATACAAAATCAAACACTATTGTATTTGCTAAAAACGGAACATTGATTTCATCAGGTACAGGTCAGACTTCAAGAGTTGACGCTTTAATTCAAGCTGTTGACAAAGCAAAAGCTTTTGGATTTGATTTAAATGGAGCTTCGATGGCAAGTGATGCATTTTTCCCATTTCCGGATTGTGTAGAATTAGCTAAAAAAGCAGGAATAACTGCTGTAATTCAGCCAGGAGGTTCGATAAAAGACGAATTAAGTATAAATTATTGCAATGAAAATAATCTTGCGATGGTATTTACAGGAACTCGTCATTTTAAACATTAATTTGTTTAACTTTGTTCGATAAATAATTTATAACATTTTAAACCCCTAAAAAACTTATGGGATTTTTTGATTTCATGACCGAGGATATTGCGATAGACCTTGGAACCGCAAACACTTTAATCATTCATAATGATAAAGTTGTCATTGATAGTCCATCTATCGTTGCACGTGATAGAGTATCAGGCAAAATCATTGCTGTTGGTAAAGAAGCCAACATGATGCAAGGTAAAACACATGAAAACATCAAAACTATAAGGCCTTTGAAAGATGGTGTAATCGCTGATTTTGATGCTTCGGAAAAAATGATCAACATGTTCATTAAAAGTATTCCTGCATTGAAAAAAAGAATGTTTACCCCAGCTTTACGTATGGTTGTATGTATTCCTTCTGGTATTACTGAAGTGGAGATGAGAGCGGTGAAGGAATCTTGTGAGAGAGTAAACGGAAAAGAAGTTTACTTGATTCATGAACCAATGGCGGCGGCAATTGGTATTGGTATTGATATTATGCAACCAAAAGGAAACATGATTGTCGATATCGGAGGTGGTACAACAGAAATAGCTGTTATCGCTTTAGGCGGAATTGTTTGTGACAAATCTGTAAAAATTGCGGGCGACGTTTTCACAAACGATATCGTGTATTACATGCGTACACAGCACAACTTATTTGTTGGAGAAAGTACTGCTGAAAAAATTAAAATTCAAATTGGAGCGGCAATCGAAGATTTAGATGGCCCACCAGAAGATATGTCTGTCCAAGGTAGAGATTTGCTTACTGGTAAACCAAAACAAGTTGATGTTTCTTACCGTGAAATTGCAAAAGCATTAGACAAATCTATTCAGCGTATCGAGGATGCAGTAATGGAAACATTATCTCAGACTCCGCCTGAGTTAGCAGCAGATATCTACAACACTGGTATTTATTTAGCAGGTGGAGGATCTATGTTAAGAGGTCTTGACAAACGTATCTCTCAAAAAACAGATTTACCTGTTTATATTGCCGAAGATCCGTTAAGAGCTGTTGTTCGCGGTACAGGAATGGCTCTTAAGAACATTGCTAAATTTAAAAGTATCTTAATCAAATAAGATTCCAAATAATAATCAATTTACTTTTATAAGGGTCAAATTTTATTGTTTGACCCTTGTAAAAACTGAAACCTTTAAGCATATCCTGAAACAAAATAACCAGACAAGAAATGCAGCAAATATTTAATTTCCTTATAAGAAACAGTAATCGATTACTGTTTTTGCTGCTTTTAGGTATTTCGTTAGGACTCACGATTCAATCTCATTCTTACCACAGAAGCAAAATAATCAGTTCTGCAAATTTCTTAAGCGGAGGTGTTTATGAAAAAATCAATCGTGTTAATGAATACATGAATTTAAGAGCTGAAAACGACGAACTTGTACTTGAGAACGCAAGATTAAAAAGTCTTTTATTCAACAAAGAAGACACATCAAAATTACCTTTACCTGATACCATTAAAGGAGTAAAGCCTGCTGATATTATTGTATCAAAAGTAATTCATAACACATACAGCACACACGAAAACTTTCTTACTTTAAATTCTGGATCTAACGAAGGCGTAAAACCAGATATGGGAGTAATAAACAGTTTAGGAATTGTGGGCATCATAGATGATACATCTCCAAGATATTCTACTGTTGTGAGTATTTTGAACATGAAATCCAGAATTAATGCCAAGTTAAAAAAATCAAATCATTTTGGTTCTTTAACATGGGATGGAAAAAGCACAGGTTTTGTACAACTTAGAGATGTACCGAGACTTGCTTCAGTTAAAAAAGGAGACACTATTGTAACAGGAGGGCAATCTGTAATTTTCCCTGAAGGAATTAACATTGGAACTGTTGAAACAATTTACAAAGAAACTCAAACAAGTTTTTATGTTATAAAAGTTAAGTTATTTAACGACATGACTAACTTAGGGCACGTTTATATCATCAAGAGCAAGGACAGAGAGGAACTTATTAATTTAGAAAACAAAGAAAAAAATGAATAGCGCTCTGTTAGTCAATATTTTTCGATTTATTATGTTACTGGCAATTCAGGTTGTTATTTTTAACAATATGAATTTCTTAGGATATATAAGTCCTTTTCCGTATATCTTGTATATCATTCTTTACCCTGTAAATAGTAATAAAGCCGGATTAATTATTTCTAGCTTTTTCCTCGGATTAATAATGGATATGTTTTGTAACTCAGGAGGAATACACGCAACTGCTTGTGTTATCTTAGCTTATTATAGGCCGTACATTTTTAAATTTTCTTTTGGTCTAAGTTATGAGTATCAAACCATTAAACTAAATGAATCTTTAACACCAGAGCGATTTTCATTCATACTGGTTTCGGTTCTAATGCACCATATTGTATTGTTTGTTTTAGAAGCATTTCAATTCAAATTTATCTGGGACATTTTGCTCCGAACCTTATTTAGTTCTATCTTTACTATAATCACCTCAATAATAATAATTTATCTTATTAAGCCCAATAAACGATGAGAAAAGTCCTGCTGCCCACTATAATTATTATTGCAGCGTCTTTGCTACTGATTAGGATTTTTTACCTGCAGATTATTGATGATTCCTTTAAACTGAAATCAGAAAATAATGCGATAAAAAAAGTGTATGACTATCCTGAAAGAGGTTATATTTATGATCGTAACGGAAAACTTCTTGTTGCGAATCAGGCTTCTTATGACATCATGGTTATTCCGAGAGATATAAAAAAAGACCTTAATATTGGTGAGTTCTGTGCTCTTTTGAATATTACTGAAGAAGAATATCATAAACGCATTGAAAAAGCAAAAGTGTACAGCCCAAGGCTTCCTTCTGTTTTTTTATCTCAGCTGAATAAAAACGAATTTGCCGCTTTTCAGGAGAAAATTAGAAAATATGATGGTTTTTACTTCCAGAAAAGATCACTTCGTGATTATGAAGTAGATTATGGTGCAAATATTTTTGGTTTTATCACACAAGTTAACGAGAAATTTATTGCCAAGAATCCGTACTATAATAGTGGAGATTTACATGGAATGCAGGGTGTAGAACAAAGCTATGAAGAAATTTTACGCGGAATAAAAGGAGTAAAATACATTCAAAAAGATAAATACAACAGAGAAATAGGCCCTTATAAAGAAGGAAAATACGACACCATCGCCGTAGCTGGAGAAGACATTAATTTAACAATTGACGCTGAACTTCAGAAATATGGCGAAGAATTGATGATTAATAAGCGCGGAGGAATTGTGGCTATTGAACCTAAATCTGGAGAAATTCTAGCATTAGTTACCGCTCCTTCTTATGATCCAGGTATTTTAGTAGGACGTCAGAGATCTAAAAATTATACTCTTTTATATCACGATTCTATTGCAAAACCATTGTACGATAGAGGACTTTTAGCAGAATATCCTCCAGGTTCTCCATTCAAAATCTTGACCGGTTTAGTCGCACTTCAAGAAGGTGTTGTTAATGAGCAGACTACTTTTATGTGTCATCATGGATTTAGTTATGGTGGAGGCCGTTTTATGAAATGCCACGGTTTTGGACCACACCAACTACATAACGGAATTTATAATTCTTGCAATACTTATTTTGGACAAGCTTATATGCTTACCATCAACAAGTACAAAGACCCTGGCCATGCTGTTGATGTTTGGAGCAGTCACGTAAAAAGTTTTGGTCTAGGTCAGTTCATGGGTTATGATTTACCTACAGGTAAAAGAGGAAATATCCCGACTTCAAAAACCTATAAAAGAATTTACCCTAACGGAGGATGGAGAAGTTCAACTATTGTATCGAACGCAATTGGTCAAGGAGAGGTTTTAATGACGCCTATTCAATTGGCCAATATGATGGCTACTGTTGCAAATCAGGGTTATTATTATACGCCTCATATCATTAAAAAGATTGAAGGTGAAAAAATAGACGAAAAGTTTACCACGAAACACGTAACTACAATTGATCAAAAATATTTTCCTCCAGTTATAAGCGGACTTTTTGATGTTTACAACAAAGGTACAGCATACAGTCTTAGGGTAGAAGGAATCGATATTTGCGGAAAAACAGGTACTGCCGAGAACTTTGCCAAAATAAACGGTAAAAGAACACAGCTTAAAGACCACTCTATATTTGTTGCCTTTGCGCCAAAAGACAATCCGAAAATTGCTATTGCTGTTATGATTGAAAATGGAGGTTTTGGAGCAACAGTAGCGGGTCCGGTTGCTAGTTTAATGATTGAAAAATATCTAAGAAAGAAAATTACAAGAACCGATCTAGAAGTAAGAGTATTAAACAAAAGCTTACTTTCAGAATATGCTAAAGTAGGCGGAATAAGCGAGGCTCTTAAAATTGAATCTGTTCCAAAAGATTCTGCATTACAAGCTAAAATTATAAAGCCAAAAGTACCAGTTACAACAGCACCAAAAACTGAAGTTAAAAAAACAGCGGTAGACACAACTAAGAAAAACTAAGAAAGATTATTTCAAATGAAAAATCAAAGTGTAAAAAATAATATTGATTGGATAAGTGTCTTTATCTACATTGCGCTGGTAACTTTAGGTTGGCTTAATATTTACTCGTCTTCTTTATTATCTACCGATGGAACGTACCAAAAACAGCTGATTTTTATCTGCTGTACTATTCCATTGATATTTGTTGTGCTTTTTGTTGACGGAAAATTTTACGAAAAATATGCCAGTATCATCTTCGGAGTTTCCTTATTATCTCTTGCTGGATTATTCCTTTTCGGAAAAACCATAGCGGGACAGCGATGCTGGTATGCCATAGGAAGCTTCACTTTACAGCCATCTGAGTTTGCAAAAGCCGCCACTTCTTTGGCATTGGCCAAATACCTAAGCGACACACAAATCAATCTAAAAGAGACCAACAGACAAATTCAGGCTTTGGCCATTATGCTGTTACCCGTACTTTTGATCTTGCCACAGCCAGACCCTGGAAGTGCTTTAATTTATAGTGCGTTTATCCTTGTTTTATATAGAGAAGGATTGCCTTCTTGGTATGTATGGACGGCATTTATAACGATTATCCTGTTTGTTCTTACTTTAGTTTTAGAGCCATACGCTGTTATTGGAATGGCTTTTATCGTTTTAGCTATTATACATTTTAAAGGCAGGGTTGTTGATCGAAATATAATTTTAAGCGGTATTTTATTAGTTTTAATCTCTGGATTCGTTTTTTCTGTTGATTACGTATTTGATAACGTTTTTAAACAGCACCACAGAGACCGTTTTAATATTTTACTAGGTAAAACTGTAGATATGAAAGGTATTGGATACAATACCAACCAGTCTGAAATTGCCATTGGATCTGGTGGATGGATTGGAAAAGGTTTTCTTGAAGGAACACAAACAAAAGGAGGATTTGTACCTGAGCAACACACTGATTACATCTTTACCACTGTTGGCGAAGAATGGGGGTTTGCAGGTTCATTAGTCGTAATTTTACTTTTCACAGGTTTACTTCTTAGGGTTATTTATTTAGCAGAAAGACAAAAAACTAAATTCAGCCGGGTTTACGGATATTGCGTTGCTGCAATACTTTTTATACATTTCTTTGTAAACATTGCCATGGTGATTGGAATTTTCCCAACAATCGGAGTCCCTCTGCCTTTCTTTTCTTATGGAGGTTCTGGACTCTGGGGGTTCACTATCTTGCTGTTTATTTTCCTTAAAATGGATGCAAATAAAGTGAACGAATGGTAGGTAACTGTTTTAAATATTAAATTCCAATTAAAACATCTCTTTATTAAACAATAAATAAATTTCATCTAAAAGCTGCAATTAGATTTTAAGAACTAATTGCAGCTTTTTTTGATTTTATATATTTTAGCTCTGATGCTTCTTTTTACCTTCGAAGAGAATATATATAGATACGGTAAGGATATTTTTGATAAGCTTTAACACAAGCATAAAAAAAATCCGAAGTTAAAAACTTCGGATTTTTTATTATTCTTTACTTGACTATATCTGTTCGTTTGGGGTCTTTTTCAAAAGTTTTACTAGAACTGGAAAAGTTGAAATAATAATGATAATAATAATGATATATTCAATGTGTTTCTTTAAATCTATTCCTTGTTTTAAGAAAACGCCATATAAATAATGCCCTGCGAAGATCAATATAAACGACCAAAGGAAAGAACTCAGAACGTTATAAAACATGAACTTCTTTCTGTCCATCGAAACGATTCCAGCTACAATTGGAGCAAATGTTCTGAAAATTGGCAAGAAGCGCGCATAAATAATTGCCTTTCCTCCATATTTTTCAAAAAAGTCTTTTGATTGAAGCAGATACTTTTTCTTAAACCAAAATGTATCTTCTTTTTTAAACAAATAATAACCGCTTTTTGCACCAAACCAATAACCAGTCATATTACCTAAAACTCCCATTATAGCAACAGCTGTTGCAAGCAGAAATACATTTAGAAAGTCATTTGGAATATAGGCAACATTTTCAATTAGATCACGACTATAGATACCCGCTAAGAAAAGCAAACTATCTCCAGGCAGAAAAAAACCTGCAAAAAGTCCTGTCTCAGCAAAAACTATAAACAGAACGATAAACAACCCAATCTGAAAACCTCCGACGCTTAACGTAATATAAAATTCAGGGTTTAGTAACTGAGTCCATTCAAAATTATTCATAAATGTGATTGGTTATTTTTTATAGTTCGTGAAAGTAACAATAATTTACCTTAACCACAATAAAATGCGGTATTTTAAACATAAATTAACTATTAAAAAAAGCCCAAACTCATTGTTTAGGCTTCTTTAATTATTATTCTCTTACATACTTACAACAGCTGTGAAGATTATCATAATCTTCAGTTGTGGCTTTAACTTCCTTAGTATCATGACCTGCCTTTGCGATTGCTTTGTTCAAATCTGAAGGAGAACATTTTTCTTCATTTAAAATAACCGAAAGCTGATGTGAACCAACATCCCAACTTGCTGTTTTTACACCCGGAACGCCGTAAGCTGCTTTTTCAATTCGTTTCTTACATTGTTCACAATTTCCATTTACTTCTGTTGTATATTTTAAATTCTTGTTCTTTTTAGTTTGAGCCTGAGCTGAAAACCCTAGAAAAACCATCATTGCGATTAAAACTATTCTATTCATTGCATTTAATTTTATTGTTGTTGAAATTGTTATTTAATTTTAAATCTAAGTCCAGCATAATACATCTGTCCAAAAATTGGCGCGTATGCAATCGATGCATCAAAATTAGGTCCAAAAGGATCATTTGCTCCTAAAATTGCTTTTTCTTGTTTATAATTCCCAATATTTTCTCCTCCTATATATACTTCAAAAACTGGAGAAAAAACGCGGGTTACTTGTGCATTCATCACAGCAAATGCAGGTGAAAAATCAGGAAATTGATCTTCGGCAGGATTTGATGCCGTATAAGGCAATTGCTGTTTTCCAGACCAATTATAAGTAAAATCAAACTTCCATTGCTTGTCATTATTCATAGTCGTTTCGTATTCTAAATTTCCTAGAAAACGATGTTTAGCCTGAAGCGGACGCTGGAATGTTCCTCTCAAATAATCAGTTTGAATGTCATAATATTTATAAGCTGTTCTTAAGTTCAAATTGTGAATCAATTCATAATTGAACTCAACTTGAAGACTGTTTGCAAAAGAACTTCCTTTCAAATCGTAAAACAAAACTTGTTGCGGACTTTGCATAACGTCTACGATAGCCTGATTTTGGAAATCGGTTCTATATAGATCAAAACCTGCATCGGCATTTCTATTGAAAAGACGGAATTTCTGAGAAAAACTCACTCCATAATTCCATGCTATTTCTGGATTTAAACCATATATTTTTCCGTTAGAATCTAAAATCGAAAAAGTTCTTGAGCTAGCAAAAAGTTGCTGATTTTCTGCAAAAATATTAGCAGAACGTTTTCCTCTTCCCGCAGAAAAACGAACTACTCCATTCTTCCAAGGATTATATCTCATGTGCAATCTTGGCGTAACAAAAAGTCCTAATCGGTTATGGTTGTCAACTCTTCCGCCTAAGATCAAACTAAAATTGTCTGTATTATCATAAGTATATTCAAAGAAAGCACCAACTGAGTTATCAATTCTGCTTACATCTGTCAGGTTTACAAATTCCTGATATTGATCGTAAGTAAAATTCAGACCTGTTGAAAATTTATGCATCGTATTATTGATGATCGAATTGAAAATCAAGTTAGAATAAAAACTATTCTGTTTGATGTCGTATTGATTTAAACCATAATAAGAATCCTGCTTATGACTGTTAAATGCATTTTGAAAACCAATACTTTGGTATGGCATATCTTTAAATACATATCCGATTTTTGTCGAAACATCAAAACGTTCCGTATTAATCTCTGAGCCCCAATAATTGGTTGTTCCACGATCTCGATCTTTATCAAAATCCAACTCTCCGGTTTGTTTTTTATCATTCATATATCTGAAATTGATAAAACTCACCAAACCACTTTCTGGATTGTAATATTGGTAACGATTTAAAACATTGATTTGTTTTCCTAACGGATTATCTAGAAAACCATCTTTGTTCATATCGTTTTTCGCTACACGTGCATTTCCATGAACAAATAGGCTGGTTGCCCATTTGTCTGATAGTTTTTTATTGAAATGCGTATTTAATTCAAAACGAGAATCTGTTGACCCATAAGCATTCAGAAAGAATGGAATATCACTTAGAGGCTTTAAAAGTTCTGTATTAATCTGGCCCGAAATACTTTCATAACCGTTTATAACACTCCCCGCCCCTTTTGTAATTTGAACGCTTTCAATCCAAGTTCCTGGTGTAAACGACAATCCATAAGCTTGAGACGCTCCTCTAACGGAAGGAATATTTTCTTCTGTAATCATTAAATATGGGCTCGTCAGACCTAGCATTTTGATTTGCTTAGTTCCCGTTAAGGCATCAGAAAAATTGACATCGATTGATGGATTGGTTTCAAAACTCTCAGCCAGATTACAACAAGCTGCTTTAAGTAATTCTTTGCTAGTAATTACAGATGTATTGGCTGTTACGGTAAAGGATTTTTTAATCCCTTTTTGCTTTTTAGTGATTTTTACTTCTTGCAGATCTTCTTGTGAAAAAGCAGAAAAAGAAAGCAAAATCATTGCAAAAAGCATTATGTTTTTTTGCATAAAAAATTGATTTTAATGTTGAAATAGAATTACATTTCCGTTTTTGCGTAAAGCAAAAGACAGCAAAAATGTAAACGCAAAGTCTTAATTAAGACTTGCAGTGCATCTTAACATTAAAATCAGGAATAGAAAATATACTGATGGTATAATTTAAATAAGGGTGGAGCATTCGCATCAGCGTAATACGAAAGAACTTCTTTCTTTTTAAAATTTGGAATTTCTAAAAAGACTATAGGTTTATAATCTTGTATAACTGCTGGGAAAGCAAATTGAAAAAAGAAGAATTTGATAGTAGCATTGTCTGATTTCTTTTCGAAATGAACAACTTTGTCTTTACAACAAGAGTTTTCCTTCTCTTTAGAACCACAACATTTCTTTTCAACAACAGGTTCTGCTGTAGTTTTTAAAGAAACCGAAGCAATTTCTCCGCCACAATAATGTACGTCAAAAGCAAACCCTATATTGGAAACCAATAAAAGGAGCGCCAAAAATAGACCTGTACACTTTTTCAAATTCATATTGCAAAGCTATTTAAAAACTGCCGATAAAAAACTAAAACAAATGTTATTTTTTTGATTTTTCAAGCTGATAATAGAATCCTGGAATGAACAACAGTACTAAAATAGGCTGAATCAAAAATCGACGCACATAAAAAAGAAGCCAGCTACTATCTGGAAAATACTCGAGAATGACGTAAAAAGCTATTAAAAACAAAACTAAAAATAAGCCGTATATAAACAAACTGAATTTAAAAATGTCTCGATCCTGAAACAAAACGAAGATCAGCCAAAGTGACAAAACCGAATTTAAAAAATAACGAAAAAAAAGCCCTGCAAAAAGCTGTAAGGTTTCAACTTGAGGATATGGTATTGAATGAAAATCGGCATTGAAATATGCTAGAAAAGGATCATAAAACAATTTTGTTTCAAATGTCCTGATCAAAGCAAAACCCATTACAACAACAATTGCAACAAAGATTGTTAATTTATTTTCTTTTAATTTATTTAGCATACTTTGAAAATCTATTAATCCAGAAAACCCATAAAATAAAAACATATCCATAAATCATCAATGGAAAGAAAATATCATGCAGGAAATGGGTATATCGCGGAAAATGATACATAAGTACAATCAAAAGCGTGATCCTAATAATATTCAAAATATAAATAGATATAAGTCCCAATATTATAAATAGCGATGTCTTTTTTAAATTCCCCGAAAAAGCACTCACAAACGACACAAACAATATCATTACACTTACAGCATTACAACCTTCGGTAATGCGTGCTATAAATCTACCCTTCAAGATTATCTCCTGCCATGGATTTTGAGAGCTTTTTTGAATGATTACATCATAATTTAAGAACTTTAACAACTGTTCTGAATTTTGACCAGAAATCATTGTTATGGCGTCAAGATCTTGTAATTGATAGCTATTTAAATAAAACTTATAAAGTATCGTAAGGACAATATAGGTCAGAAAAAAAATGCTTATAAAAATTAGGAATGGCTTAAACTGGATTAAATATTTTTTCAAGAGATTTTTTTTTCAAATTTATATATTTTTTGAGTTCAGCTTTAAATACTTTTGTATAAAATTTTATATCATGACATTTCAAGAATTACAACCACAGATAAGCAGTATTATTACTGATAATCAAAAAAATAGAGACGAAAAATTATTAGCAGTTTGCAAACTTTTAAACGAAAATGTAGAATATTACAATTGGGTTGGATTTTATTTTGCTAATCACGACGCTAAAACTTTACATTTAGGACCTTATGTTGGTGCAGAGACTGACCATACTGTTATTCCTTTTGGAAAAGGAATTTGCGGGCAAGTTGCCGAAAGCAATGCTAATTTTGTAGTACCCGACGTAAAAGCTCAAGACAATTATATTGCCTGCAGTTTAACTGTGAAATCAGAAATTGTAGTCCCTCTATTTGTTAATGGAGTAAACATTGGTCAGATTGACATTGACAGCCACGTAATTGATCCGTTTACAGAAGCCGACGAAAGATTTTTAGAGTTTGTTAATCAAGAAGTTGCTAAATTATTTTAGAAGAACTATTTTTAAGATAAAAAATAGCACTGAATGAGAAGAATCCTGCTCTTTTTCCTTCTGATAATCTCAGTTCATCTGTCTGCACAAATTAATATGGTTTCTAAAAAAATCTTTTTAGACTCCTTAAATCATGAATGCGCTCCAGAAAATTATGCCTATACAAGAGTAATTACCAATTATTCTCAGAAAAGCATACGCTACGTTGTAACTGATTTCTACAAAAACGGAAGAAAGAAAATGACAGGATCAACCTTGGATCGAGATATTTTAAAAAAAGACGGAGAGTTTATTTACTACTATAAAAATGGAGCAAAAGAGTCTGTTATAAATTATTCTGAAGATCATAAAACAGGCAAAGAGATTAGCTGGTACGAAAATCAGAATAAAAAATGTGAAAAACAGAATGTCTGGGATCCGAAGACAAAAAAACTTCAGACTTTGGTTCTTAATTGTTGGAACGAAAATAAAAATCAGACTGTATTAGATGGCAATGGTGAGTTTGAAGAAACTGATACATTTATAAGACAAAAAGGCATTCTTAAAAACGGATTGAAACAAGGTGTTTGGGAAGGAAGCGATAGTTTACGAAAGATTGCGTTTGTTGACAATTACGATCGAGGAATTTTAATTTCGGGAGTAAGCATAGATGAAGACAATGTCAAATTTTCTTATTCTTCCTTAAGCGAAAAACAATCTGGTAAAAAAATCAGAAACTAAAACATAGAAAAACGACTTAATTTAAGCAGAAAAAACGGGCGTAAATATTTAAAAACAAATTTCTTATATTCATTTTTTAGATTCTTCTATTTTTTTTTGATTTTTCTGTTTTTTTAATCTAATTTTGCACCCGTCTTACAAAAGTTGTATTGACATACATAAAAATCATTAAATAATATTGGAATGTATTTAACTAAAGAAAAGAAAGAAGAAATCTTCGCACAACACGGTGGTGCAACAAACACTGGAAGCGCAGAAGGACAAATCGCGTTGTTCACTTACAGAATCTCTCACTTAACTGAACACTTGAAAAAAAATCGTCACGATTACAACACTGAGCGTTCTCTTGTACTATTAGTAGGTAAAAGAAGAGCTTTGTTGGACTACTTGAAAAAGAAAGATATCAACAGATATCGTGAGATTATCAAAGTATTGAATATCAGAAAATAATCAATATAGAAAAGAGGTGCGAAAGTGCCTCTTTTTGTTTTTACATTACAGCTATTTATAATAAGCAAATTACAAGAAAAAAAGTTTGGTTTTTCATTGGGTTTTAGATAACAACAACTACACACAACAACAACTACAACACAACTAAAACCCATTGTATAATCAAAAAGGAAAAATTTATGATTCCACAAGTTTCACAAGAAATTATCGATTTAGGAGATGGAAGAAGCATCTCAATCGAAACTGGTAAATTAGCAAAACAAGCCGATGGTTCAGTTGTTGTACGTTTAGGAAACTGTATGCTTTTAGCAACTGCAGTTTCTGCAAGAACATCTAACCCAGGTGTTGACTTTTTACCATTAACGGTAGATTACCGTGAAAAATTTGCTGCTGCAGGACGTTTCCCTGGAGGATTTTTCAAAAGAGAAGCAAGACCAAGCGACAGTGAGGTATTAACAATGAGATTAGTAGACCGTGTTTTGCGTCCGCTTTTCCCAGACGACTACCATGCTGAAACTCAGGTTATGATTCAATTAATGTCTCACGATGATAATGTTATGCCAGACGCCTTAGCTGGTTTAGCAGCATCTGCAGCATTAGCTGTTTCTGACATTCCATTTTATAACTTAATTTCTGAAGTACGTGTTGCACGTATCGACGGAAAATTAGTAATCAACCCAAGCAGAGAAGAATTAGAAAAATCTGATATCGACATGATGATTGGAGCTTCTATGGATTCTGTGGCAATGGTTGAAGGTGAGATGAAAGAAATTTCAGAAGCTGAAATGGTTGAAGCAATTAAATTTGCTCACGAAGCTATTAAAGTTCAAATTCTTGCTCAACAAAAATTAAGAGCAAAATTAAACTCTCAAGAATACAGAACTTACGAAGGTGAAGTTGAAGACGAAGCTGTTTACGCAAAAGTAAAAGCTGCAGCTTACGATAAATGCTACGCAATTGCTCAAGAAGCTTCTGGAAAAGCTGAAAGAGGTGAAAAATTTGCAACTGTAAAAGAAGAAGCAAAAGCTTTATTTACTGAAGAAGAATATGCTGAAAATGCAGATCTTGCAGGTTTAGTTGGAAAATACTTCTACAAAACAAACAAAGAAGCGGTTCGTAACGTAATTCTTGAAAAAGGAATTCGTCTAGATGGTAGAAAAACTACAGAAATTAGACCAATCTGGTGCGAAACTGATTATTTACCTTCTGTACATGGATCTTCTTTATTTACACGTGGAGAAACTCAAGCTTTGGCTACAGTAACTTTAGGAACTTCTAAAGAAGCTAACCAAATCGATTCTCCATCTGAGCAAGGTGAAGAGAAATTCTACTTACACTATAACTTCCCTCCTTTCTCTACTGGTGAAGCAAAACCATTAAGAGGAACTTCAAGAAGAGAGGTTGGTCACGGTAATTTAGCTCAAAGAGCTCTTAAAAATATGATTCCTGCAGATTGTCCTTATACAATCCGTATTGTTTCTGAGGTTTTAGAATCTAATGGTTCTTCTTCTATGGCAACAGTTTGTGCCGGAACAATGGCTCTGATGGATGCTGGAGTTCAAATGACAAAACCAGTTTCTGGTATCGCTATGGGATTAATTACTGATGGTGAGAAATTTGCCGTATTGTCTGACATCTTAGGAGACGAAGACCACTTAGGAGATATGGACTTTAAAGTAACTGGAACTGCTGACGGTATTACTGCTTGCCAAATGGATATCAAAATCGAAGGATTGCGTTATGATATTATGGAACAAGCTTTGGCACAAGCTCGTGATGGACGTTTGCATATTTTAGGAAAATTAACTGAAACTATTGCAGCGCCAAGAGCAGAAGTTAAAGCTCATGCACCAAAAATCATTACTAGAACTATCCCAGGAAACTTTATTGGAGCATTGATCGGGCCAGGAGGAAAAGTAATTCAAGAATTACAGAAAGCTACAGGAACTACTATCGTAATCAACGAAGTAGACGAGCAAGGAGTAGTTGAAATATTAGGAACTAATCCAGACGGCATCAAAGCTGTATTAGCTAAAATCGATGCATTAACTTTCAAACCACAAGTTGGGGAGGCTTACGAAGTTAAAGTAATAAAAATGCTTGATTTTGGAGCTGTAGTAGAATATACTGCTGCACCAGGAAACGAAGTATTGCTTCACGTATCTGAGTTAGCTTGGGAACGCACAGAAAATGTTGCTGACGTAGTTAAAATGGGAGATGTTTTCCAAGTAAAATACTTAGGAGTTGACCCTAAAACTAAAAAAGAAAAAGTGTCTAAAAAAGCACTTGTTCCAAGACCTCCACGCGAGGATAAAAAAGAGTAATCAGATCTTAGTTTACTAAAGGTTTATTTATAGAAAACCCCGTTTCATGATTATGAAACGGGGTTTTTCGATTTTTACATTTACTTCAAGTCTAAAAATCATACAGTTAAAACACTAAGCTACAACGTTTTCAAGAAACACATTATTGATTAAATAGTGTTGTTGGTTTAAAAATCAATGTTGTTGGTTTAATTTATTTTTTAACAAAACCTCATTAACATAGTTTTATATGGAAAATAGCCACACAAAAACTAAAATATTGATGAGAAAGGATATTGAAAGGTTAAGAATTAAAACAATACTATTTATTATTATCTCTTTTAAATTCAAACTAGACTGCAAAAATCTATCATTGAAGAATACAAATTACTCAACAGTAATTTTCATCCTGCTATTACTTTCAATTAACAGTTTTTCTCAAACTAATGCAAAAAAGGAAGTTTCTAATTATTTTGACAAAGCAATTGGCAAAGAAATTTTAAACATCAATAATGGCAAAATTCATATTGATCCTTACAATTTAAAAAACAGCCACAACTATTATTTAAACAAAAACTTTGTTAACGGATCTGTTTTTTATGACAATCAATTATACGAAAACGTCTTAATAAAGTACGACACATACAAAGATGAGCTTGTTAAATCATTTGAGAATAATAACGCATTTGCAATAACTCTCATAAACGAAAGAACAGATTATTTTTTGATTGAAAATAAAAAATTTGTCAATATTGACAATAAGTATAAATATCCGAAAATCATCACTGGCTTTTTTGAGGAAAAATATTTAGGAAAAAATATCTCTCTTTATATTAAACCCATTAAAACAGCAAAAGAAATTATTATTGAAAATAATTTGTATAGAGAATTCAAAGAATACAATAACTACCAACTTCTTTATAATTCAAAATTTACATCTGTAAACACACAAAAAGAAATTCTCACGATATTTCCTCAACTAAAAAAAGAAATAAAAGAGTATTACAAAAAAAATAAAATCCCAGAAGAAACAGACCCATACCGGTTCAAAGCAGATTTAATAAAATTTATTGATAACAATTTATAAGCTCTATTCCAAAATCTAAATGAAAAAATACTTTATCTTCTGTTTATTTTTGTTATCGCCAATCTTTCTTTTTTCTCAGGAAAAAAATATTTCTATAGAATACTCAAATGTAACACGAAAAAAAGCTATTGAAATACTCGAAAAAAATACTTCTTTCCATTTTTATTTTAAAGATCAATGGCTATCAAATAATGAGCTTATTTCTGGTGAATTCAAGAACACCTCTATTTCTGTTGTTTTAGATGCTATTTTTGTTAACACAACCATAAATTATATTATTGATAACAACAATATTATTCTAAGCAATGGTCTTTTAATCTCAAACATTATAACTGAAAGTTATTTTGAGAACACTGACGATAAAAGTGGTATTAAGGCCACTAATTCACAAATTGTCCCTATTTACAATAAGCAATACTTAAATGATTCTAAGAAAGATTCGGACTCTATTATTTCTCTTGGAAAACAATCTTTAATAAATGCCTCTCAGACCTATACCCTATCAGGCTACATTAAAGACAGAGTTTCAGGAAAACCAGAATATAATATCACCATTAAGGTAAAAGACAAAGACATAAGCACAACAACTGATGCAAATGGTTATTACAGCTTTAGAGTTCCCGCAGGTATTAACATAATCGAGACACAATCCATCAGTCATCAGCCAAAAACAAAAAAAATTGTACTTTACAACAATGGAAAAGTTGATTTTAATTTAGACGAAAACGTAAATGCACTTAAAGAAGTTGTCATCGAAAACAAAAAAACAAGAACTATAACCTCAGCAGTTGCGGGCCTCACAAGTATTGATGTCGAAAATATCAAAAATGTACCTTTAATTTTAGGCGAAAGAGACATTTTCAAAGTTGCCACAACTCTTCCAGGAATAAAAACGGCAGGAGAAGGCTCTGCAGGCTTTAATGTCCGAGGAGGAAAAGACGATCAAAACTTATTTTTATTAGACAACGCTTCTTTATACAATCCATCTCACTTTTTAGGTTTCTTTTCTTCTGTAAATCCATTTACTACCAAAACAGCCGATATCTACAAAGGAAGTATTCCTGCTGAATTTGGAGGGCGCCTTTCTTCTGTTTTTGATATTAAATCTAAAAGCGGAAATACGGAAAAAGTTTCTGGCGAAGCTGGCATTGGTCCTGTAATGAGTAATGTTACACTTGAAATTCCGGTAGTAAAAGGAAAATCAAGCTTGGTATTTGGCGGTAGAGCAAGCTATTCTGATTGGATTCTAAAAACTATCAAAGAGCCTGAATTAGACAATAGTCAAGCTTCTTTTTATGATGTGCTTTTAAAATACAACCACAAAATTACGCAAAAAGACGAATTAGAAACCTCTGTATATTATAGTCATGACAAGTACAGTATCAATTCAGATTCCATCT
This sequence comes from Flavobacterium sp. UW10123, assembly GCF_040538975.1. Classification (NCBI taxonomy): domain Bacteria; kingdom Pseudomonadati; phylum Bacteroidota; class Flavobacteriia; order Flavobacteriales; family Flavobacteriaceae; genus Flavobacterium; species Flavobacterium sp. UW10123. Next base: position 21,299 of record NZ_JBEWQE010000001.1, read on the forward strand.
ACAAATACAGCAACTTATTGGCAACCTTAAAATGGGATCATGATTTCAATGCAAAAAACAAATCTTCATTAATTATTACCAATAGTCAGTATAAATTCAACATCGACTACGATTCTCAACCTGAAAAATCATTTGATTATGGTTATAAAATCAATGAAACTCAGTTTGTTTTTAAAATGAAATACAATCTGAATGAAAAGCATTTGTTTAATTATGGCATTAGTAGCAAAATATACAATGTTAATCCGGGTTTTCTGAAACCAACAGGTGACAACTCTCTAATTAAAGATATTACACTTGAAAAGGAAAAAGCTTTAGAGTCGGCTTTGTTTTTTACCGAAAATTACAAAGTCAATGATAAACTTTTACTTAATGTCGGTTTACGTTATTCTTTTTATTCTGCACTTGGTCCTTCTGCGCAAAACATTTATCCGGATGATCGTCCTAAATCTGACAGAACTGTAATCGATACCAAAACCTACGCCAACAATGAGTCCATAAAAACTTATGGTGGTTTTGAACCTAGAGTTTCTGCTCGTTATTTTATACTTCCTGACTTATCCGTAAAAGCAAGTTTTGACAGAACATATCAATATATGCATTTACTGTCGACGAATACCACGCAATCTCCAATGGATGTATGGAAACTTTCGGATTTAAATACTGAGCCACAATCTTCTAATCAATTCTCATTGGGACTTTTCAAAAATATAATTGACAAATCGTTAGAACTAAGCGTCGAGGGTTATTATAAACGTTCTAAAAATATTTTAGACTATAAAGTCGGCGCTGAATTATTTTTGAACCAAAACATAGAAACTGAACTTCTTCAGGGAGAAGGAAAAGCCTATGGTGTTGAATTTTTAATCAAGAAAGAAAAAGGAAGTTTTAATGGCTGGTTAAGCTATACTTATTCGAGAGCCCTTATAAAACTTGACAGTAGATTTGATGCTGAAAAAATAAATAACGGAGATTATTTTCCTACGAATTATGACAAACCGCATGATTTTAGTGCTATTTTAAACTATAAATTCACAAAGAGATACAGCTTGTCAACCAATTTTGTTTATCAAACCGGAAGACCAGTCACTTTTCCAATTGGATCTTATGATTTAACAGGCGAGCAATTTACTTTATATAGCAATCGCAACCAATATAGGATTCCAGATTATTATAGGTTAGATATTGGTCTCAATTTTGAAGGAAATCACAAGATAAAAAAACTCGCCCATAGTTTCTGGAATCTTTCAGTCTACAATGTTCTTGGGAGAAACAACCCTTATAATGTTTATTTTGTTACTGAAGACAGAAAAATCAAGGCTTATAAAACATCTATTTTTTCTGTTCCGATTCCGACAATAACATATAACATTAAATTTTAATTCATTTACCAGATCCATATGAATTTATCAATAATCAAAAAAACGACATTGACCTTTTTTGCATTTGCTGTTTTGTCAAGTTGTACGGAACAATATGTATATCAAAATCAAGATTTTGAAGATGCTCTGACTGTTGAAGCCACATTAACGAATGAATTAAAATTTCAGGAAATAAATATTTCACGAACAAGACCTGTTAATGACACAGTAAAAATAATCGAATCTGGAGCTAATGTTACTGTTGTTGATAGCGATGGGAAGGTATTTAATTTTGATGAAAAAGACGGAAAATATATTTCTGCAAATGAATTTAAAGCTGAACCAAATAAAACCTATCAATTAAAAATAACAACAAGTTCTGGAAAATCATATGTTTCTTCAACGGAAGCTTTGCCTACACAAAATACTATTGATCTAGAAACAACAATTGCAGACAAAGACGGTGTTAGAGGCGTTCAGGTTAACGTGAAAAGTTTTGATCCTACAAATACTTCCAAATATTATCGCTATGAATATGACGAAACTTATAAAATAATATCTCGATATTCCATCGATGAGCGAATCAAATTAGTACAACAAAACGGCCATTACATCTACCAAAAAGTTCCTGTCGAAACAAACATTAAAGTTTGCTATACAACCAAACACTCTACAGGAATAAGACAGGCTAGCACTGTTGATTTAGCAGAAGATCGGGTAAAATATGCTGTTCGTTTCATTAGTGACACCGATTATATGCTAACAAATCGATACAGTATTTTGGTTTCTCAATTTACACAGAATCAATCTGCATATGATTATTATTATAAATCAAAAAAAATAATTGATTCAGGAGAATTATTGTCTCCAAATCAGCCTGGATATATTGTCGGAAACATAAAATCGACAACAGATTTGCATGAAAAAGTTGCTGGTTATTTTGAAGTTGCATCTGTCTCTAAAAAAAGAATCTTTTTTAGTTTCAAAGATTTTTTTCCTTCAGAAAAGCCAATCGAGTATTTCACAACTTGCGATGCCAGATTTTATGGCTTTGATGAAATACAAAGTAATAATTATGACATACTTAAAACACATGAATATATTGGAGATGGTCCTGGAATGACACCTACAGGATTCTACATGGTTGAAAAAGTATGCGGCGATTGTACATCATTTTCTTCTAACGTAATACCTTCATTTTGGGAAAATTAAACATAAAATTAGCTTTTCTACTTCTATTAGTAAATTTCACTTATAAAAGCAGTGCTCAAAATAATATTGTTTTGAGTACAGAATCATTATTAGTTAAAACCAATGCCTCGGTAGTCTTAACGGGAGAAACATTATACTATCAATTATTCTGTTTAAATAAAACGAATGTGTTTTCTGATATAAGTGAAATTGCATATTTAGAAGTAATTAATGATAAAAAAGAAAGTGTCTTTAAAAATAAAATCTGTCTGAAAAATGGAATTGGATCAGGCGATTATTTTATCCCGACAACACTAACAACAGGAAACTATAAACTTATAGCATATACGAACTGGATGTTAAACAATAGTCAAAATAACTTTTTCGAAAAAGACTTTACTGTCATAAATCCATTTCAGGAGCGTATCAATATGACAATTGATACAACTTCTAAAAAACCTGATGCTTATAAAAACACATCTGAAAATATTCTTTTGAGCCTTAATAAAGAAAAATATTCTAAAAGAGAAAAAGCAACTCTTGTATTGCCCAAAACATTAGATCGAGGAAATTATTTTTTAAATATTAGGAAAATAGATCATATTCATTCATATACAGATAATGAAACTATTAATACTGATATAAATTTAAAACAAGAAATAAAGATACTTCCAGAAACAAGAGGCGAAATTATAACTGGGTATATAACTCCGAAAGTCGCAAATTCTAATTTAGATTCCAAAATAGTTACATTATCTGTCCCAGGAAAAAATTTCATCTTCAAGACTGCCGAAACAGACATCAACGGAAAATTTGTTTTTTTAATAGATAAACAAACCAGTACATCAGACTGTTATGTACAGTTATCAGGACCTGACAGAGAAAATTATACTATTGCAATAGATAAAACACCAAGTCCGGATTTATCAAATTTAGTTTTCTCCAAGAAGACCTCTATTTCTAGCAAAAATTTAAAAGCGATTCAGGATCGTTCCCTAGCAACTCAGGTCGAAAACGTTTATTTTTCAGAGAAAAAAGACAGTATTATTGAAGCTGCTAATACAGATTTATTTTTTCAACCTACCGAAAAAAATTATAATCTTGATGATTTTGAAAGATTTAGAACCTTTAAAGAAACAATAATAGAAATCGTTACTGAACTTAATTTTAAAGATTACAATCAAGTCCCTTCGTTATATTTAAGCGATTCCAAATACAATATCATACAATCTACCGAACCATGTCTTGTTTTGGTTGATGGATTACAAATTCAAGATATAAGTGCCTTGTTAAATTACAATGCTTATCAAATTCAAAACATTAGCGTTGTTGACAGACTTTACTGTTATGGCCCTAAAATATATAATGGAATCGTTAGTATCACTACAAAAAATAGCGATTTTGCCACTATTTATACTGATAAACATATTTTAAAAACGACAATTTTACGGCCGGAACCTGCAAAAGTATATTTTGAACCAAAATATGAAGCATCAAGTACCCGTAGCCGAGTTCCTGACTATAGATATCAACTACTTTGGAAACCTAATATAGTTTTAAAAAATAGTGACATGATGATTTCTTTTTATACATCTGATATTTCCGGTGATTACGAAATCATCTTAGAAGGAGTTACCGAAACAGGAAATTATGCTCATTTTTACAAAATATTCAAAACGGAATAAGCAATCAGATTTTAGTTTCCTATTATAGAAACCCTCATTCTTTATCGAATTGGGGTTTTCAGTTTAAATAAGCAAATATTATTTTTAATTAAAATGATCCGAAAATTAGAGGCTTAACACTGCCTGCCTTTTCAACCCAATTTCCTTTTTTATTCAAAAAATATACTGTAGATATAATTTTAAATCAATTCATATAATTTTTATTACATTTTAACAATATTACGTTATTTTTATAACATTTTTTTAATACTTTTGAAAATCATCAATCCAAAAACAAAAATTACATTTCCTTTGAAAAATTATCAAAAAAAAGTCATTTATCTGTCGATATTTGCAAGCCTGTTAAACATATCGTATGCGCACTCTCAATCTGCTGAAAAATCCTCACTATACGATTACTTCGACGAAACAGTCGGAAAAGACAATTTAAATATTAATAATGGAATAGTTCATAGCGAACCTTTTCGTCCATTAGCTGGAAAACACAGATATTATACTGAGGAATTTAATATTGGTGACATCAGCTTTGAAGATCAGATTTATTCTAATGTCAATCTTAAATACGACATTCTTCTTGATCAAGTCATCTATAAACAGAATGGTAGTTCGGAAAATTTACCTATAAACCTAATTAGCTCCAAGGTTGATTATTTCTTTATTAAAAACAAAAAATTTGTTAACCTTAAAGAAGAATCAGAAAAATTTCCTTCTACTATAAAAGGTATTTATGAGGAAACATACATTGGAGACAATGTTTCTCTTTACATCAAGCATTCTAAAGAAAAGGTAAAGTCTTTTCAGGCAGATATTGTCTATTATAATTTCATTTATAAAATAAATTATATTTTAAAATACAATAACTATTTCTATAAGGTTGAAACAGAAAAGGATTTCAAGAAAATTTTTCCAAATTTTAAGAAAGAAATAAACAATATTTATAATACCGATAAAAATTTAGAACGTTCCAACAAGCCCCAATTCATGGAAAATCTAACGAAACAAATCAATGGTCTTTTAAAAAAAAGTTCTAATTAAATGAAAAAAATTACTCTTATTCTATTTCTAATTGCCTTTCAACAAATAATATATTCTCAAGTAATCAGTGACAAAATATCTGTTGATTTTAAAAATGCCAATATAAAAACTGCTATTCAAGACATTGAAAAAGTATCTTATTACAAATTCTATTTTGATGAAAAATGGTTTGAAAACGATAGCACTTCTATAACTAAACAATATAAAGAGGTTAAAATTGGTGAAGTTCTTGAAGACGTTTTTCAAAATACGAGCTTTAACTTTTATATTTCTGAAAACAAAGTTATAGTAACTAATAACAGTATTATCTACAGTCAATTACCCGATGATTATTTTGGTATTCCGATTGAAAGAGACGAAAACGGGCAAATTACCCCAATATTTTATCAGCAATACGACTCGATAAAAAAGACAAACTCACGAAATCCAAATAAAAATATTCGAGATCTTGTTCTTATTGGTAAAGAAGTCAAAAACCAAAAAAAGAAATCTACTTATACCCTATCTGGATTCATAAAAGGAGGAAAAAACAATTCTGGCCTTGCCAATATTGTGGTAAAAATACCAAATTCTGAATTTTCTGCTGTAACAGACAAAAAAGGATTCTATAGCTTGCAAGTGCCAGGAGGATTAAATGTAGTGGAAACCGAAAGTTTCTCCTATAATAAGGTCACTAAAAATATAATGGTTTATAACGATGGTGCATTAAATTTTTCTTTGACAGACAATATAAACCAACTGGACGAAGTACTTATTAAAACCAATAAAAGTAAAAGCGCAAAATCTGCTATAACTGGAGTAACAACAATAGATTCTGAAGGAATTAAAAATGTTCCTTTGGTACTTGGCGAACGTGATATTCTTAAGGTTGCATTGACTATGCCTGGAATTAAAACGGCTGGAGAAGGTTCTGCAGGATTTAATGTTAGAGGAGGTAAAGAGGATCAGAATTTATTTTTATTAGATCATGCTACTTTATACAATCCGTCACATTTCTTTGGCTTTTTTACAGCGCTAAACCCTTATACAACCAAAAAAGTAGACATTTATAAAGGAAGTATTCCTGTTGAATTTGGAGGAAGGCTATCTTCTGTGTTTGATATTTCGTCAAAAAGCGGAAATGTCAACGAATTTCAAGGTGAAGGTGGCATTGGTCCTGTTACCAGCAATTTAATGGTTTCAACTCCTATCGTAAAAGGAAAATCAAGTTTAGTTGCAGGAGGAAGAGCAACTTATTCAGATTATATTTTAAAAAGTCTAGATGATGAAAATTTAAAAAATAGCCAAGCTTCGTTTTATGATTTAATTCTAAAATACAATCATAAAATAAATACAAATAATGATATTGAGTCTACGCTTTATTACAGCCACGATAAATTCAGCGTGTCTTCAGATTCATTGTACAAGTACAGCAATAGATTAGCAAGCTTAAAATGGAATCACACTTTTAATGAGAAAAACAAAGGTTCTCTGATTGTTACAAATAGCGAATATAAATTCAACATTGATTATCAGTCTGAAGGAGTAAACAATTTTGATTTTGGATATAAAATCAATGAAACTCAGGCAATGATCAAGATGAATTATTTATACAACCAAAAACACAAATTTAGTTACGGTATTTCAACAAAATTATATTCTGTTGATCCTGGATATTTAAATCCGGCAAATCCTGAATCTTCTTTAGTCCCTATTGATGTAGAAACAGAAAAAGGACTAGAATCTGCAGCATACATTGGTGACAATTTTAAAATAACCGACAAATTCCTTCTTGATTTTGGTTTGCGCTATTCTACTTTTGCTGCCTTAGGAAAATCTACTCAAAGAATTTATCAAGATAATGCACCTATTAATGATGCAACTGTAATTGATACAAAAACATATGGCAATAATGAAGTAATTAAAAGGTATGGTGGACTTGAACCGAGAGTCGCTGCTAGATATTTTATTACAGATGATTTTTCTGTAAGAGCGAGTTACGACAAAACATATCAATATATCCATCTACTATCTAACAACACCACACAATCGCCAACTGACATTTGGAAGCTTTCAGATTTAAACGTTAAACCAGAAAGTGCGCAGCAAGTTTCTTTAGGTTTCTATAAAAATTTAAAAGGTGGTGATGTTGAACTTAGTTTAGAAGGATATTATAAAAGATCTAAAAACATTCTGGATTACAAAGTTGGAGCCGAATTATTGTTAAATGAAAATATAGAAACTGAACTTTTACAAGGCGAAGGCAAAGCTTATGGCGTCGAAGTTTTGTTAAAGAAACAAGTTGGAAAATTAAATGGATGGCTAGGATATACGTATTCAAGATCTTTAATAAAATTGGACAGCCAGTTTAACGAAGAAAAAGTAAATAACGGAAAATACTTTGCTTCAAACTTTGACAAACCGCATGATTTCAGTGCTGTTTTAAATTATAAAATTACTAAGCGTTATAGTTTTTCAAGTAATTTTACATACCAAACCGGAAGACCAATTACATACCCGATTGGAAAATACGATTACGGTAATGAGCAATACACCTTATATAGTGATCGTAATAAATTTAGAATCCCAGATTATTTCAGACTTGACATTGGTCTAAATATCGAAGGAAATCATAAAATTAAAAAGTTAGCTCATAGTTTTTGGAATATTTCAGTGTATAATGTTTTAGGAAGAAACAATCCTTACTCGGTATTTTTTGTTACTGATAAAGGACAGATTAAAGCTTACAAAACATCTATTTTTTCTATTCCAATTCCTAGTATTACTTACAATTTCAAGTTCTAAAATCATGAAAAATTTCATATATAAAATTAGTCTTTTATTCTTTCTTGTACTTGTCGCTAGCAGTTGTACAGAACAGTATGTTTTTCAGAACAATGATTTTGAAAGTGCTCTTGTTGTCGAAGGAACTATTACAAATGAAGTTAAAAATCAAACAATAAGACTTTCTCAAGTGTATCAACTTGAAGAAAGTGGCCCAAAAATGGAAAAAGGGGCAAATGTTTTTATTTCTGATGATCAGGGTAATGAATATCAGTTTGAAGAAAAAGATACTATATACGTATCTGTAACTCCTTTTAAAGCAGAACCTGGAAGAAAATACCAATTAAAAATTAGAACAAGTGCGGGTAAAAACTATACCTCTGACGAACAGATTCTAACTACCGAAACCAAAATTGACAATGTCACTGCAATTGCAACAAGTGTAAATGGACAAAGGGGTGCACAGATTAATGTAAAAAGTTACGATCCGAGCAATACCTCAAAATACTACAGATACGAATATGTTGAAACGTACAAAATAGAAGCCCCATTATGGAGCCCTTTTGAAACTAATATAGTTAATGTTCCTGCAGTTCCTGCAAACCCTGCTGAAGATTTTCCTGGTTCTCCAGCAAGAGAAGACATTGTAATAAGCCTCAGAAAAAAAGAAACCAGAACTTGTTTTTCTACAAAAAAATCTAATGAGATTATTTTGAATAGCACAAATAATCTTAGTGAAGACAGAGTGAATTTCCCTGTACGATTTATTAGCAATCAAAACTACATAATCACCTATCGCTACAGTATTTTCGTAAAACAATATGTTCAAAATTTAGCAGCGTACACTTACTACGAAACTTTAAAAAATTTATCGAGTTCAGGAGGTATCCTTTCTCCAAAACAACCTGGATTTTTCTATGGAAATATTAAGTCTGTAGAGAATCCATCTGAAAAAGTAATTGGCTTTTTTGAAGTATCATCTGTTTCTTCAGAGAGGATTTTCTTTAATTACGCGGATTTATTTCCAAGAGAACCGCTTCCGCCTTATTACGAAAGTGATTGCGCAGTTAGAGAATTCAGAGATTGCATAGGAGACCCACCATGTAGCGGTGCTCAATTACGTTCTGGTATAAGTAGTCGTTATCTAGTCTATTTATCTTCTGCTGGACTTGATTATTCTATGGTTAAAGCTCCATGTGGCGATTGTACAACGTTTTCATCTAATATTGTTCCTCCTTTTTGGGTAGAATAAATTTCAAAAAAACATGAAATATTATATTAAATATAAAATATTAGTCATATTTTTTCTGTCACTTATTTTTAATAGCTGCACAGAACAATATGCTTTTAAGAATGGTGATTTTGAAAGTGCACTAGTCGTTGAAGGCACGATTACAAATGAGTTTAAAAATCAAACAATTAAAATTTCTAAAGTTTATCAACTAGAAGAAACAGGGCCGAAATTTGAAACTGGCGCAAACGTATATATCTTAGATGATCAGGGAACAGAATATCAATTTGAAGAAAAAGACACTGTTTACGCATCTATAACTCCATTCAAAGCAGAACCAGGAAGAAAATATCAATTAAAAATTAGAACAAAAGAAGCCAAAAATTATTCTTCAGATCAACAAACTTTAACGACAGAAACAAAAATTGATAATGTAACCGCAACCGTAGAAACGGTTAACGGACAAAGAGGTGTTCAAATAAACGTAAATAGTTATGACCCTACTAATACCTCAAAATATTATAGGTATGAATACACAGAAACTTATAAAATTATAGCTCCGATGTGGGATTCTCGGAAAGCAACAACAAATGGAACTTCTATCATCATAAGTCCGAGAACAAAAGAAACAAGAACATGCTATTCTAGTAAAAAATCTGAAGAAATTATCTTGAATAGTACAAATAATCTCAGTGAAGACAGAGTTCATTTCCCTGTTCGTTTCATTAGTGACCAAAATTATATTATATCTCATCGATATACAATTTTCGTAAAGCAATATATCCAAACTTTAGCCTCTTATAGTTTTTACAAAACGATGAGAGATATATCCTCAACTTCAGGAAATATACTTTCCCCAAAACAACCAGGCTTCTTTTACGGAAATATAAAATCAGATGAAAATTCGGACGAGAAAGTTATTGGTTTTTTTGAAGTTTCTGCGGTTTCGTCTGAAAGAATTTATTTTAATTATGCTGATTTATTTCCTAAAGAACCATTACCGCCATATTATGAAAGCAATTGTCTAATGCAGAATTTTAAAAATTGTGATGATGCAGCGAACCCCGAATGTAAAGGCGCTATTTTACGCTCACGAATTAATACTTACACACTAGCATACTATTCTTCAAGCGAAGTTGAAAATCTTTATTATATGGTAAATACTCCATGTGGAGACTGTACTTCATTTTCTTCTAATATCATTCCTCCTTTTTGGGTAGATTAATACAATTTTAAAATCTCATGAAACACTTTTCTATACATAGCCAAAATAATTTTTCAATTAGAATCAAACAATTACTGCTTTTGATGCTTTTGTTTACTCAAATCGAATTTGCTAGCGCTCAGAGCTTACAAAACAAAAATTCATTACCTAATATTACAGATCAGGAAACTATTTTTATCCATTCAAATACAACAACTTTTTTGACTGGTGAGACATTATATTTCAAATTATATTGTCTAAATCCATTAAATAATAAAACTAGCCTAATAAGCAAAATTGCTTATGTTGAATTGATTGACAGTGAAAAAAAATCACTCCAAAAGAACAAAATATACCTTGATAAAGGAATTGGAACTGGAGATTATTTTATACCTACAACCTTAAAAACAGGGAATTATAAAGTTGTAGCTTATACAAAATGGATGCTTAATAATGTTAATTCTCAAAAGTATGAAATTGATATTTTTATCGTTAATCCATTTCAGACTCAAGAACCAAATGACAATATCACTTTCGACATTACCAATCCAGCAAAATCGAATGCAATTCAGACGACAAATTCTAACATTGCAAATGATAAAAGAATAGATTTTGCATTTGATAAAGAAAGCTACTATACGAGAGAAAAAGTCAGTTTAAAACTAAAACATTTGACTGAAACTATTGAAAAAGGAAACTATTCTGTTTCTATACGAAAAACAGATCAAATTCCAACATTACAGCAATTAACAGCAACGGAGTTTGCAAAAAAAACTACTGAGAACTACGTTAATACACCAAACAGTTTAAATTATATTCCAGAAATTAGGTCTGAATTAATCACGGGAAGCCTGACTTCAAAAAACAACCGAGATATCGCCAATAAATCAATTGCATTATCTCTGCCTGGAAAAGAATATGTTTTGAAAATTGTTAAAACAAATACTCAAGGAAAATTTGCATTTTTACTGGATCAGTTTCCAAATTTTCCAAACGCGATTTTGCAGGTAATTGATGAAAACCGAAATGATTATACGGTCAATCTTGACCCATTTCCAAAATTTGATGTCGCATCATTACAATTCACTTCAAAACTGAATTTGTCGCCAGAATTAAAAAATGACATTGAAGAAAGATCAACAGCAAGTCAAATTCAAAATGCCTACTATCAAATCAAGAAAGACAGTTTGGTAACAGAGGCTGTTATGAATCCTTTTTTCACTACAATAGAGAAATCATATGTTTTAGACGATTACACCCGATTTCCAACTTTAAAAGAAAACATAGTAGAGATTATTGTAGAACTTTATTATAGAAGAAATAATGGAAAATATCAGCTCTTTATAAGAAACAATCAAAAAGATTTACAAATTTTTGGGCCACCATTGGTACTTGTTGACGGACTTTTAATTCAAGATCCGAGTGATCTTTTTGAGTACAACATGGCAAATGTCAATAAGGTTAGTTTAATTACAGAACCTTATGTATATGGTCCAAATTTATATGGCGGATTAATTAGTTTCGAAACCAAAAACAATGAATTTTCAGAGAATTATGCGAAGAAGTATCTAAAGACAATGGAACTTCAACGCCCTAATCCTGAAAAAGTTTATAATAATCCTGATTATTCATCAGGAAATAAATTACAGAGAATTCCTGATTACAGATATCAATTATTATGGAAACCAGATATTAAACTAAATACAAAAGAAGAAAATTTGTCATTTTACACTTCTGATATTAAAGGAAATTTTGAGGTCGTTCTAGAAGGTTTTACTGAAAATGGACACCCAGTTTACGTTTCTAAAAATATTACAGTAAAATAATTACAGTAAAAAACAAATAAATAAAAGCCTTGATTATATTGTAAATCAAGGCTTTTGTATTTTCAGACAATTAAAATTTTTAATTTTAAAAAAAATAAGATAATTTTTTGTAACTTTTTCGATACTCCTTACGTATAACCATTTGTACACTTTAAAAATAGGGAGACAACAACATGAGACAACTTAAAATCACCAAGCAGGTAACTAATCGTGAAACTGCATCGTTAGATAAATATCTACAAGAAATTGGAAAAGTTGACCTAATTACCGCTGATGAAGAGGTAGAATTAGCACAAAGAATAAAGGCTGGTGATCAAAGAGCTTTAGAAAAACTAACAAAAGCCAACCTACGTTTCGTAGTATCTGTGGCTAAACAATATCAAAACCAAGGATTAACTCTTCCTGACTTAATTAATGAAGGAAACTTAGGTTTAATTAAAGCGGCTCAACGTTTTGATGAAACTCGTGGTTTCAAATTCATTTCTTACGCTGTATGGTGGATTCGTCAATCGATTCTTCAAGCTCTAGCTGAACAGTCTCGTATTGTACGTTTACCATTAAATAAAATTGGTTCTATCAATAAAATCAACAAGATGTATGCTTTATTAGAGCAATCTAACGAGCGTCCGCCTTCTGCTGAGGAAATTGCAAAAGAACTTGACATGACTGTAAACGACGTAAAAGAGTCTATGAAAAACTCTGGGCGTCACCTATCTATGGATGCACCTCTTGTTGAAGGTGAAGATTCTAACCTATATGACGTATTACGTTCTGGTGAATCTCCAAATCCTGATAGAGAATTAATTCACGAATCTCTTCGTACTGAAATCGAACGTTCTTTAGAAACATTAACTCCAAGAGAAGCAGATGTTGTACGTTTGTATTTTGGTCTTGGCGATCAACACCCAATGACTCTTGAAGAAATTGGAGAAACTTTCGACCTTACTCGTGAGCGTGTTCGTCAGATTAAAGAAAAAGCAATCCGTAGATTGAAACACACTTCTAGAAGTAAAATCCTTAAAACTTATTTAGGATAATAAACAATATAAATTTCAATATTTTAAATCCCAAATTACAATTGGCTTGGAATTTGGTTATTTTAAATTGGAATTTTACCGCAAACAACAGTTTGATTGACTGTTCGTTTTTTGATTGATGATTGAAACTCCGGCTGATTACCGGAGTTTTTTATTTTTATCATTTAGCTGAAATGTTTGTAACGCGGAGTACACAAAGTTTTTTCGCAAAGTTCACAAAGATTTTATTTAAGTATTTGAAGCAAGCAAAGTTCACAAAGCTTTGTGAACTTTGCCTTCTTAAATAATTTCAGAAGCTTTGTGAACTTTGCGAAAAAACTTTGCGCTCTTTGCGTTATTTATTAAACAAAAAAACCTTGCGTACTTTGCGTAAATCTTAGCGTACTTTGCGGTTAAACTTTATCTTTGCAATCAAACAACACACAAACAAATACAATGAAAAATACACTTATTGCCCCTTCAGTTCTTGCTGCCGATTTTGGCAATTTACAGCGTGATGCAGAAATGATTAACAACAGCCAAGCTGATTGGTTTCATATCGATATTATGGACGGAGTTTTTGTTCCAAACATCTCGTTTGGAATGCCAGTTTTAGAAGCAATTTCAAAACATGCTAAAAAATATATCGATGTACATTTAATGATTATCGATCCAGATCGTTACATTAAAACTTTTGCCGATTTAGGAGCAAACGGATTAACCGTACATTATGAAGCTTGTACACATTTACACAGAACACTACAGGCAATTAAAGCTGAAGGAATGAAAGCTGGAGTAGCAATGAATCCACATACAAATGTTGACTTATTAGAAAACGTTATTAATGACATCGACGTAGTTTGCATAATGAGTGTAAATCCAGGATTTGGAGGACAATCATTTATTGAAAACACTTACGACAAAGTAAAGAAACTAAAAGCGCTTATAACACGTAAAAACGCTTCAACACTAATAGAGATTGATGGTGGTGTGACTAGCAAAAATGCAAAACAATTGGTAGAAGCTGGCGCAGATGTTTTAGTAGCCGGAAGCTTTGTTTTTAAAGCTGAAAACCCGACCGAAACCATAGCTAATTTAAAAAGTCTTACTGCTTTTTAAATTTTCAAAAAACAAAAAAGAAAAGTCCAAAAATAATTTTGGACTTTTCTTTTTTATATAAAACCTACTTAGGCTCGATCCAATAAGGATTTACTTTAAGTTTTTCTACAACATATTGAATGACTTTCTGAGCTTTCAAACTATTTCCAGATTCATCTAATGGCGGTGAAATGACAGCAATTCCGAATTTACCAGGACATACAGCCAAAATTCCACCTCCAACTCCGCTCTTTGCTGGAAGTCCCGAATTAAATAGCCAAATTCCAGAATTGTCATAAAGGCCTGCAGTTGCCATTACAGGCAAAGTATACATTACAGTTGTCTGACTAACCACCTTATTCTTTGTAATAGGATTAACGCCACCATTTGCCAATGTGGCCGCCATTGTAGCAATATCCTTTACATTTACGTTCAATGCACATTGTTTCGTATATAGATCTGTTGCTTGTACCGGATCAAAATATATTCTGTTATAAGCCAATAACAAATGTGCAATAGCTTGATTTCGCAAATTATCACTAGCCTCACTTATATAAACAGGACGATTCATAGAAAGTTGCCTTCCGGCAAAGTCACTCTGAATTTTCTGGATTTCCTTCCATTTTGCTATAGAATCATTACCTCGAATAAGACTCGTGGTTGCAATAGCTCCAGGATTTACAAGAGGATTTATTTTATCACCTTTATGCATTTCTACTGCAACAATAGAATTAAATGGCAATCCAGTTGCGTTTACTCCTATTTTGTCTTGCAAAAACTGTGAACCTTCTTGCTCAATCACTTTTGCCATCGTAAATACTTTCGATATACTTTGAATTGAAACCATTGACGTTATATCACCTTTTGTATATACAGCTCCCTCTGCAGTAACAATTGCAATACCAAAAATATTGGGATCAACATTAGCTAGCTCTTTAATATAGTCGGCATTTTTTCCTTCTTTTAAATCTTTAAATTTGTTGAAAGCGTCGTTAAGAGTATTTTCTATATTTTGTTTATTCAGTGCTGTTTGGCTATAGCCGTGGTTTATGATAAAAGCAATCATTAAACCAGCAAAAATCAATTGCTTGTTCATTTTAAAAAAAGGCATTCTTATTTATATTCTAGATTAATTTGTAGGTAAACAGTATTTAATTAAAAATCTTTACTGCTTTTTAGATTTTTAAGATTTGGAAAGAAATCAATTCCAGTCATTTTTTCTAAAGTTTCGATTGGAACAACAAAATCATAAATGGATTGATCACTTTTCTCGTTTGGCACTAAGAAAGCAATTGCTTTGTGCTCTTTGCCAGTTTTAGCCAAAACAATTTTATAAAAATATTTAGGGACAGCAACCTTCTCCATACCTATTTTTTTATCCGAATCTTTCACAATTCCGCCAGTTACTACGTAAATATCGTTGTATTTTCCTGCCCAATAGCGAGTCTTCTGCTCTATTCTATTCCAAATTCCAGCATTAAACTCTTTTTTCTGAGGAGAAATATTCGACGTATAAAAAGTATCATTATAAGCATCTTTACTGAACTCCATATCACCAGCAGGACAAAGATGACCTTTATCGTAACCTGATTTTTTATAATTTCTCCAATCAGCAGAGCCTGTAGTTACTTTTGGATCTTCAATAAAGTAAGGTCTTTTGTAATCATTGTTTTTTAAATATTCCTTCTTCAGTTCGTAAGCTACCCATTCGGCCTGCTCAAACTTTTCATTATAAGAAAGCGTGTAATATTGATGTTTTACAATCTGTTTTGTTGTCGAAGTCGGAAGATAAGCAATGGTATATAAAGAATCTTTGTGAGTTGAATTTGCTTTAAAAGTAACCACTTCATTACTATTCATCTCTTCATTAATTTTTGCATTTTCTTTTTTACATGATAGTAATGCAAAATTCAGCAAAATCAAACTTAAAAAACCTTTCATATTTCTATTTTTAAAAGCGAACTTACAAAAAAACGCTCCATAAATTCAAAATTTATAGAGCGTTTTTAAACAAATTAAATTCTTTCTCGAACTTAAGACTTCACTAGTTTATCCTTTTTCATTTTTGGACTAACTGTATTTTTTACTAAACTTTTTGTTTGTAAATCATCTAATACATTTAAAGCCTCTTCTACATAAACATCTTTAGATAATGCTTGGTGCCATGCATCTCTTTTCTCTTTTAAAGAAGCATCTGCTTTCATTTCTTCATCTTCATAAGGAAGCGATTTAAAAATCAGATCGTTTTTGTAATCAGAAATTGGCTTATATTTTTTTCCTTCGTTTTCAACTTGTTCTTGAGTTTCTTTAAAACTCTTAATATTCAAGCTATAAACGTTTTCTTTGTTTTTAACATCAATCCATTTTGCATTATCATCAATTAATTTGAACTGAGGATTTTGAGCGATTCTGTTTTTACTGTTATTAATAGCTTTAGCAAAATTCTCATTAGAATTCCAAGTGCTGTAATCAGCTGGATCAATTTTATCCCAAGGCATTGCATTATCAATATCTCTTTCACCCATTTTTAGGTAAGCATAACGATCTGGCATTACAACATCACTATGAACTCCTTCAAGCTGAGTTGAACCTCCGTTAATTCTATAAAACTTCTGTCCAGTAATTTTTAATGCTCCAAGATCTCCATAATTTGCATTACGCACAAACTGATTTAAATCTAATACATTTTGAACAGTTCCTTTTCCGTAAGTCTGTTTACTTCCGATAATTACACCACGTTTGTAATCCTGAATTGCCGCCGCTAAAATCTCAGATGCCGATGCAGAAAAACTGTTTACCATAATAACCAATGGACCATCCCATTCGATTTTTTTGTCTTTATCGTATAAAACTTCTTTCTTTTTACCAGCAGATTTAACCTGTACAATTGGTCCTTCTTCGATAAATAAACCTGCAATATCAACAACTGTAGAAAGAGATCCCCCACCATCATCACGAACATCTAAAACAATACCATTAACGTTTTCTTGTTTCAATCTCTCTACTTCGCGAGCAATATCTTTTCCTGCATCACGTCCGTCTTTATTTTCAAAATCGATATAGAACTTCGGAAGATAAATCACTCCGTATTTCAGTCCGTTTTTCTCAACAACACTAGATTTAGCATAAGTTTCTTCAATTTCAACAACATCTCTAATGATAGAAATCACTTTGATAGAACCATCAACTTTTTTAACGGTCAATTTTACTTCAGTTCCTTTGTGGCCTTTAATTTTTTTCACAACATCATCCAAACGCATACCAACAACGTCAACTGGCTCTTCGTTCCCTTGTGCCACTTTCAAGATTAAATCTCCAGCTTCAAGCTGTTTACCTTTCCAAGCAGGGCCTCCAGAAATTAATTCGTCAATTTGAGTAAAATCATTTTTCTTAGTCAGACGAGCTCCAATACCTTCTAGTTTTCCGCTGATATTTACATCAAAACGATCTTTTTCTTCTGGTGCAAAATAACTTGTGTGCGGATCAAAACGAGCCATAATAGAGTTCAAGTAAACTGAGAACCAGTACTCTCTATTCAAATCTTTAATTACACTAAAATTATCATCAAGAGATTTTAAAGAGCTTTCGCGAGTTTCTTTTTCTAAAGTTTCAAAAGATTTCTCTTTGTAAGCTGGATCTTTTTTCTTCTTTTCTTCTTCAATTTTTTGTTTGGTAACTAAAGAAGAAAGAGTCGATAATTTAATTTGTTTTCTCCATCTTTCATTAATCTCAGTTAAGTTTTTTGCATACGGCATTTTCTCATAATCCGCATCAAAATTCTCATCTACATTATAGTTAAATGGCTGAGCTAAAATCGTTTTGTAGCGTTTTTTGCTTTCTTCCATACGCTTCATCAGCCTTGTATAAGTAAGGTTGAAGAAAGTGATATCTTTATTCAAAAACTGATCATCAAGCATTAATTCATACTGCTTAAACTCATCAATATCTGATTGAAGGAAAAATCTTTTTGAAGGATCTAAAGCATCAATATAATCCTTGAAAATACCTTTCGAAAACTCATCATTTATTTCTGCTGGACTATAATGTCCTTTTTCAATAACAAATGCTAGTAATTCTAAAAGTGTCTTGTCTCTATTCGGATCTGGGTCGATTGTCCTATCAGCATTCATCTTAAATGCAAATAATGTAAGCGATAAGCACAATACGGCTATGAGTATCTTATAATTTCTTTTCATAAACTTTATAATAGCATTCATCAATTTTTTTATCTAAGTTACGTTAAAAACTATGCCACGAGAGCTAACGCTTCGATAATTTTTTGTTAAAGATATAAAAATGTTTAATTCGCAAAAAAGTTCTTTACCTTAGTTGACAAATTTTGCACTATTTGTGACTTATCGCAAATAATTGTGATTAATTTTGTTCTTAAAATCCTACAATTGTTAAAACCACACATAAATATTTATTATAATGAAAGCTGAGAAACCACTTATATTAGTGACTAACGATGATGGTATTTTGGCTCCCGGAATTAGAGCTCTAATCAGCGTCATGGAAACCATAGGCGATGTCATTGTTGTTGCTCCAGACAAACCCCAAAGCGCAATGGGACACGCCATCACAGTCAACAATACTTTGTTTATAGATAAAATCTCCAAAGATGATGACACAATTGCAGAATACAGTTGCTCTGGAACTCCTGTAGATTGTGTAAAACTGGCAGTAAACGAAATCTTAAAACGCAAGCCCGATTTATGCGTTTCGGGAATAAACCACGGATCGAATTCTTCTATTAATGTTATTTATTCGGGAACCATGAGTGCCGCTGTTGAAGCTGGAATTGAAGGCATTCAGGCAATCGGATTTTCTCTTTTAGATTTTGATTGGAACGCCGATTTTGAACCGATTAAGTCTTTCGTAAAAAAAATTGCTTTAGAAACCCTGACAAACAAACTGCCTCCAGGAGTAGTTTTAAATGTCAACTTCCCAAAATTAAAAGAATCTGAAATTAAAGGGATTAAAGTTTGCCGTCAAGCGAAAGCCTACTACGCGCAAAAATTCGATAAAAGACAGACTCCTTTTGGAAAAGATTATTACTGGCTTGCAGGCAAATTTGTAAATGAAGACAAAGGCGAAGATACCGATGAATGGGCTTTGGCAAACGGATACATTTCAGTAGTTCCGGTACAATTTGACTTGACTGCCCACCACTCTATTCAGCAACTTAATACTTGGAAATTAAATGACTAAAGAAATACTAATCGGTTTTTTAATCGGAATTTTTACGGCTCTTTTAGGAAGCTATCTATTCATCACATTTTTTACCACATTTGACATTTCACAAGGATTTCAAATGATTCGAGAATACGGATATCTTGGAAAAATAATCACTTTAGGAACACTTTTAGATCTTGGCGTATTCGCTATTCTTCTTAAAAGAAATAAAGAATATATGGCTCGAGGCGTAATTTTAGCCGTGATTGTATTGGCAATTTCTACATTAGTTATTTAAATCTTATCTTTGCTAAGTTCCCTTTAGGAGTTACAAATTAGCACATTTACAAAAAAACCAACATGAAGTATTACATAATTGCAGGAGAAGCCTCTGGAGATTTACATGGTTCAAATTTAATGAAAGCATTATATGTTGAAGATCCGGAAGCTGAAATTAGATTTTGGGGAGGAGATTTAATGCAGAAAGCAGGCGGAACTCTAGTAAAACATTATCGCGACTTGGCTTTTATGGGCTTTATTGAAGTGGTTTTCAATTTAAAAACCATTTTAAACAATATTAAAATCTGTAAAAAAGACATCACAGAATTTAAACCAGATGTGATTATTTTTATTGATTATCCAGGTTTTAATATGCGTATTGCAAAATGGGCAAAGGAACTAGGCTATAAAACGCATTATTACATTTCTCCGCAAATTTGGGCTTGGAAAGAAAACCGAATTAAAGCCATCAAACAAGACGTTGATAAAATGTATGTTATTTTGCCTTTTGAGAAAAGTTTCTACGAAGACAAACATCATTTCCCTGTAGATTTTGTTGGGCATCCGCTTATTGATGCGATTCAGAATCAACCTGCTTTTGATGAAGCTTTGTTTAGAAAGGAAAATAATCTAGGCGAAAAACCAATCATTGCTGTTCTGCCAGGAAGCCGTAAACAGGAAATCACCAAAATGCTTAGTGTGATGCTGAGCGTGGTAGATGATTTTCAGGATTACGAATTTGTTATTGCGGGTGCTCCAAGTCAAGAATATGAATTCTATCAGCAATTCTTAAAAAACAAAAACATCGCATTTGTTTCAAATAAAACGTACGATTTGCTTCGTTCTTCGACAGCTGCATTAGTGACTTCTGGAACTGCAACTCTTGAAACAGCTCTTTTTAAAGTGCCAGAAGTAGTTTGCTATAAAGGAAGCGAAGTTTCATATCAGATTGCAAAACGAATTATCACTTTAAAATACATTTCTCTCGTCAATTTGATTATGGATCAGGAAGTTGTGACCGAATTGATTCAGGGAGATTGCAACAAAAAACGAATCAAAGAAGAGCTTCAAAAATTATTAGAGCCTAGTCATCGCAATAAAGTGCTGCAAAATTACGATATATTAGAACAAAAACTTGGCGGAGTTGGTGCAAGTAAGAACACTGCAAAACTCATTGTTGCCGATTTAAAACAAACTAATTAATCTATTTTGAAAAGAATACTCCTTTTTCTGCTTTTAGCGATAGCTTTTACTTCTTGTAAATCAACCTCTTCGGTTGTAACCAAAAACGAATTCAAAAAAGAGAGTAAAAATTTAGCCAATCATCTTGTAGAAAAAGCAACTGACAATATTGGTGTACGCTACAAAGCTGGAGGAACTACAAAAAGCGGATTTGATTGTTCTGGATTGGTTTACACTACTTTTGAAAGCGAAAGCATCAATCTTCCGAGAAGTTCTTATGAGCAAGCAAAAATTGGTAAAGTTATTCCGTTAAATGATGCTAAAAAAGGTGATTTAATTTTCTTTAAAACCAACAAAAGCAGACAGATTAATCATGTTGGATTAATTACAGAAGTCAATTCTGATGAAGTAAAATTTGTGCATTCTTCTACTTCAAAAGGTGTAATTATTTCTTCTACAAAAGAGCCTTATTATAAAAACTCTTTTGAGCAAGTAAATAGAGTTCTTCCGTAAAAGAATATTTTTTTATTATTTTTCTTACAAATAATTAATACTTTTATGCCATGAAAGTATTAGATTTTCCGTTAGTAAAAATTACAATTGCCTTTACGCTTGGTATAGTTGCCTCATATTATCTGCATTTTTCTGTTTCGACAATTACTTTTTCGGTCTTATCAGGCTTCACTGCATTTTGTATAGCTTTCTTTTGGCATTTTAAATACAATAAGAAATCTATCTTACTTGGAGTTTTAAGTTACTTTTTATCTTTCTGTATCGGCGCTTTTACAATCATTAGCCACACCGAAAAACTTCAAAAAAACAATTACACCCATTTTAAATCTGCATTTGAAAAAAAACAATCCCTCACCTTAATTCTTAGAGAAAAACTAAAAAGCAATGATTACAGCGATCGATATATTGGCCTTATAAAAACAATTTCAGGGAAAACATATTCAGGCAAAGTAATTGTAAATGTTCAGAAAGACAGTATTCAAAATCGTTTAATAATAGGGAATAGTATTAAACTTGAAACTGTACTTCAACAAAATAAGCCAAATAAAAATCCGAATCAATTTGATTACAGCCGTTATTTGGCAGACAAACAAATCTATGCACAGATCTATTGCCAGAAAAAAGAAATTTTGGTCAACAAAACAATTCAAAAAGACATTTGGTATTATTGCGCCAAATTGCATTCCAGAATAATTTCAAATCTTGAAAAATCTAAATTTAATAACGCTGAAATGAATGTTGCTTTGGCCTTAATTTTAGGTCAGCAGCAAGAGATTTCACAAGATATTATTCAGGATTATCAATATTCTGGAGCAACACATGTTTTATCTGTTTCGGGGCTTCACGTGGGCTTTATAATGCTTTTCATTGCTTTTATTCTTAAACCAATTCCAAATACAAAAAAGGGTTCTTTTATAAAACTAGCCTCTATTTTAATTTCCTTAGCTGGTTTTGCCATAATTTCTGGATTATCGCCTTCAGTTTTAAGATCTGTGGTTATGTTCTCATTTGTTGCAATTGGAAATCATTTACGCCGAAATGGCAACATTTATCATACCTTATTAGTTTCTATTTTATTGATACTGCTTTTCGAACCGTATTTTCTATTTGATGTTGGTTTTCAATTAAGCTATATCGCATTGTTTTTCATTCTTTGGTTGCACCCTATTTTAAAAAACATCTACAAACCAAAACACAAGATAACAGTTTATATTTGGGAAGCTCTCACCGTTTCTTTTGCCGCACAAATTGGTACTCTTCCTTTATGCCTTTACTATTTCCATCAATTTCCGGGCTTGTTTTTTGTCACCAACATTATTATACTTCCAGTTTTATCATTTATTATGATTGCCGGAATTGTCGTCATGATTGTTGCTATTTTTACCAGTCCGCCGTTGTTCATGACAATGATTTTTGAAAAAAGCATTTATTTGCTAAATCTCATGATTCACGCTGTAGCATCTGTCGATTCATTTGTTATTAGAGACATCAGTTTCAATTATTATCATTTATGGGCATTTTCACTCTTTATAATTGGCACAATAATTTGGGTTAAAAAACCAAGCTTTAATAAACTAACATTAGTTTTGGGTTCCGTTATTTTAGTTCAGCTTGCTTTTATTTTAACGAAAATAGAAACCGAAAATAAAGAAGAATTAATTGTCTATAATGAAAAAAACAATACGATTATTTCTGAGCGTTTTGGAAAAAACATAATGCTTTTCACCAGAAATACTGCTGACAAAAGCATCAAAAGAAGGAATATAAATTCTTATTTGGTTGGAAATTCAGTTACACTCTCTAAAATCAAAGAGATCAAAAATGTGCTTTACTTTAAGAAAACCAAGATTTTAATTATTGACAGCACTAAAACTTTTCCAGAAAAAATTAAACCAGATATTTTAATACTTACTCAAACCTCAAAAATAAACCTGGACCGAGTACTGGAAAATATTCATCCAAAAGTTGTTATTGCAGATGGTTCAAATTCCAATTCAATTCAGAAATATTGGAAAAAAAGTTGTCTTAAAAAAAATATCCCTTTCCATTCAACAAAAGAAAAGGGATATTATCAATTATAATTTTATTCTGGATTTAAAATCGAATTAGATTCAGAAATCCAGGATTTAACTCCAGAGCCTGTATAAGCAATAAGCCCTAATTTATTAAAATTTGTTTTCCCTTTTCTGACCGTCACTTCAGAAAAACATACTTGAGGAATATCTTCGATACCAAAAGCGTTCTTCAACATTAAATTTTGTTCTTTAACGGCATCAGAAGCTGAAGGATCCGAAAGGTCCAGTTTTACTAAGATAACATTTTTGCGCGACCATTCTTCAAAATCACGCGTTGCGAAAACTTCATTTTGCAGGTGAGGACTTACTCCTTGAGCAGTAAAGAAAATCAATAATGGTATTCTTTTTTCTGCACTCACAGTTACAGCATCGTTAATGTCGGTTTTCCATATTATATTTTGAGAATTCATACAAAATGGACTTAAAAACAGCAGTAGGATAAGTAGATTTTTTGGCATATAATCTTGGTTTTGGTTATGTTAATAAAACTAAAATAATACAAAAACAGAATCCAATAAAGATTTTAAGCGATTAAAAATCAAGTTGTAAGAATTAAAATCAAATTGACAATATATGCGCTATTTTTTAATAAATGTAAAATAAACACTATTTAAAATAATCAAATTCTCTATTACTGAGTTTAAGAGCAAAAAAATCCCCTTCTGAAAAACAGAAAGGGACTAAAAAAAATTAAAATAAAAGTCGAATGAAATCGTTTACTATTCTACTGGATGCAAAATTGCATTTGATTCTGCTATCCAAGCTTTTGCTCCTCCAGGTTTATAGGCTATTTTCCCTAAGGCGCTAAATGTCGTTTTGTTTTTTCTTACTGATGCCATTGCGAAACATACTTCTGGAAGATCTTCAACTCCAAATGCATTTTTCAATTTTACATTTTGTTCGCGATCGCTATCTGAAGCATTCATATCAGATAAATCTAATTTTACTAAGACCACGTTGTCTCGTGACCATACAGCAAAATCAGGTGTTTTAAAGATTTCGTTTTGAAGATTTTCTGGTACACCTGAGGCAGTGAATAAAATCAGCATTGGTTTTTTCTGGTCATTACTTATAGCAATAGCATCTGTCATGTTTGTTCTCCATGCTAAGTTTTGTGCTTGCATCATAAATGAACCTAAAAAAAACAGTAGGATAAGTAATTTTTTAGTCATATAAATTGGTTTTGGTTAGATTAGCAAGACGAAATTAACATTATATTTTAGTTATCCAAATTTTATTAGCACAAAAAATATATTATGTGTTTTTTTATATATAATAAAATATAAAATATTCAATTTAAGGATTTTTTCTAAAGAATTTTTCCTACTAAACAAAAAAGGTCTCTTACAGTGTAAGAGACCTTTTCATTATCTTTTAAATACAATTTATAATTTTTTCGGATGCACTATTTCCTCTGCAACAGTTAACCATGCTGATGGTCCACCGGCCACATATCCTGTTTTACCAAGACCTTTAAAGTTAACCCTCCCATCTTTTGTCTCTGCACTTGTGAAATAAACAGTTGGAAAACCTTGAATTCCAAAAGCTTGCTGCAATTCATTATTCTGGCTTTTAAGTTCTGGGGTCTGCGCAACAGATCTAGGATAATCCAATTCAACTAAAACCACATTATCTGTTGCCCATTTTTTAAACTCAGCAGTCTTTAAAACTTCATTTTGCAAACGAATACACCATCCGCACCAATCACTACCTGTAAAGAACATAAGCATAGGTTTCTGTTCTTTGTTACTCACAGTAATTGCTTCTCTAACATCTGTATACCATTTTAATTCTTGTGCCTGAAGATTTGCCGCGCTAACTAAAAATAAAGCAATAAGTACTATTTTTTTCATATTGGGAAATTTTAAACAAATTTATGCAAAAACTAATTACAATATAATTATTTAACTTCTTGCATTAATTTTCTAATCAGTGGAGTAAAAACAATTAAAACAATTCCAGCAATTAAAGAATACAATGCTAATTGATAATATCCGTCTGTATAAGCAATAAGCTTAGACATTAATGTAGTTCCAGTATTGGCATTAGATATTTCTGCTCCCAATTTCCCAGCAGCAAACTGACCAAATGCACTTGACAAGAACCATAATCCCATCATCATTCCAAACAATCTTTTAGGTGATAATTTGGTAATTACCGACATTCCTATTGGCCCAATACACAATTCTCCTAGTGTATATACAAGATATCCTAAAGCAAAAACATCTAGAGAACTTAATCCATTGGCATCAACAAAAAATCTAGCAGAGTAAAAAATAAAAAAACCTGCCGCAAGCAAAACAAATGATAAACCAAACTTAATAACGGTATTAGGTTCAATTTTTCGCTTGGCCATAAAAATCCATAACAATCCTACCAATGGACTAAAAATAACAACATATAATGAGTTGACACTATTATTTACCACATTTGGATCAATATTAAAAAACAACAGTTTGTTAGATAAATTATCTTTTGCAAACAACGACAATGAACCTCCAGATTGCTCTGAAATTGCCATAAACATAAAGTATCCAAAAATGAACACAAATGCTGCTAAAAGTTTTCGTTGCTGTTTTCGATCCTTTAACATTATCAGCTCATATGCAAAATACAGTAACGCTACTATTCCCATAGTATACATAAAGTACTCCGTAAAATCAGAATTGATTACCATTATGTAAACTAATGGTATTACAACAAAAGAACCTACATAAACCGCTATTTCATAAAGATTACGTTTTTTAGGCGCCTTATTTTCTAACGGAGAATTTCCAATTGGAGCTAAATGCTTTTTAGTCAAAAGAAAAGTTATAACCCCTATGATCATAACAATTGCAGCAGAAAGAAAACAAAGGCTCCAAGAATAGTTCTTTCCTAAATAAATAGGAATAGCTCCACCAAGCATTCCGCCAATATTAATTCCCGCATAAAACAGCCCGTAACCTGCATCACGACGACCATCGTTTTCATGATACAATTCACCTACCATTGAAGATACGTTTGGTTTAAAGAAACCTGTACCAATAATAGAAAGCGTTATTCCATAATAAAAGAAATCGTGAGGAGAAGCTGCAATAAGCAAATTGCCCAGAATCATCACAATTCCACCAAAAAGAAGCGATTTCTTAAAACCTAATATTTTATCAGCAAAAATTCCGCCAATAAAAGTGAATGCATATACAAAAGCCTGAATTGCTCCATATTGCAAATTTGCTTTTCCTTCCACTAGACCTAATTGGTCTACCATAAAAAAAGCCAAAACCCCTCTCATTCCGTAGAAACAAAAACGTTCCCACATTTCAACCAAAAATAAGTACCACAATTGTTTTGGGTACTTACCCTCAAAATTTTGAATTTCTTCTAAAGTAATATTGTTTTCCATTTTTTATCTAACACCGTGCATTAATTTTTTCAATAGTGGTGTTAAAGCAAATAATAAAATTGCAGCAATACCTGTCAGCACAACAAATACCATAAAGAATTCATATAAATTATGGATTTCAAATCCAGCAAAAATCGGATTTTGTGCACTAATCTGATGATGATCCAACAAAGCCAATTGGTCTGCTGAAAGCGTTATTTTTTTATCTAAAACCGCTTGAAGATCGATTCCTAATTCTTTTGCTTTTGCAAATTTATCACCAGTTGCAGGTAAGATAGAACCTAAAGTTCCTCCTAATGCATATCCTGAAGCATTAGACAAAAAGAATACTCCGTATAATAATGATGCAAAACGTTTTGGAGATAATTTACCAACCAATGATAAACCAATTGGAGACAAACATAATTCAGCACATGTATTTAAGAAATATAATAAAATCAACCATTTTAACAATAACCCAGATGTTCCAATATAAGAAACTTGAGTCGCAATCATGAAGAAACTCACAGAAATAATTACCAATCCTGCAGCTAATTTTACTGGAGAAATTGGCTCTTTCCCTTTAGCTCTCAAAGTGTCCCAAAGAACACTGAAAGGAACAGCTAAAAGCACAACAAACATTCCGTTAAAAATCTGAACCATCGATGGTGGCATTGCCCATCCAAAGAAGTGTCTGTCTGTTTGGTTATCTGCAATAAAAGTTAAAGAAGAACCTGCCTGCTCAAACGCCGCCCAGAAGAAAATAATAAAGAACGACACGATGTAGATTACATAAATTCTATCTCTTTCCACTTTAGTCAAAGACGTGTCTGAAATAATTAATCCTGCTAATGCCAAACCACTTGAATAAATCAAAGTATAGATCAAGTTCTGACCAACCACATAGTGGAAAAAGAATCCTAAAGCAACAAAAGCAATTCCTGCACCAATAAGGGCTTTAGTAGAAAAGTTTGCTTGTTGCGCTTCTCCTTCTTCAAAGTCTGAAGCATCATTTTTAGAAGGAAGTCCTCCTAATGGTTTTCCTTCTGGAGAAACCACATATTTATTTTTTAAGAAATAGAAAAGAACCGTTCCTAACAACATTGCAGTAGAAGCTGCCAAGAATCCCCATCTGAAAGCGTGGATATCTCTAATTCCGCCTGCATCTTTAACATCTCCTAATAAAGGACAGATAGACTGACCTAAAAATGCTCCGATGTTAATTCCCATATAGAAAATAGTAAAAGCACTATCTAATTTTGTTTTTTCTTGTTTTGGATACAAACTTCCAACCATACTAGAAATGTTCGGTTTGAAGAATCCGTTACCAAAAACAATTACTCCTAAAGCAGAGTACATGATGATTTTTGCTAAACCTAAATTAGATCCAAAAACACTTCCGCTGGTAAACAAAAGCAATTGTCCTATTGCCATTAATAATCCTCCAAGTAGAATACAATTTCTGTTTCCTAAATAACGGTCAGCAACAAAACCACCTAACATTGGCGTTAAATAACAAAGTCCAAGAAAACCTCCATAAATTAATGACGCTTCCTCTTCCTTCATCAATAATGAATTCACAAGAAATAAAGTCAATAAAGCTCGCATTCCATAAAAATTGAACCGCTCCCACATCTCCGTCCCAAACAATACCCAAAGCCCTTTTGGATGCGCAGTTTTTACTTGATTTTCTCCCATATTATTCGTTTATTTAATTAGGTTAAATTATTTTTGGATTATAGATTTTCTTTGATAAAGTTGGTCATTTTAGTATAAAGTTGAACTCTCGTTTTTCCACCATAAATACCATGGTCTTTATCTGGGTAAATTTGAGAATCAAATTGCTTATTTGCCTGAATTAAAGCTTCCATCATCTGCATTGTGTTCTGAACATGAACGTTATCATCTGCAGAACCGTGAATCAATAAGAACTTCCCTTTCAATTTATCAACGTGATTTATTGGAGAGTTTTGGTCATAACCACTTGCATTTTCCTGCGGAGTCTGCATGTATCTTTCTGTGTAAACACTGTCATAAAACCTCCAGTTTGTAACTGGCGCAACAGCAATTGCCATTTTGAAAACATCGTTCCCTTGGAAGATACAGTTAGAAGCCATAAATCCACCATAGCTCCATCCGAAGATTCCAATTCTTGAAGCATCAACATAAGGGTAAGCACCAATTACTTTTGCTGCATCAATCTGGTCTTCAACTTCATATTTTCCTAGTTCCTTCTGAGTTACTTTTTTAAAATCAGCTCCTTTATAACCCGTACCTCTTCCGTCAACACAAGCTACGATATAACCTTGTTGTGTTAATGAAGCAAACCAGTAATCATTAGAATTATTCCATTGATTTGCTACTTGTTGAGATCCTGGACCTGAATATTGGAACATGAAAACAGGATATTTTTTTGAAGGATCAAAATCTTTTGGTTTTAAAATCCATGCATTTAGTTCGTTTCCTTTAGCCGTTTTTAAAACAAAATACTCTTTTAAAGGAAGGTCATATGCTTTCAATTTATCAGCAAGAGCCTGATTGTTTTCGATAACCTGAATTTCTTTTCCTGTTTTAGCTTCGTTTAAAGTATACGTTGTAGGCTGTGTATTACTTGAGAAAGTTGTAATAAAATATTGGAAATTTGGACTGAAAGTCGCTGCACTTGTTCCTGTTTTTGAAGACAAACGCACTTTATTCTTTCCATCTAAACCAATTCTGTAAAGATCTCTGTTGATAGAACCATTTTCTGTAGATTGATAGAAAATAGTTTTTGTTTTTTCGTCAAAACCATAGTATGAAACCACTTCCCAGTTTCCTTTTGTAACTTGATTTTTAAGTTTTCCGTTTTTGTCATATACATAAATATGATTAAAACCATCTTTTTCACTTGTCCAGATAAAACTGTTGTCTTTTAAGAAAGTTAAGTTATCAGTAATATCTACATAAGCTTTATCTTTTTCATTTAAAACCACTTTTGAGTTAGCAGTAGTACCATCAATAAACAGTATATCTAAATTATCTTGATGACGGTTTAAAACCTGTGCAGAAAGCACATTGGCATCATTTGTCCATTGCATTCTCGCAATGTAGAAATCATTATATTTTCCTAAATCTACTTTTTTGGTTGCTCCCGCAGCTACATCATAGATATGCAACGAAACTTCCGAGTTCTTTTCTCCTGCTTTAGGATATTTAAAAGTTTCAATTTTAGGGTACAAATCTTTATGGAAAATTGACATTGAAAATTCAGGAACCTGGCTTTCGTCAAAACGAATATAAGCTACTTTTTTACTGTCTTTACTCCAGTCAAAAGCACGTACAAATGCAAATTCTTCTTCGTAAACCCAGTCAGTAATACCGTTTATAACCGCATTTTTCTTCCCATCTGTTGTTATAGGCGTAGATTTTTTTGAAGCTACATCATATACATATAAGTTATTTTCTTTTGCGTAAGCAATTTTAGTTCCGTCAGGTGAGAAAGTTGGTTCTTGAATCTGAAAATCAACAAGTTTAACCAATGATTTTGCTGCGATATCATAAAGAAAATAATCAGCAGTAAATGAGTGACGAAAGATTTTATTAGTATTACAAGCAATTAAGATCTTTTTTTCAGAAGCATCGAAAGTATAGCTGTTAATTCCGCTAGCAAGTTCTTTATAGTTTTTAGTATCGATAAGATTTGATACTTTTTTCAGTGTAGCAAAATCATATAAATCAATCTGCATACTTCTGCTCGCTTGATCAACATTTAAAACAGTATATTGATTTGTATTTTTTAGCGATTGTAGTTCATCCATTCCTTTAGCCCGGAAAGTACCACTAAAAACATTTTCGACAGTTATCTTCTGCTGTCCAAAAACAACTGCAGTTAAGAATAAAAGTACTGCAGTAAATTTGCTTGTATTCATTAGAATTATTTTAAATATAAAAAGAGCCCAATTTTAGTAAAAAAAATAAACATAATACACATTTTAAGTGTTAAATGTTAAAAAAAATAACGATTGCGTACTTTCATGTCTGAAATAGATTGCAATCAAAACTCTTAAAATAGTATCTTTGCCGCAACAATATTATTTAATACATTGAGAATGAACAACGCTGTTGCTGGATTTTCTAAATTATCCAAAAAAGAAAAAATTAACTGGATTGCAAATGAGTATTTTTCAAATCCTGAAGAGGCGCAAAATATTATAAGAAATTACTGGAATTCAGACCAAAAGCTTCAGCAGCTTCATGATGAATTTATAGAAAATACTATTACAAATCTTTATATCCCACTTGGTGTTGCGCCTAATTTTTTGATCAACGGAAAATACAAAACCATCCCGATGGCAATTGAAGAAAGTTCTGTAGTAGCTGCAGCTTCTAAAGCAGCAAAATACTGGTCAACAAGAGGCGGATTTAAAGCTACAATTATAGATACCGAAAAAATTGGTCAAGTCCATTTTACTTATAGTGGAGATGCCGAAAAATTAACTCAGTTTTTTGACCAAATCAAGCCAAAATTCTTTTCAGAAACGCAAAGCATTACCAAAAATATGCAACAGCGTGGCGGCGGTATTCTAGATGTCAAATTAAAAGACAAAAGAAGTTTACTAGAAAACTACTATCAGCTTCATGCTACTTTTGAAACCAAAGACAGCATGGGAGCCAATTTTATAAATTCTTGTTTGGAGCAATTTGCTACCACTTTAAAAGAAGAAGCTCAAAATTCTGACTTATGCCAAAATGGTGAAAAGCTGGAAGTTGTAATGAGCATTCTTTCTAACTATGTGCCTCATTGCCTTGTTAGAGCCGAAGTTTCTTGTCCAATAGAAGATTTAGCGGAAAAACACATTACAAATCCTCAAGAATTTGCAGAACGTTTTGTTCAAGCCGTACAAATTGCAGAAATAGAGCCTTTTAGAGCTGTTACACATAACAAAGGCATCATGAATGGTGTTGACGCCGTGATTCTAGCAACAGGAAATGATTTTAGAGCTGTAGAAGCTGGCGTACATGCCTATGCTTCCAGAAATGGTCAATACGCAAGTTTATCGCATGCCAAAATAGAAGACGGAATTTTTACTTTCTGGCTAGAAATCCCTTTGGCAGTTGGTACCGTTGGTGGCTTGACTTCTTTGCACCCTTTAGTGAAACTGTGTTTAGAAATTTTAGAAAAACCATCTGCTCCAGAATTAATGCAAATTGTTGCTGTTGCTGGTTTAGCACAAAATTTCGCAGCGTTGCGTTCCTTAACTACAACAGGAATTCAGGAAGGCCACATGAAAATGCACCTTAATAATATTATTAATCAATTTGAAGCTAGCGATGAAGAACGTCATTTAATTAAAACGCACTTCAAAAAAATAGCCGTTTCTCACAGCGCTGTAGTAGAATTTATTGAGAATTTAAGAAAATAATTTGAAGCTAATCCCGCTATCCGTTTCAATCTTTTGCTTTTCTAAAGAAAAAAAGCAAAAGGATTTCCACTTCTATCGGGGCTAAAAAATAAAGCATGAAGAATACCTTTTACAGTAACGGAAAACTTTTTATCGCTGGTGAATATCTAGTTTTGGATGGCGCAGACGCATTTGCGCTACCAACAAAATTTGGTCAGGATTTAGTGATTGAGGACTCAGAAGACAAACAAATCGAATGGAAAAGTTACGATTATGACAAACACCTTTGGTTTGAAGAAACTATTTCATTTGACGAAGTTGTAAAAGGTTCAGATCCTCATATTGACAATGTAAAATCAACTTTAGTTAACATTCTGCACGAAGCTTATATTTTAAATCCAAAATTTATTGATAATGCCAACGGATATAAAGTTAGCACACATTTGACTTTTCCAAAAAACTGGGGCCTGGGAACTTCTTCTACTCTTATCAATAATATTGCACAGTGGACTGAAATCAATGCTTTCACTCTACTAAAAAATAGTTTTGGCGGAAGTGGCTACGATATTGCGTGTGCACAAAATAACACGCCTATTTTATACCGTATAAAAGATAATTTCGTAAAGCAAGTTGAATTTAGCCCAGATTTTACAGAACATCTTTATTTTGTTTATTTGAATAAAAAACAAAACAGCAAATCGGCAATATACTCTTACAACAACCACAAAGGCAATCATCTAGCAGTTAGCGTTGCAGAAAACAATAAAATCACAAATGAAATTCTTCATGCCAAAACATTAAAAGAATTTGCATCGGCGATTCAGAAACACGAAATTCATCTGAGTAAGGTTTTAGAAATGCAGACCATAAAAGAGGCTGTTTTTCCGGATTTTAATGGTGTAATTAAAAGTCTTGGAGCTTGGGGCGGAGATTTCATTTTGGTGGTGTCAAAAGAAAACCCGAAAGAATATTTCTTTAATAAAGGATACGAGACTATTCTGACTTATGAAGAAATGATCTTATAAATCATTTCAAAAAAGTTATTTAGTTTACTTTTTTACTGTTCTTAACCTCTTTTGTCTCTAAACGGCGAACAGATTTATCTTGTTCATTTGACTCTATAAGTCTATTATGCAAGCGTTCTGCCATTTTTTCGATGCTGTTGGTGATTGAATCGTAAACTACTTCCATTCGACGATGTTTTTCTTCTTTTACTGCTCTTAAGACATCCTCCACAAAGATTTTATCATATTTCTCGGCAACCGAGTCATGTGTATTGGTTAATCTAATCACGTTATCGTTGCTCAAAATAGTAACTTTAAAATGCTGTTCTTCGTTACTCAAATAATACTTCCCACCCAATTCATCAACATTGATGTCGGTGCTGCCTACTTTTAAAAGCTCGATAATAATACCATAAATATGACTTTCTATTTTGGTATATACTCTCTGCTTTCTTCTAAAAAATTTAAAAGTAAAAAACATTAAATGATTGGTTATTAAAGCTTTTGTTTTTAGAAATTTATTCTTCTATATTTTATTGTGCGGCAAAAGCCAAAAATATGTTAAAGTTAAAAATCGAGCAAATTAACTGTAATAATTTGAAAATCACAAGTTTTTTAAATTAAATTTCGATAATCCCTATATACTTTAAGAAAATTAACACAAAGTAGATTTTCTGATTTTTGTACAAAAAAAAGAAACCCGAAACATATTAATGTTTCGGGTTCTTATATAATATAAATTACTTTTTAATTAGTAATTAAATTGTAATCTGTTATCTTCAATTTTAGCATTGTTTTTCAACGCTGGCAATACTCTGCTTGCATCAGATGCGCTTTGAGCTTTTACTTTCTCTACATAAGCAGCGTGATTAGCAATTGCAGGCGCTTTTACCGTTTTAATGTTTTTTACAACATATACTCCAGTATTTCCTTCAATTGGAGCAGAGATTTTGTTTGCAGTTAAAGCAAATGCATTACCCACAACTCTTGGCTCTTGCCCAACTCCACCAGGCAGAACTGGATTATCAAGAGTTACATCTGCAGCTTGCTGAACAGCAACTCCTGCAGCTTTAGCAATAGCCTCAAGACTTGAACCTTGCATTTTAGCTTTTAACAATTCTGCTTTTTTCTTGTTCTTCAAGATTGGCTCTACATAAGGTCTTGCCATATCAACAGAAACTAAACCAGATTTATTTTCACCTTTATATTGTGCAATAACGTGTCCGATGTTTGCAATTTCGAAACGCTTAACATCTCCTTTGCTTGTTTCTTTATCAAAAGCCCATCTTACAATGTTACGTTGGTTTCCTAATGGTCCAAACGCTTCATCCATAGCTTTTGCATTAACTGGCTGAGCAACTTTTAAACCTAATTCTTTAGCTGCAGCATTGAAATCTTTGTCAGCAGCATCCATTTCGAATTTGGTTGCCAATGTAAATACTTTATCAGAAGTAGCTTCAGAAGGCTCGATTTTTTGAGCAATTGTAGCTAAACGAATTCCGTCTTGTTTATCTGTAATTTTGATAATGTGAAATCCAAAAGGAGTTTCTACTAAACCAACTTTACCAATTCCGTTGCTGAATACAAAATCATTGAAAGGTTTTACCATTTGGTTAGGACCAAAATATCCTAAATCACCACCTTGCTGTGCAGATGAATCATCAGAACTTGTAAAAGCCAACATCATAAAACTATCTGGATTAGCTTGAACTTGTGCTAAAATTTCTTCAGCTTTAGCTTTAGCTTCTTCTTTAGTTCTTTTTTCTTTTGGATTTGGAGTTTGTGATCCTTCGTAACCAATTAAGATATGACTAGCTTTTGCATTAACCCCAGCTTTAAATCCTTGAGATTTAGAGATTGCATAATATCTTCCGTAAACGTATGGCCCATAGATTGCTCCAGCTGGCAAGCTGAATAATTTGTCAGCATCAACAGCTGGCAATGCATTTTTAGGAACATAAGTAGAATCGTAAGGCACATCAGAATTTGCGTTTACAAATTCAGCAACGTTTGTAGCGTTTCTAAATCCTGGCAATGTATCATTTTTACCTGTTTTTGCATTGTAAACAACACTTCCTGATAATAATGCAGTTAATTTAGCTTTAATTTCAGCCTCATCTTCTTTAGATGCTTTATCTTCAACTAATACATATTGAATTTCGCGAGTTGCATCAGCTTTAAATTTTTTCTCGTTTTTCTTCATGTAAGCTACGATCTCATCATCAGAGATTTTTACTTCACTATCTTTAATAGAAGAATAAGGAGCCGCTGCAAAAGCAAAACTTACTTTATTAGTTTCCATTTCATACTTTAATTTTCCTTCACTAGCAGTTGTGTAAAGTCCTGATTTAATTAAAGTATTATAGATTTGAAATTTTGCGTTCAATTCAGCATCTTTCTCTTTTTGAGAAATGTATTGTGCTGCTTCTGGATTTGATTTAAAATAATCTTTGAACTTAACAACATCAAACATTCCTGCTGCGTTTAAGAACATTGGGTTTTTACCAATATTTGGATCTGATTTTAAAACCTCTAAAATGTGTTTTTCACCAACTCTCAATCCTAATTTATCAAATTGCGATGATAATAGAGCGATTGAAACTTCTTGATCCCAAACTCTGTTTGCAGCTTCAGTGGAAGTTATTCCTTGCCCACTTTTTTCAACATTACTAACTTTAACTCTAAAGTCTTCAAATGAAATATCTTTTCCATCGATGCTTCCTACATCTTTTGAACTTTGACCGAATGTTCCTCTTGTAAATAGATCTTGTATTATAAATGCAAATAATGCAAGTGCAATAACTCCTATCAATAAAGCGGAACGCTGTCTAATTTTTGCTAAAACTGCCATTTTATTATCGTTAATTTTATATTCAGTTTGCGAAAATACAATTATCTAGTTAATAACAATACAACTAGCGTTTTATTTTCAACATTTTTTTTCATTAATTTAAAAAATCAGTCTTTAATTGTCAATTTGACTAGTTCTATTTTCTTATTTGATGCCTCTTCAATAGAAAAATGGAACTTATCTATTACAATTTTATCTCCTTTTTGAGGGATTTCTTTAGTATGATATACAATAAAACCTCCTAATGTTCCATAAGAATCCTCCTCTGGAATCATTAATTTATAGGTCTCGTTCAAATACTCAACATCTAATCTGGTAGAAAACAAATACTTTCCTTCTCCTATTTCTTCTTCGATCAATTCCTCATCCAAATCATGTTCGTCTTCAATTTCTCCAAAAAGCTCCTCGACAATATCTTCAATTGTAACAATTCCTGAAGTTCCTCCGTATTCATCTAAAACAACTGCAACATTTTTTCGTTTCTTGATCAATAAATTCAAAACATCTTTGATTAGAATTGTTTCTGGAACAAATTCAACTGTCATTAAAACCGATTTTATAGTAGCTGGCTTTTTAAATAAATCGAACGAATGCACATAACCAACAATATCGTCTAATGAATTCTGACTTATAATAATCTTAGAATAACCTGTTTCTATAAATAAAGCCTTAAGATCGTCAACTGTATCAAACAAATCGATATCTACAATTTCTGTTCGGGGTGTCATAATATCACGCGCCTTTACACCAGAAAATTCTAATGCATTTTGAAAAATCTGAATTTCAGAATCTACCTCTTCATCTTCCTCAACCGTGCTCATTTGTTCTGTTATGTAATTCCCTAACTCAATTCGGCTAAACAAATGAATTTGATTTCCTTCTGTTTTAAAAAACTTACTCAGCACAAAATCTGCGATCCAAATAAAGAAAGTCGAGATATAATAAAATAGTCGGTAGAATAAATAAGCCGGAAGCGCCAGAATTTTAATTAAAGAATTGGCATAAATTTGAAAAAACACCTTCGGAAAAAATTCCGAAGTCAATAAAACTATAAATGTAGCAAGAAGAGTCTGAATGAGAATATTCCACCAATCAGAAAAAATCAATCCAAAATAAGCCATCCAGCTTAAAATAAGATCGCCCATAAAAAAACCGTAAATCACCAAAGCCACATTGTTACCAATAAGCATGGCAGCAATAAATTTGGATGGGTTTTCGGTTAGCTTGGTTAAGATTCGAGACAAGAAATCATCTTGTTTCTTTTCGATTTCAAGATAAATTTTGTTGGCGGATGTAAAAGCAATTTCCATCCCAGAAAAAAAGGCTGCTAGTATTAAACATATTATTATAATACTAATTTCCATTTTTATTGGTTTTTGTTTCGGTCGTTGTGCTTGTTAAGAAATCTTCTCCTAAAGAAAAACATAAAAATAGCCATTCCTGCAATTACAAAATAGAAAGGATAGCTTTCATCGCCCTCATTTAGTTTTACGATACCATCATAAGTAAAGAAAACCGCAAAAAGGATGTAAACGTATTGTGTATATTTTAAATAACCCATAATATTATAATTCTTCGTTCGATTCAATTTCACCGCTTATTCGCTGCGAATTAATCACTTTAAAATCTTTGCTAAAATCTATTCCCTGACCATGGGAAACCCCTTTTGCGTCAGTCAACTTAAATTTTCTTTCTGTATAAAACCACTCGTTTTTCTGGTCAAAATACAATTGTTCTGTTTCTAATACCTGTCCCGCTTCTGAAGTGATTTTTACCTTACCAATCAAATCAATTATCTGAGTCGGCTTATACGAAACCGCATAATTTGCTTTTATAAAGGTACGCTTTTGCTTTTTATCGTATAAAGTAACATCGATTCCTTTTGGAAATTCTGTAAAAGGAAAATCAAGATTTGAATAATCTAACATTTTCGGACTTATCAAAATACCTGTAATGCGTCCAGAGTCTGTATATTTAATATTTACAGTATCAGCATCGCTGCCAGGAACAAATTCTGAGAAGTTAATTTTCTGAACTTCTTTAAAATTACTTTCGCATCCAAAAAATAGTGTCACAGCAAAAACTGTGACAGCTATGAGACTATATCTTTTTGGTAAATTCATTTGCCAAATGTAGTAAATTGTAATGAGCTTCGAAAAGATAATATGTTTTGATTATTGGTATTTGCTCTTCACGAACCATTTATCATTGAAAGAGAAACTCAGACTGAAATTAACATAATTCTCTTGAACTAAATCTGCAGCAGTTGTACCTCGTTTACCAAATTCGATTCCGAAGTTTACATTTGAAAATGATCCCGGAATTGGAATTCCTGCTCCCAATGACATTCCGACATCTTTAATTGATTCGTTGTTTACAATCAAACCAATTTTTTCATATTTCAGACCTGCTCTATAGGTGATTCTGCTCATATAACTTGTAAAAGAAGCGTAGTTTGGAAGGTAATATCCTCCAACAGCATATTTAGAATAGCTTTCGTATCTTACATTGTTAGCGGCATTGTAATAGTTCTCTAGCTGCCCATCTCCTTGAAAAGTCATATTTGCTCCCACAAGCCATTTTCTAGCTTCACCAACCCCAAAACCAATGCTTAGCTTGTTTGGAAGCTTTAATTTTGTTGATTCTGTTGGAACTACATAAGGTTCAGGAT
Organism: Flavobacterium sp. UW10123; assembly: GCF_040538975.1. Lineage (NCBI taxonomy): Bacteria > Pseudomonadati > Bacteroidota > Flavobacteriia > Flavobacteriales > Flavobacteriaceae > Flavobacterium > Flavobacterium sp. UW10123. The sequence goes on from NZ_JBEWQE010000001.1 coordinate 60,204, forward strand.
CTCCTTGAACTGAAATAACTCTAGTATTATCCGAATTTAAATTACTTGCAAAAGAATAACTTAAACTAGAGAAAAGACTAGTTTTTTTGTTGATCTTTTTCTGATACATGGTTCCAAAACTAAATCCTACACCAGAAAGCTCAGAAGTATTTACTTCTGCCGTTCCGTTTTGAACTCCAGTAACTGCTTCTATGCTTGTTGTTGTAATTTTTCCAAAGTTATACTGTGCGTCTAATCCAACATTCCAACCGTGCATTATTTTGTATGACAAACCAAAATATACTTTATTTACACCACCTTTTCCATCAAGCTGAGAACTTGTTGCTCCTTCTGTTGCCGAATTGTCGTCACGAATTTTGTATCCTACCGAACTTACAGGAATTAAACCAAATGAAGCACCGAATTTCCCCATCGGAATTCCTAATGCTAAATAATCAAAAGTAGAACGTTGTGCTTTTTCTGAAGAAGAAGTCGTTTTTAAATTTGAAGTCGCAAATGTTCCTCCAACTGTAAAAGTTGTCTGAATTAAGCTGGCATAACTTGCTGGATTTTCTAAATTTAAGTGAATCGAATCTTGCTCTACTGCAACTCCTGCCATAGATCTGTTTTCAAGAGTTCCCTTGAATCTTACATCTCCTATTCCGAAAAAAGAATAAGGTGAAGCAGTACCTTGTTGAGCGAATGAAACGAACGATATAAGCAAACAAGCGCTTAGTATTACTTTTTTAATCATTGTCGATTTTATATTGATATGTTTGGCTCAAACTCTCCAAAAGGAAATTTGAATTGGCAAATATGGTATTTTTTAATCGTTTAGCCAAAAAATCTGCATCGCCTCCCGTTAAAATTATGATAAAATTTGAAAACTCTTTGCGATATTCATCGATAAAACCGTCAATCTCATAGACGAAACCATTGACAACACCAGAATGTATAGCTTGTGCCGTAGAGTTTCCCACATAAGAATTGGGCTCTTCTAATGTAAGTAACGGCAATCTGGCCGTAAAATTATGAAGTGATTCATATCGCAAACGAAGGCCAGGAGAGATGGCTCCTCCCAAATAATTATCATTTTCGTCGATAAAATCGTAGGTAATGCAAGTTCCTGCATCTATAATCAACCGGTTTTGTTTTGGAAATTGAAGTGTGGCTCCTGCTGCCAAAATCATTCGATCTATACCTAAAGTTTTTGGAGTTGCATATTTATTATGAAAAGGAAAAACATCTTCGTGAGTAAAAAAATGAACTTTCAGCCTATTTTCAAAAGACAAAAATGACTGTTTTTCGATACTTCCTACTGAAGCAACAACCAAATCAGAGCATTTTGGATATTTTTCTAAAATTTTTTCAATTTTTTTTTCGAGTTCATTTTTATCAAAAACAAAATTTTCTAGAGAAGTATTATCCTCAAATACAGACGCTTTAATTCTGGTATTTCCAACATCGACCGTTAAAATCATATTTCCTTTTTTGCTTTTGCGAAGATACGAATTGATTTTTTCTAAAAAATGTTTTGCACAAACCAAAAATGATTATATATTTGCACCCGCAACAAGCACGGTACCTTAGCTCAGATGGTAGAGCAATGGACTGAAAATCCATGTGTCCCTGGTTCGATCCCTGGAGGTACCACAAAACCCGAATAGAAATATTCGGGTTTTTTGTTTTTTATACTTTTCTGTTTTATCTAACCGCAAAGAGCGCAAAGAAAAAAATCGCAAGGTTCGCAAAGTTATTTTTAAACTTTGTGAACCTTTGCGTAAATCTTTACGCTCTTTGCCGTTAAAAACCTCTTCAAATTTACTTTAGTTTTTAAAATCAAAAAGTCAACAAATAAATAGTTTTTGTTAAAAAAGTATTGACTGAATAAAAAATAATCTTATATATTCGTAAAACTGTATTTTTCTTTTTCATTCATTAACAAGATATCAAAGCAGTTTTATGAGCAAAACTTCTACTAAAGGCATTTGGAAAGTAATTTCGGCCTCTTCTATGGGCACCATGATCGAGTGGTACGATTTTTACATTTTTGGCAGTTTGGCTGTCGTTATTTCAACTAAATTTTTTCCAAGTGACAATCCAACCGCGGCGTTTTTATCTACTCTAGCCACATTTGCTGCCGGATTTGTCGTACGCCCATTTGGAGCTTTGTTTTTTGGAAGGCTTGGAGATATTATTGGACGTAAATATACTTTTATGGCCACCTTATTATTAATGGGGGGTTCTACCTTTCTAATAGGCTGTATTCCAAGTTATGAAACAATTGGTTTTCTGGCTCCTTTATTAGTTTTGATTTTACGTCTGCTGCAAGGTCTTGCTCTTGGAGGTGAATATGGTGGTGCAGCAACGTATGTTGCCGAACATGCGCCGGCAGGAGAAAAAGGATATTGGACTTCTTGGATTCAGACTACAGCTACTGTGGGATTATTTATTTCGCTGATGGTTATTCTAGCTACCAAAAGCGTACTTTCTGCCGAGGCTTTTGATTTATGGGGATGGCGTGTTCCTTTTTGGGTTTCTATTGCCATGGTTGGAGTTTCATATCTGATTCGAAAAAATATGGACGAATCTCCTGTTTTTGCGAAAGCTAAAAAGGAAGGAACAACAAGCACAAATCCGTTGAAGGAAAGTTTTGGAAACAGATACAATTTAAAATTTGTTCTTTTGGCTCTGTTTGGAGCTACAATGGGACAAGGTGTTGTTTGGTACACGGGACAATTCTATGCAATGAGTTTCATGAAAACGGTTATGAATGTTGATTCTTCGCAAGTTGATGAATTATTAGGAATTGCACTTTTATTTGGAACTCCATTTTTTATTGTTTTTGGATGGCTGAGCGATAAAATTGGCCGCAAGTATATTATGATGTTTGGTATGCTGATTGCCATACTTTCCTACAGACCTATTTATAAGATGATGTACGATACGACTGACGTAAGCAAAAAAACAGAGATTCTTGAAAATCCAAGGGTTACAACTGAAAACAAGGCTAACGGAAATTCGATTACAACTACAGAAAAAAAATATACCGACGGCACATCCATGGTGGAGAAAAAAACGTATCTGAACAAAAAAGATGCTCAAACTACTGTATCAATACTAATTAATTCAAGCGATAAATGGACATTAACCTTCTTAGTTTTCATTCAAGTATTATTTGTGACTATGGTTTATGGTCCGATTGCAGCATTTTTAGTCGAAATGTTTCCAACTAAAATCAGATATACTTCTATGTCACTTCCTTATCATGTAGGGAATGGAATTTTTGGAGGATTGCTTCCTGCCATTTCAACTTACTTTGTATCACACGCCAAAACAGCAGGCAAGACCGATTTTTATCTGGACGGATTATGGTATCCTATAATTATTGCTGGAATCTGCTTTGTTATTGGAATGATTTATATTGACAACAAAAACAAAATTACTCACCTTTAAAATTTACAAAAAAAATGAATGCGATTAAACAAGTTTTAGGGGCGTTATGGATTGCTTTAGCACTGGCGGCCGCCTACTTTTGCGTATTTGAATTTGGTTTGCCAAAACTTCTTTCAGACCAGCAAGACGATTTAGTATTTGGTGTAATTATCCTATTTATACTAACTCCTCTTATTGTTATGGGCTTAGGAACATTTGGGTATTATTCTTTGATTGGAGAATATAATGATCCTAAAACTAAAAACAAGTAAAACTCAAATAAAAATCAAAATACAAAATACTGCATACTTATTTAATTACCTCAAAAAGACATTTAAGTATTAAAATAAGACGTTTTTATATTATAAAAAAAACTCTAAACAAAAAAAAGGCTGTCCATTTCTAGACAGCCCTTTTTCATTACTAACCAAACCTAATTTTTAATAAACTTCACAACACGAACTTTATTATTCTCATCAAACGTCTTTACGAGATACAATCCAGAAGTCAAATCATTTACAGAGAATTGATATTCTGTATTTCCGTTTGTATTAAATGTCTTTACTAATTGTCCTGTAATAGAATAGATATCTACTTTTGAAGCTGTAAAACCTAAAGTAAAATAATCGGCAACAGGATTTGGATACAGACTAACCTGGTTTCCTTTTTCAAAATCTTCTATTGCCAGATTTGCCTGTTTATTACCATAAATTCTATATTCTCCAGGAGCTATGGTTATTGGCGCATTTACATTTGTAACGTTAATGGTTGAGTTATCCATTAAGTTGTACCACGCGCCAGTATACTGAAATCCTGGAATCATATTTTGTGCAGTTGTTTCAAAATTGGCTAAAATCACAACATCTTTAAGCTGAGCCGAAGTCAGACTACTGTTTGTAATTTTGATATTTACTGTCAAAGTAGCCGTATTGGCCATTGTTGCTGTGCCTAGAAATACAGGTTCTGTCTTTTTTAGGGTAATCATTTTAGCCCACTCATTGTAAATTTTATTTCGATTAGAATCACCTAGCCAGTTTTCTGTCCATTGAGGCTGTGGTTTTAAATCTAATTTACAATCTCCTGGAGTAGTTGTTGTTTCATCATTTACAGTTCCGTTATTACAGCTAAAAATAGAATCGTCCATACCTAATTCACCAAAATGCCAAATCATTTTTGGTCCCGGAATTAGTAACGAAACTGCTCCAATGGCAGACATTCTTGACAATGCTGTATTTAATGTTTTTACATTGTAACTTCCGTTTGAAGCTCCATATTGCACATTTTTATACATCAAACGTTCTTCATCGTGGCTTTCTGCATAACCCATTAAACGATTTTTTGTGAACCCACGGTTTACACTATTCATTCTAAAAATATTACTTTCAGAAGCGTATCCCATTGACAATTGATTGTACTCTTTTGTCATTTTACCCCACATCATTACACCTTTACTTGGTGTTTCTGTAATTCTGTAATTTGCCCATTGCTGTTCTTCAGTATCAGACCCTAAGTGCTCAAAAATAGTATAATGTGTCGGATCTAAACTCCACGAATAATCGGCATATTTTTTTAAAATATCAACACGATCTTGCTGGTATGCATTTGTACAAACTTGATCCGAATCTGTACAAGCTTGTGTAAAACCTTTGGTTAAATCCCAACGGAAACCATCAATTTTATACTCCTCAATCCATTGTTTAATAACTCTATTTACGTAGTACTGGGTTTTTAACGATTGATGATTAAAGTCTTCACCAACACTATAACTATGTTTTGCTACAGTGTTAAAATATGGGTTTTCTGCAGTTGGCGAACCAAAACCATCTCCATCAGGATCATTCATCCACATTCTCACCATTGGATTTCTTCCAAAAGCGTGATTTAAAGCTACATCTAGAATTACAGCGATTCCGTTTTGGTGGCATAAATCAATAAACTCTTTTAATTTATCTGAAGTTCCATAAAACTTATCCAAAGCCATATGAAATGAAGTATTATAACCCCAGCTTTCATTACCTTCAAACTCCATTACTGGCATTAACTCAATTGCATTAATTTTTAGATTTTTAAAATAATCTATTCTATCAATCAAGCTCTGATAACTTCTTGATGCATCAAAATCGCGAATCAAAACTTCATAAACTACTAACTTTTCCTTTTCGGGTTTTACAAAATTGGTCACTTTCCAATTATAACGAGTTTGTCCCGTTTTTAAGACTGTAACCTCAAAATTTTGCCCTGCAGGATAAACTGGCATGTTTGGATATTTAGCTGCAGGAATCGAAGGGTCATCATAAGGAGATAATACTAAAGTAGAATATGGATCTGCCGTTTTTACCATTGATGGCGAATTTGCAAGCGGCGTCGCATCACCAACCCAATATTGATAGGTATTATTTACGCCAGAAACTAGACCTGATATTTCTAACCAAAATTTTCCCGAAGAGGGATCTTTTTTCATAGCATAGGCTGATGTTGGTTGCCAGTTGTTGAAACTTCCGGCAACATATACAAAATCTTTTAAAGGCGCATCTAGAACCAAAGTTGCTTTTGTGACATCTGTCGCATTGTAATTAATTCCATCAACCATACCTGCTGGCATGACTTGTGATACCGTACTTGGATTTACCACAACAGAAAATTTCTTAGAAACTGTTGTTGTTCCTTGAGTTCCAATTAATTCATAATTTTGATTTCCTGTAATATTTGTATGTGTATAAGAATAACTTGAAGTGCTGGTGTTTGTATTAATTGTTGTTCCGTTAGATTTTAAAGTATAACTTCCAGCACCGCCTGTGTTTGTTGCACTGATAGTGAAATTTGAACCAGAATTAATAATTGTAGTGCTATTTTCAGCTGGAGAAGTTAATGTTACTTGAAAAGATCCTACATTAAGAAAAAAATCTGTACAGGAAGGAGCTAGCTTTAATGTCTGAGAACCTGTCGCATTTCTAAACACAATACCCATTTTTGTTGCTGCAGTTTGCTGAGCCGTTGTTAATCCAAAATATGTGCTTGGAGTAATTGTAATACTCCATGTTCCATTTGCATTTTTAGTCATTAATCCGATGCTATCATCAGCACCCCAATTTCCTTTAACAACCTGCCAAGGATTTGCATCTGTACCTATTCCAGAATGCATATATACTTTAGTTGGAGTTGTCCCCATTGTATTGCAAGTACTTGATGAAAATGAAGCCGTAATCGTGATAGGTTCATTAACTTGAAATATAGCAGGAGAAACCGTTATTTGTTGAGAATTTGCAACAAATGACAACCAAAAGAAAAATAAAAGTAAAGTTTTTTTCATAATTTGATCATTATAATTTAAAGCGAGATAGAGATAATTAATTAAAGATATCTTATTAGAAACACTTTTTACTAAAGCGTTTTCGAAACACTGTAACGCAAACGTTGTAGTGTTTAAAACTTTGTTCTAAATATCTGAAAGCGTTCGAAAAACGTGAATTTTTCAGACAGAAAAACAACCCTTAAATAGTAAGTAATAGTCTTTGAAAAAAGCTGATTATCGTTGCATTAGTTTTCTGAATTGATAAAAAACCCGCTCTATTAAACGCATTTGTTCTGTTATGATTTCTGCGGAACCTATTAATTCTTTATCAAACCTTATCTTTTTCCCGTAAGTTGTTTTTAAACCTTGCGGCATTTCAACTTCAATAAAATATTCTCCGTCTTTATCTGTTATTGTCGACATAGATTGAACACGCCCTTCAAGCATCCCGTATTCCTGAAAAGGGAAATTATCGAGTTTAATCAATACTTTTTGGTTAAGTTGAATTTTACCTGAATTTTGCAACGGAACTTTTAAATTTGCAACATACTCACCTTGATTTTCAGGCAATATAGTTGCAAACAGATCTCCTGCTTTTATAAGCTGATTTTCTTTCCATGAATTTTGAAATTTAAAAACACCATCATAAGCCGCAGTAAACAAATAGTTTTGTTTCCAGACATGAATACTTTTTTTTAGCTCATCAAGAGCTTGAAACAATGTACTCAAATTTGTAACATCAACCTTTTCTTGAGTAATCTCGTTTATTACAACCTGCTTTTTTGCTTGATTTATAGCTTCTTTTTGCTGAGAAATAGCCAAATTAGTCTGATCATAACTTTGTTTAGCCTGCAGATTATTTGCTTTTTGAAGATCTAAATCATATTTAGAAATGACTCCTTTTTCAAACAATTGTAACGACCTTTTATATTGAGCATCGCTTAAATTTAATTTTACTTTTTCAAGTTTCTGCTGTTCATATAGTGATGCCAATCTATTCGAATTTTCAGATTGTGAGCTTTTGGCAGCTGCAATTTCTTCTGAATAAGGATGGAGTTTTTGATTTAATTCATTCTCTATATATGCTTTATGAAATTGACTAAATGAAGTTTGAATATCCCCAAGCTGCAAATTATTTAATTTCTGAAAAGGAAAATAAAACAATTCATAATCAGAAGGAATTGAGTTTACTATTTTATCCAATTTCAAAACGTCATTGTAATTAGCTGTACTTTCTAAAATAGCTAACATCGCTCCTCTTTTTACTTTTGAGGAGTTGGATGTGCAAAGCTTAACTATTCTCGAATTAACCTTAGACTCTAATCGTTCTGGCGGATGATGTGAAGTAATTACAGCTTTTGCTGAAATAACGTCGGGGTATTTTATAAACCAGCATCCTATTATAAACAATAGCATCACTCCAAAAATGACAGAAATACCATAGCGAACGATCCAAATCGGTGGATTGGACAGCACTTCTTGAACTGATTCTGACCTCAATTCTATATCATTTAAAACTTTATTCTCTGTCATTTAATTTAATTTTTCAACGTTTTAGCTGCCCAATTCTAATTGGTTTTTTACTAATTGATAGTAGTTTTTTTGTGCAAGGACTAATTCTTTATGAGTTCCAATCTCGACTATTTTCCCTTTTTCAAGCACCACAATTTGATCTGCATTTTTTACAGTCGACAATCTATGTGCAATTATAACAGCTGTTTTACCTACTAAGAATTGATTTAAATTTTCCATAATTATCTTTTCATTATTAGCGTCGAGAGATGAAGTTGCTTCATCAAAAAACAAATAATCAGGATTTTTATAAACTGCTCTGGCAATTAAAAGACGTTGTTTTTGTCCGCCTGAAATCCCAGTACCTTCGTTTCCAATTTTTGTATTATATGAAAGCGGTAAACTTTCAATAAAATCTTTGATATTTGCTGTTTCAACAGCATGAAGCAATTTCTTTTTATCAATATAGTCTTCTCCTACAGCAATATTATTAGCGATTGTATCATTAAATACAAATCCCTCTTGCATTACAACTCCACATTTTCCTCTCCAAGCACTTGGAGAAATTGTATTGAATTTCATTTTCTCTAAAAGAATTTCTCCCGAATTTGGTTCGTAGAATTTCATTAAAAGTTTTAGTAAAGTTGTTTTTCCACTGCCACTTGTTCCCACTATTGCAGTTGTTTTTTGTTTTGGTATTAATAAACTCAAATCCTCTAAAACATAATCTGGATTTCCAGTATATCTAAAGGATACGCTTTTAATAGAAATGTCTGAATGTCCTAAATCATAGATTTTAGGATTCAATAAATCTTCTTCGTCTTCTTTGTCATGAATTTCACCTAATCTTTCTAGACTTATTTTAGCATCCTGAAGTGAACGCACAAAACCTACCATCTGCATTAACGGATTATTTAGCTGTCCAATTATGTACTGAACAGAAAGCATCATCCCTAACGTTAAATCTCCTTTGACTACTAAGGTTGCCGAAAAAAAAGTAATTAATAAATCTTTAAGATGGTTGATAAAATTTGACCCTACAGATTGCCACTGTTCTAAAGTAAGGGACTGCATATTGACTTTAAAAAGACGTATTTGAACAAACTCCCATCCCCAACGTTTTTGTTTTTCGGCATTATGCATTTTTATCTCCTGCATTCCATTTATAAGTTCCATAACCTTAGATTGTTCGTTTGAAACTTGAGAAAAACGTTTATAATCTAATTCTTTTCTCTTTTTTAAAAAAAACAAAATCCAAGCAAGGTAAAGAGTACTGCCAATCAAAAACACCAAAAACAGTTGAAGGTTATAAAAAATAAGCACAAAACTAAATACGACTAGATTTACCAACGAGAACATAACGTTGAGCGAACTACCTGTAAGCAATTGTTCTATTCGCCTATTATCTCCTATTCGCTGCATTATATCTCCTGTCATTCGGCTGTCAAAATAACTAATTGGTAATTTCATGAGCTTTATAAAAAAATCTGAAACCAACGAAATATGAATTCTTGTACTTAAGTGAAGCATTATCCATGAGCGCAGTACTTCTATTGAGGTTTGTCCAGCAAAAAGCATTAACTGAGCCAGAAGAATCAAATAAATAAAATTCAAATCTTGCGTCTGGATTCCAACATCTACAATACTCTGAGTAAGAAAGGGAAACAATAATGAAAATAAACTCGCTGCTGCCAATCCGATTATCAACTGAATTACTAAGCCCTTGTAACGGAAGAGGTATTTGGTCAAATAACTAAAACTCCTTTTAGAGTTTTCGTTATCCCATTCATTTCTGTAAAACTCTGGTGTAGGCTCCAGTAAAAGTGCAATTCCTTCTTCTGTTTTTTCGTGTGCATTTTTGCCAATCCAAAATTTAATAAATTCTTCTTTAGAGTAAGTTATCAAACCATGGCTCGGATCAGACACATAAACCTTATCGCGTTTTATTTGGTAAACTACTACAAAATGCTGATTATTCCAATGCACTATGCATGGCAGAGGCATTTCATTTTGTAAAGTCTCAAAGTTATTTTTTATACCAAGAGTATGAAATCCCAAAGCTTCACCGGCATCACTTAGCCCTAATAAACTGCTTCCCTCACGAGTAGTTTCAGAGAGATTTCGTATTTGCTGTAGTTCAATTACTTTTCCATAGTATTTTGCAATAATGCGTAAACAAGTAGGGCCACAATCTTTAGCATCGGGCTGTTTATAAAAAGGGAAATTCTTTATTTTCAAAATACTAAAGTTTTTTCTTCTATTAAATTGTCAATGAAAAATTGAAGTTCATTAACTTGGTAATCTTTTGGCAATAATTGTTCATTTAGAATGATTGCCGGAGTATGCAAAACCTTATTATTGAGACACCAATTGTATTGCTTTTGTATTATTACCGCGGCTTCTTCCGATGGCTCATTCTTCCATTTTAAATTCCATTCTTCAAGAGTCAATCTTTCAATATGCCAATCTTTCAGTGCTTCTGTGACTTTATAATAATCACCTTCTAGATGATAACTTAAGAGCTGTTTGTATACTGTATTATAAGGGTTTGAATGATTATCAATATTTATATTGAAAATAAGTTTTATGTTTATTTGTTCCAGATGTTTAGTTTGCAATTTCATTAAATTCTCGTAGGCGTTATGGCAATGCATACATGAGGCACTGAGAATAGCGTAAAGTGTAATTGGGGTATTTTCTTCTCCAATTACAATTGTTTTAATACCTTCTAAACTATTTCCATCTACTGCGTGATCAGCATTTAATAATGCTTTAAAAACACTATACTTTCTCTTAAGCTGGTTATATTTTACTTCGCTGTTTTTATTCTTTAGGTTACTCTTAATTATTTTTTTTATTGTCATCCAAACCATTGCAAACAAGGTCAAAATGGCAAAAAACACAACTAGTCCTTTTACATCTACTGAGGGCAAAAAATCATTAAAACTATAAATTAGGACTAGCGCAATTTGGATTATCAATACACCAATAATACCCAAACATAAAACGCACCATTTTTTTATTGTAAAATACTGTATGAAAATTGAATAAAATAATACAGGAACACTCAGTAAAGACAGGCAACTATAAACGAAAAGACTATCCTGAAATACTGTGAAAATTGAAAAAACAGTTAAAGCTAAAAAGTAAACCCAGGAAATGTCACTTAATTTAAATCTGCCAAATATTTTTGCTTTATTGGAAAAAAGAACATCTTTACAACTTGTATTTTTAGCTGCATGGCATATTTTAGAAATAGAGCTATCTATAAACCCTAAATCTTCTCTCACTAAAAAAACACTAATAAATAACCCTGCAAATGATGTTAACGCATAACACATTGCTAGTATAATATTGGATGAATTCTCTAAGCAAATATTTAATAAAGCGCCACAGCAAATTGCAATTAAAAGCAAACGGTGAGTACTTGAGCCAAAATTATTTTCAGTGTTATCAGTATTATCATTTTCCTCGATAGCTACAATTATTCCGTTCCATCCCTCAAGATATTCTGCTCTAGAAAGTTTTTGAACGTAACCATTTGCAAATTGGATTTCAAAATTACTTCCTGCTTTTTTGGTATAAACAATTTCACTTCCTGTATGCGTACAAAAAACCGAAAGAAATGTCTTAGGCAGATTAATTAAATCACTTTGATCTATTCGGGCTGCGATATTTTCTATATCATAAAAATTAAGTACATCAACAATTGCCGCTAAACTCGGATAATCAGGATGCGATTCTAATTCAGATAATATTTTGTCTTCAAAATGATAATATTTATGCTCTTGAAGATACTTTTTGAGATAAAAAAAATCTGTCATCTTACCGTAATTAACTCTGTTTCATCAATTTTTACCTTTAAAAAAAGTACTTTCTCAACTATAAAAAATCGCGTTCTATTTTGAATCAATTCTATAAAATTTACTTTTCCTTCCTCATCAATATCTTCTTCTAAATAATTCTCCATTGTTAATACAAAATCTGTATAAAGTGTTGGATACTCTAATTCCTGCAAAATTAATTCATCAATTTCGTCAATACTTAACTGTGAAATTCTATGTCCCAGCTCAGGAACGATTACAGATCTTACTTCTTGATTTAATTGCTCATTAAAAAAGTCTTTAATTTCTGCTTCAGTCAATTTGAACAATTCAAATGGTTTATTGTCTGCAATTAATTGATCAAACTCCTGAGGAAATTCCAAAGACATAAAATTTCTTCCAATAATGTATTCACTAGAAATGCTTTGATTATTTCTCAAACCATTTTTTAGTTTAAAATCATTTTTCAACTCTTGATTCTTAGATTTATCAAAAGACATTTGATAAGATGAGAAGTAATCTGGAAATAATTTTCGTAAACGTTCAAAATATTCTGGATATTCTTTAATCACATACGTTTCTAGATTACTGCAAATACGCGTGCTTTTTTTATAGGTTCCCAGCAAATGCAGATATGTTTTTTGATTGGGTACTTTATCAAAATCTCCAAAACCAATATAACTGCTATCATTTGGTGTATCTGGAAACAAACAATTAACTTTTTCCGAAGTTTCATTTACCATATTATAAAATAAAACCTGCTCAAAAAAAATATTAAAATTAAACCCATTAATAAAATTCCAAACAGGTCTATTATTATCTACAAAGGCTGATGATACTGCAGCATATTTTTTAAAATACTCATAATTATTACCACCAATGATTCCCATATTATAAGCATAATTACTGCTATTATTAATATAGTTTTTCATTTCATTTGGAACATACGATAAATTAGGATAAATATCTTTCCACATTTCTTCATAATATTCTGTTGTAATCTCCAAATTTTGAGCAATGAAGTCGCCACTTAATAACTCTTCTGAAAATTCTTTCCAAATAAACACATCACCATCAACATGCAAAAAAGGTTCATTTTGAAGGCTATAGGTTTTAATTTTAGGCATCGCCCAAAGACTTTTGTGATAATGATTGAGCTCGTCTAAAACAACATGAACTTTATGATATGGCAACTGAAGTTTATCAATTAATATTTCATATCCTTTTTGATCTGTATACAACTCTACTTTATAAAACTTGGCTAATTGATTGGCACTCAATATCCAGCTTAACCAATTGTGTGCCTCAGAAAGCCATCCGTAATTTTCAGCTAATGGGTCTTCTAGATTTTGAGACCAAAACGATTGAATTATTTTCATTTGATTTAGGATTTGGAGTATTTAATTAAATTTCCATCAAGGAGTACTTCATAGAAACCATTCTCATCACTCTTATAATATTGCTTTGTCTTTCTATTGAAAAAGTATTTTGCATGAAAAGTCATTTTGATTAAATCAAAATGATTTCCAGAATTATCATGAGTTATATAATTTTGTTCTTTGCTGTTTTTACCAATAAAAACATGTCTGTTCATGTATGAATACTGACCGTTTTCTAAACTTCGCATTGGCTTCATATTTAAAGTTTTAGAAAAGAAAATATCCATTCTAAAAAGATTATTTCTAAGATTTGGTTTAATAGAATCGTTCCATTTGGCAGTAATTCCGAAATTTGAATATTTGCGTATGCTATATTTATCGATATAGTATTGTTTCGGTATTTTTTTCCACTTTTTTATACGCGAAAAAACATTATTCTTGTAACTGCTAAAATGATAAAGCAAAACTTCGTATTCATTTTTATAGCTCAAAATTCCGTTCTCCCATTTTATTTTTCCAGGAGTTCCCTCGATAATAAACAAATCAAAATGAACTCTTATATTGTTTTGTTCCTTTACTAAAACGTGATGAATGCTTTCTGTTTCTGTTTGCACATCAAGAATATTAAACCCAGCTATAACTTCATCATAAGCTCCACCGCATTCATCAAAACAATGATTATTATTTGATGTGAAAACGAATTTGTAATCATTACTTTTTTCAAATAAATGATTCACATTTGCATTGTTTCTAAAAAGCAGAAAATATCCTGATGGAAAAGAATCTTTAACCGAAATAACATCATATTCTTCAAGTAATTCTTCTGTCATGAATTCTCTAATTCTACCAAAAACCACATCAATATCGCAAACTCCCCAGAAATCATAATTCAAGATTTCATCTTGAAAAATAACTCCAAAAGCAGGTTTGAAATCGCAGATTTTATAAGCATTTTTAATCTTGATATCGAGATTAAGTTTTTGTGATGCAAGATGATTAAAGGCATCCAATGAAAACTTTACCATTTTTACATTTTTCGGAATCTCTCTTTTTTCATCATCATTTGAAAAGATAATAAAATCAATAGTGGGATTGGTTTCGCAGGATTTTAAGAAAAAATCAAAGTACCACGGCAATTTTCCCAGATAACAATTTAGTAGTACTATTTTCATTTTGTCAAATTAAAAAAGAGACTATGCCATAATTTTACTTATAGCATAGTCTTTTATGAACTATAAGAATCGTTTAGTAGCAGATTCCTGTATAAATGTCTCCTGGATATTGTGGTTTAGGAACACATTTTAAAGTTGGAGCGCAATTAAAGATACCGTGATTCAAATAACAAAAACTTCCTGCAGGCGATCCACATCCTGAACCTCCTTGAATCATTCTCATTTCATCTCTTTTTAAACCTTCGGTAATGTTTTTTAAACTAATCTTTTTCATTTTAATAAATTTTGATTTTTTACATGTCTACTCATTAGCTTTTCGACTTCCGCTTTTTGGTTGGTTAAAACAATAGTTTTAAGAACAAACTGCTGTAAATGTATCTCCAGGAAATAATGGTTTTGGAACACATTTTAAACGAGGTGCACAATTAAAGACTGGGCTATTAGGAATACAAGAACTACCTAGACCTGCTCCGCAGCCACAGCCGCCTTGTATCATTCGCAGTTCTTCTCTTTTCATTCCTTCATAGATATTCTTTAAACTGATTTTTTTCATTGTTTAGTAAGTTAAAACCAGCCTACTCATTAGCTTTTCGGCTTCCGCTTTTTTTCTAAAATCCTATTTTAGTGACATCAATTTCGGGATCGGTCTTGGCTGCGCAGCCGTATTTAAAAATCTTTTAATTTGCATTTGCAACTACAAACTAATCAGACAAATAAATCAAAGTAAATCAATGTCTTAAAACTTAAAAAAGCGACATTAACATCTTAAAAATATAAAAAATACCTTACCGATTTACAGTGATTTTTTCTTGATTGCAACTATAACGTTATAGTGTTAATAAATAAAAATAGTATCACAAAAACAGTTAACTTTTTATTATTTTAAAAAAATAATTCTCTCTTATTTATCAAATTAATAATTCATGTCGCTTTTGTACCAATACACAAAAAACTTAATTAAATAAAAATAAAGCATAAAAAAAGAGCTGTCTTTCGACAGCTCTTTTCCTCATATTATTCTAGGCTAGAATTAATCTAATGTTATTTTTTTCGCACCATTGTCAATAGTTAAAACTCTTGGTCCAGTTGGTCCAGTATATTTAAAGTTACTATCACCATCTCCAGCGTTTACTAATTCGTCATCAATAGTATAACCTAATCCTGAATAGTAAGAATAATTGTGACTTGCATCCCAGTTACCATTACTTGTAAAGTTATTTCCTAAGAATTCTCTAAATGCTTCTCCGCTTTTAAGAACAACTGTTACTTGATAAACATCTGTTTTACCAACTACTAATGGGAATTCAGTTTCAGCATCACCATCCCAAGTCCATCCACCTGGAGTTGCAGCACCTACTAACCAGTGAGAAGTTGCTAATGGTGTGTGATAAGGAGTTGCTTTAAATGTATAGAAATTAGAATATTGTGCTTCTGCTCCAGTACCAACTGTAGCTTTAATACGAATATCAACATTGTTTTCTTCTTTTTCAATAAAACCTCCATTAACCAAAGCAGAATTTAGTTCAGCTACTGTTAAGGCTTTATAACGTGCTGTAGTTGTCGTAACAGCAACAGGCGCTGCAAATTTTGTTCCCGCTTTTGCGATTTCAATAGTATAATTAACAACAGTTGCTGTACCATTGTACTTTGCATAATCCCAAATTACTGTTGTTGCAATCTCTTTTTCGTTTTCTTTGGTAAGAACAATGTTAAAGTCATTTTGTGGACTAAGTAAAACTGGAGCTTCTTCTGGCGTAATTACTGGTCTGTCTTCTACATCATCTGCATTACATGACACCGCTAATACACCAATGAATGCGATTAAAATTTTATATATATTTTTCATTTTATTTATTTTTATAAGGGTTAGTTAGTATCCTGGATTTTGCTTTAAAGTTGGGTTTGCTTGGATAGTACGTGATGGAATAGGCATCAAATCTCTGAATGAGTCTGTACCGCTACCATTTTTAACGCCACCTTTCCATTGCCAGATTTTAGACGATCCTGTGAATTTGCCAAAACGAATCAAATCTGTTCTTCTATGACATTCCCAAAACAATTCACGTCCTCTCTCATCTAAAAGAAAATCTAATGTTAATTCAGAATTTGTAATAAGACCAGCATTAGCTCTTGCTCTGATTTTATTTACGTACTCTAAAGCTAATGTCATATTACCTGACGATGCACCTCTAAGTGTAGCTTCAGCATACATTAAATATACGTCAGACAATCTGTACATTGGAAAATCTGTGTCTGGCATATCTGGTCTTTGTGCCTTAGAACCATCAGAATTTACATTTGTAAATTTTGTAACTGCATAACCGTTAGAAAATACTCCATAATCAGCTATATCCAAAGTTTGTCCATCAGTAAAAAATGTTCCTCTCTTATCAGAAGCAGCATTTACGTCAGGAAATAATTGAACAAATTCTGGTCTTGTTCTGATACCAGACCAACCTCCATCCATTCCTTGATCTCCACTAGCCATTTTTCCTCCGATAGATGCGTGCAAAATAAAACTCATACCTCCTCCAATTGCTCTAATTGCATTTCCATCACCAACAATTGGGAAAATAACTTCGCTTTGTGCTCCATTTCTATTATTATCTGCAGAAAATAAATAACGGTAAGGAACATTTGCAAAAGTATATGCAGAACCTGTTATAATTTCATTACATATTGTAGCTACATCATTATATCTTTCTGTTCCTGTATAAACCTTAGAATTCAAGTAAATCTGTGCCAATAAAAATTTAGCAGCTGTTTTATCAACTCTACCGTATTCATTAGATCCAGAAGGAGCTAAAGTAGCATCCATATCTTTTAATTCTGATTCTACAAAAGCAAAAACTTCTGCTCTTGTTTTTTGTTCTGGAAAGTAGTATCCTACAGGGTCATTTTCAGTTGTAATTGGCACATTACCAAACAAGTCCATCAAATTTACATAAGAAAAAGCTCTTAAAAAACGTGCTTCTGCTCGTAAAGTCGTAACCTCTGCTTTTACTTTAGCATCAATACCTCTCTGCGTAAGTTTTTCGTCTGTTGTCTGTCTTAAAAATTCATTAGCAACACTAATTTCATAAAAAGCTCGCGAAAAGATTCCGTACAAGAATTGATTACTTGGACTCCATTTTTGCCCATTTATTGCAGGCAAACCATCATCACTCCACGCAACAATCGCCTCATCTGTTGGAAACTCCTGAGTTACAAATAGTAGTCTAAGGTAACTACTAAAATCTCCTCCAAGTCCAGAAATATCAGCTTGTCCGTCACCATCATTACCCCCTACATACAAACCTGCATATAATTTTGCCATTACTTGCTTGTATGATGCTGGATCTTGAAAAAAGTCATCAGAAAGAAACTCATCATCATCTGTTGGCTTCACATCTAAGTCACTCGTACATGAAGTAAGTGTCATACTTAATCCTAATATAAATAGGAGAAAATAAGATATATATTTAAATGATATTTTCATTTTGTTTATTTTTTAAATTTAATTTTCAATGTACTATTAGAAATTCGCGTTTACTCCAAACAAGAATGTTCTCGCTCTCGGATAAACATTATTATCTATTCCGTTGAATTTTTCAGGATCTAAACCATTGTATTTTGTAAATACCAAAACATTTTGAACTCCAGCTGTAAATCTTAATGAAGCAGCTTTTAATATTGTTTTGTCAAATGTATATCCTAATACGATGTTATCTAACTTAATGAAAGAAGCATCTTTTACATAATAATTTGAGTAATTACGTTGAGTTCCATTAGAGTTACTTTCAGTTGTAAAACCTGTATTGTAATAATCTGTAGTAATATTTGCCAAATCTGAATCTCTTCTTAAACCGGCTTGTAAATATCCTTTATCAGAACTTACGTTATCGAAAATATAATTTCCTAAACTAGCTCTCCAGTTCATTGTAAAATCGAACTTTTTGTAATTCAATGTAGAATACAGTCCAAAAGTATAGTCTGCTGTTGGTTTATGATATTTATAACGGTCAGCATCTGTAATTACACCGTCACCATTTCTATCAGCGTAAGCACCTTGAATAGGTCTTTTGTTCGCATCATACAATTGCTCAAATACGAAGAATGAATTTGGTGCGTATCCTTCTGAGTGAATTAACACCTGATTTCCTGTACCACCAGCAATTACATCTCCAGTAATATATCCTTGGAATCCTGGAACTGTTACACCCAAATCAGATATTTTTTGATCAATATATGTTACGTTAGCGGCAACATTCCATGTCAATTTATCATTTTTAATGATATCTGATTGAAGACTAAACTCAACCCCTTTTGTTCTAACGCTTCCAATGTTGCTATATCCTTGGTTACGAATGTTTGCTCCATCAGGAACTGGGATATCTGCCAATAAATCACTAGATTTTTTATCAAAATAGTTAAGAGTACCTGTTAGCCTTTCGTTAAAAAAGCCAAAATCTACTCCAATATTCATTTCTGCTAAATCTTCCCATTTAATATCTTTGTTATACCCTTCAGGTCTTGCAGCTCTATAAATAACACCATCAAAAACATATTGTGTATTTAGCGTTCCTAATGTTACTCGCTGCAAATAATCGTATGCACGCGGAATATCTTGCTGGCCAGTAGTTCCGTATCCAACTCTTAATTTTAAACTAGATAAAGTTTCATTGTCCTTTAAGAATGCTTCTTCTGCCAAGTTCCATGCAAAGGCACCTCCTGCAAAATTACCCCATCTGTTTTCTTTAGAGAAACGTGAAGTTCCGTCTCTTCTATAGTTCACAGTTAATAAATATCTACTGTCATATCCTAAATTCAAACGTCCAAAATACGACTGCAAGTTAACGTCTGCGTCTGTTGTAACATCCGCAGGCGGATTAGGCTGTTTAATATCTCCTGAGTTAAATCCTTCTCTCTGGAATAGCTGATAGTTGTAACCAGCTGTAGCATCAATTTTAAACTTACCAATATCTTTAGTATAATTAAAGTATGTGTTTAAGTTTTTGTTCTGACGAGTATCTGTATAATGAGTATACCCCCCTAAATTAATCCAGTTACCTTTATCAAATGTGTTAGGCTGGTATCCTAAAATACTTTCAGTACTGATTGCATTATAACCATCACTATCAAATTTATCGATACCTGCTTCGGCAACGATCCTTAAATCTTCAAAGAAATGAAATTTATAATCTACTCTAATATTACCCCACTTTCTAGTAGATGTCGCTCTTCTGTCTTCTTGATTTATTCTTGCCACAGGGTTTCTCGCTGGCAACAATGGTACATTTCCATTTGCTTCTAGCCATTCAAAGTATCCTCCATATCTAGAACCTTCTTGATAAACTGACTGTGTAGGATCAAATATAATAGCACTACTAATTGCTGCTCCTTCATTTTGGAACTGATTTTTTCCAAAAGCTAAATTTCCTGTAATATCGATTTTTAAATGATTATCAAATAAAACTGGATTTAACGATAACGATGTCGTAGTTCTCTCAAAAGAAGTATTCATTAATATTCCAGGATTATCCACATTACCTACAGATAAACGCACAGGAAGTTTATTAAATAATGAACCACTTACCGATATGTTATTATTTGTTGTTAGGGCTGTGTGAAAAATTTCATCCTGCCAATTAGTATTTGCTGTACCAAGTAAAGCTTTTTGAGCTGGAGTACCGTTTGCATTTACAATTGCACGATATTCATCAGCACTCATCACATCTACAGTGTTAGCAACAGTATTGATACCAACTTGAGAGCTAAAGTTTACTTTCACACCACCTTTTGTTCCTTTTTTAGTTGTAATTACAATTACTCCATTTGCAGCACGAGAACCATAAATTGCTGCTGCAGATGCATCTTTTAAAACAGTAAATGATTCAATATCATTAGGGTCAATTGTAGACAAAACACTTGTAGCACCATCTGGAACAGCATTGCTCATAGGAAGTCCATCGATTACAATTAAAGGCTCATTAGAAGCACTCAAAGAAGATCCTCCACGAATTCTAATATCTGCTTTTGCTCCTGGAGCTCCACCTCCAACAACATTAACACCAGCAATACGTCCGCTAATTAATGTTTCTGGCGTTACGTTAATTCCTTTATTAAAATCTTTTGCTGCAATTTGAGAAACAGACCCTGTTGCATCTTTTTTCTTCACAGTTCCGTAACCAACTTGCACCACAACTTCTTTAAGCTGATTAGTGTCTTCTTCTAAAGTAACGTTAAGTGTTTTTTGACCTGTGTACTCGATTGTTTCTGTTTTGTATCCAATAAAAGAAACAACAATTTTGTTACCGTTTTTAACATTTGACAGCTGGTAATTTCCATCAAATCCAGTTGATGCACCGTTTGGAGCACCTTGTACATTTACATTTACTCCTGGTATTGGCTGACCTGTTGTTTTGTCTACAACAGTCCCTTTTAAAGTGTTCTGAGCCAACACTGTAAAAGGCAACAATAGGAATAAAAATAACAACTTTTTGTAAATTGTTTTCATACTTTTTGTTTAAATTAGTTTTGAGTTTTTGAACGTTAGTTAAGTTTTTAATTTTACTTCGAATTTCAAAATTATGAATTTATTAACATGCTCGACAACAGGCACTTTTTATTGCTTTACGAAAACGTGGTAGTGTTGAAAACTTTCTATTTTTTGTAATCTTTTAGCGTTAAAATTGCAAATACCAAAAATATTATACACCTTTATTATTAATTAGATTTTTTTGAATTAACTCCATGAAACGCAAAATAACCCTAAAACAGATCGCAAAGGAACTTGATGTATCAATCTCAACTGTCTCAAAATCACTAAGAAACAGTCTCGAAATTGGAGAAGAAACCAGACTAAAAGTGCAAGCTTTTGCTAAGTTTTACAACTACAAACCAAACAACATTGCCCTTAGTTTAAAAAACCGAAAAACTAAGAGTATCGGCATCATTATTCCCGAAATTGTACACTACTTTTTTTCTACTGTAATCAACGGAATTGAACAGGTTGCAAACGAATATGGCTACAGTGTTGTTATCTGTGTATCTGATGATTCTTTTGATAAAGAAGTCCTAAACATGGAGATGCTAGCCAACGGAAGTATTGACGGTTTTATCATGTCTCTTTCTAAGGAAACACAGTATAAAGGAGACTTTCACCATATAACAGAAGTTATCAATCAAGGAATGCCTGTGGTTATGTTTGACCGCGTTACCAACGATATTCTTTGCGATAAAGTAATTATTGATGATAAATCTGCAGCGTATGAAGCTGTTCAAAGCTTAATTGACAGCGGACGTAAAAAAATCGCATTAGTTACAACAGTTGATTATGTAAGTGTTGGAAAACTGCGAACAGATGGTTACGAAAAAGCTTTATTAGATAACGGATTGCCTTTTAACGAAGATTTAATCATAAAAATTGAAGATGTAGATACTTGCGAAATAACCATTTCTGAACTTCTTCATGCCAGAGCTTTCGATGCTGTTTTTGCTGTAAATGAGCTTTTTGCAGTAACAATTATTAAAACTGCATCGAAAATGGGATTAAAAGTTCCTGAAGATATAGCCGTAATTGCTTTTACAGACGGAATTATTTCAAAATACTCTACTCCAACGATTACAACTGTTAGCCAGAGTGGCGAAAAAATGGGGAATAAAGCGGCTAAAATGCTTATAGAAAGAATAGAAGCCGAAGAAGATGACGACGAAGAACACAATGAAAATTATATTACAGAAGTCATAGAAACTCATCTTATAAAAAGAGAATCTACTGACTAATTTTCTTAAAATCAATACTTTCTAAAGCCATAAAAAATATTTATGGCTTTTTTATTAGCATATATAAAAAAATAATTTATAATTTTACGCCCGTCAAGGCTTTTAGTTTTACTTCGAAAGAAACAAAGTTTTGATAAGCAAAGCGCTTATCGTATAATTTTCACAAATTACGATAATGGAAAAGCGTAAATTAAGTTTCTGGGAAATCTGGAATATGAGTTTCGGTTTCTTAGGAATCCAAATGGGGTTTGCACTACAAAATGCAAATGCCAGCAGAATTCTTCAAATTTTTGGTGCCGACGTACATGAACTTTCATGGTTCTGGATTATTGCTCCCCTTATGGGATTAATAGTGCAGCCTATTATTGGTCATTACAGCGATAAAACCTGGGGAAAATTCGGCAGACGAAAACCTTTCTTTTTAGTAGGAGCCGTTTTAGCTTCAGTGGGATTAATTTTAATGCCACAGGCTAACATTTTCATTTCTGTTTTACCTGCCTTATGGGTTGGAGCTGGAATGTTAATGATCATGGACGCTTCTTTCAACATTGCAATGGAACCTTTCAGAGCGCTTGTTGGGGACAATTTAAGAACAGATCAGCGTACTGCAGGATTTAGTATCCAAACTTCTTTAATTGGTTTTGGAGCCGTAATTGGTTCTGCATTGCCATACATTCTTACGAAATATTTTGGTGTCCCAAACAGTACAGTTCCTGGAAGTGTTCCGTTAAATCTAACGTTATCTTTTATTATTGGAGCGGCGGTTTTAATTGGTTCAATCTTAGTTACATTATTCACAACCAAAGAATATTCGCCAGAAGAACTGGCAAAATTTGAAGATCCGCAAAATGATGCGATTTCTGATTCTGATGAAAAATCAAAAATCACAGACATCTTTACCGATTTTGCAAAAATGCCAACTACAATGCGCCAGCTTAGCTGGGTGCAATTTTTTTCTTGGTTCGGATTATTCGGAATGTGGGTTTTTACCACTCCAGCAATCGCACACCATATCTATGGTTTACCATTGGAAGATACATCAAGCCAGCAATATCAAGACGCTGGTGACTGGGTCGGAATTCTGTTTGGTGTTTACAACTTAGTTTCTGCCATTGTCGCTTTGTTTTTCTTGCCCTATATCGCTAAAAAAATCGGAAGAAAAGCAACACATTCACTTTCATTAGTCATTGGAGGAATTGGTTTAATCTCCATTTATTTCATGCCAAATGAAGATTGGGTTGTTTTGCCAATGATCTTAATCGGAATTGCTTGGGCGAGTATCCTAGCAATGCCTTATGCTATTCTTGCGGGTTCAATTACACCTAAAAAAATGGGAGTTTACATGGGAATCTTCAACTTCTTTGTTGTTATTCCACAAATTGTAAACGCTCTAATTGGTGGTCCAATTGTAAAATACCTTTACAACGGAGACGCAATTTATGCCTTAGTTACTAGCGGCGTTAGTTTCTTAATCGCGGCAGCTTTAGTATCTAAAGTAAAAGACGTAGACGACTTTACTCAAAAATCATAATAAAGAATTTTCCACACAATGAGCAAAAAAGCATTCATATTCGATCTTGACGGAGTGATCGTTGATACCGCTAAATACCACTTTTTGGCTTGGCAAAAAATTGCCAAATCGTTAAATATCAATTTTACGCACGAAGACAACGAACTTCTAAAAGGTGTTAGCCGCGTTCGTTCACTAGACATTATACTTGGGTTAGGAAATGTTCAGGCTACTCAAGAACAAAAAGATCAATGGTTAATTCAAAAAAATGAAGATTACCTATCTTATTTAGTTGACATGGATGAAAGTGAGGTTCTTCCAGGAGTTTTAAAAATTCTAAAACTATTAAAAGATAAAAACCAAGGAATTGCATTAGGCTCAGCGAGTAAAAATGCAAGACCAATTCTAGAAAAAACAGGTGTTCTGTCTTACTTCGATGTTATTGTTGACGGAAATGACGTTACCAATGCAAAACCAGACCCTGAAGTATTCTTAAAAGCGGCTCAATTATTAAACATTGATCCAAAAAATTCAATCGTATTTGAAGATTCTGTTGCTGGAATTCAGGCAGCAAACATCGCAGAAATGGTAAGTGTGGGAATTGGTGAGGAAACAATTTTACATGAAGCTGATCACATTTTTAAAGATTTTACCCAAATTGAAACAAGCTTTATTGAAGAGTTAATCGGATAATTAGAAAATGTGTCAATGAGATAATACTACTCCTCATCGACAAATATTCTAATGCAACAATTACTCAAATGAATGTAAAAAGTTAATAAGAAACCAAGGCAATTATCTAATTACCAAATTGCCGAATTATCTAATTTAAAAGATGAACCAAGATTATATAAAACCAGACAATTGGTCTATTATTGAAGAAGGATTTGATGCAGAGAGAGTAAAATCTTCTGAAAGTCTTTTTAGTATCGGGAACGGCGCTATGGGACAGCGTGCGAATTTTGAAGAATCTTATTCCGCAGAAACTTTTCAAGGAAGTTATATTGCCGGAATTTACTATCCAGACAAAACAAAAGTGGGCTGGTGGAAAAACGGTTATCCGAAATATTTTGCCAAAGTACTTAACGCTCCAAACTGGATCGGAATTGACATTGAAATCAACGAAGAAAATCTTGATTTAAATACTTGCTCCGAGGTTAGAAACTTCCGCAGAGAATTGAATATGAAAGAAGGATGGTACAACCGTTCTTTTGAAGCAGTTTTGAAAAACGGAACTGAAATCGCAGTAAACGTTCGTCGCTTTCTTTCGTTAGATTTAGACGAAGCCGGAGTTATCAAATATGATATTACGCCTTTAAACAAAGATGCAAAAATCGTTTACAAACCGTATATCGACGCTGGTGTAACTAATGAAGATGCTAACTGGGAAGAAAAATTTTGGGAACCGCTTGAGGTTAAAAAAGGAACAAACGAAGCTTTTGTAACTGCTCAGACTTTCAAAACGCATTTTAAGGTTACGACTTTCATGCACAATACGATTTTGGCCAACGGAGAAAACATCAACGTTTCGCCATCGACAATCGATTCAACGGTAGATAAAGTTCAGTACACTTACGGAACTATTATTGCAAAAGGACAAACCTCAACAATCCAAAAAATTGGAGGTTATACGGTTTCTTTAAACCACGAAAATACTTTGGCTGGAGCCGAAAAAGTAATCAAATCTGCTGTTGCTTTAGGTTATGAAACCTTGCTTCAAAACCAAATTGATGCTTGGGCAAAAGTTTGGGAAATGTCAGATATTACTATTGAAGGCGATGTAAAAGCGCAACAAGGAATTCGTTTTAACATCTTCCAATTAAACCAAACCTATTCAGGAAAAGACAGCCGCTTAAATATTGGTCCTAAAGGTTTCACCGGAGAAAAATACGGCGGATCTACTTATTGGGATACTGAGGCTTATTGTATTCCGTTTTACATGGCTACAAAAGATCAGCAAGTTGCGAGAAACTTATTGACGTATCGTTACAATCAATTGGACAAAGCGATTGAAAACGCTAAAGATAATTTAGGTTTCAAAAACGGTGCTGCATTATATCCAATGGTAACCATGAACGGTGAAGAATGTCACAACGAATGGGAAATCACACACGAAGAAATCCACAGAAATGGTGCAATTGCTTTTGCGATTTACAACTACAACCGTTACACGGGAGATTACTCTTATATTCCAGAAAAAGGATTAGAAGTTTTAATCGGAATTGCACGTTTCTGGCACCAAAGAGCTTCTTTCTCAAAAGATAAAAATCAATATGTAATTTTGGGAGTTACAGGTCCAAACGAATACGAAAACAACATCAACAATAATTTCTACACCAATTATATTGCAAAATGGTGTATTGATTTTGCTGCTGAACAAATCGAAAAAGTAGCTTCAGAATATCCTGCAGATCACAAACGTATTTTAGAAAAAGTAAGTCTTTCGGCGAATGAAATTCAGGAATGGAAAAAAGTGGCAGACGATATGTACTTCCCTATTTCTGAAGAACTTGGAATCTATTTACAGCAAGATGGTTTCTTAGATAAAGATTTAGTTCCTGTAAAAGATTTAGATAAATCACAGCGCCCGATTAACCAAAAATGGTCTTGGGATCGCGTATTGCGTTCGCCTTACATCAAACAAGCTGACGTTTTACAAGGTTTCTATTTCTTCGAAGATCATTTTTCGAAAGAAGAATTAAAGCGCAATTTTGAATTTTATGAGTCGTTTACCGTTCACGAAAGTTCACTTTCGCCTTGCGTACACTCAATTCAGGCTGCAGCTTTAGATAAAATGGACATGGCATACACATTTTATTTAAGAACTTCTCGTTTGGATTTGGACGATTATAATAAAGAAGTTGAAGAAGGTTGTCATATCACGTCAATGGCCGGTACATGGATGAGTATCGTGGAAGGCTTTGGAGGAATGCGTGTGAAAAATGATCAACTTCATTTCTCGCCTAAAATTCCAAAAGAATGGAAAGGTTATTCGTTTAAAATCAATTTCAGAAACCAAATTCTTAAAGTAGCTGTAAATCACAACGAAACCACATTTACTGTAGACGGCGATCAAGATTTAACAATTATCGTTAACGGAAAAACTGTAAATGCAAGTAAATTTGTACAAATAAATTAAATTACAATACACCTAAAAATCTAAAAAACATGAAAAACTTATTTTTCGCAAGTTTAATCTTGTTTGCTTTTAGCTCTATTGCAGAAGCACAACAATTAAAATCACCCGAAGGAAAGTTCGTAATGGAATTTTCTCTTCAAAACGATGGAACTCCAACGTACAATTTAAAATACAAAAACAAAGAAGTTGTAAAAACCAGTAAACTAGGTCTTGAACTTAAAGATGACAAAAAATCTTTATTGAATGACTTTACAATCGCTGATACTAAGACTTCAACTTTTGATGAAACTTGGAAACCAGTTTGGGGAGAAGTAGATCACATTAGAAATCATTATAATGAATTGGCAGTTACTTTAAATCAAAAAAGTACAGACAGACAAATCGTAATTCGTTTCCGTTTATTCGATGACGGCTTAGGATTCCGTTATGAATTTCCAGCTCAAAAGAATCTTACTTATTTCGTAATCAAAGAAGAAAGATCACAATTTGCCATGACTGGAGATCATACAGCTTTCTGGATTCCGGGAGATTATGACACTCAGGAATACGATTATACAAAATCTAAATTATCTGAAATCAGAGGTTTATCTCAAAAAGCATATACAGCAAACGTTTCTCAAAAATCGTTTTCACCAACAGGAGTTCAAACTTCTTTGATGTTAAAAACGGCTGACGGAATCTACATCAACTTGCACGAAGCGGCTTTGATTGACTATTCTTGTATGCACTTGAATTTAGACGATAAAAACCTAATTTTCGAATCTTGGTTAACTCCAGATGCAAAAGGAGATAAAGGTCATATGCAAGCTCCAAATCATTCGCCTTGGAGAACGATTATCGTAAGTGACGATGCTAGAGAAATTCTTTCATCAAAAATGACTTATAACTTAAACGATCCATCAAAAATTGAGAATACTTCTTGGATTAAGCCAGTAAAATACATTGGTGTTTGGTGGGAAATGATTACAGGAAAAAGCTCTTGGTCTTACACTAACGATTTCCCGACAGTTCAATTGGGAGTTTCTGATTTCTCAAAAGCAAAACCAAACGGAACGCACGGTGCAAACAATGCTAACGTAAAGAAATACATTGATTTCGCTGCGGCAAATGGTTTCGATGCCGTTTTAGTTGAAGGATGGAACGAAGGCTGGGAAGACTGGTTTGGACATTCTAAAGATTATGTTTTTGATTTCTTAACTCCTTACCCAGATTTTGATGTAAAAGGTCTTCACGAATACGCAAAATCTAAAGGTGTAAAAATCATCATGCACCACGAAACTTCTGGATCTGTTCGTAACTACGAGCGTCACATGGATGCTGCTTACAAATTCATGAACGATAACGGATACGATGCTGTAAAAAGCGGTTACGTAGGTGATATTTTGCCAAGAGGTGAAAACCACTACAGCCAATGGATTGTAAACCATTACCAATACGCTATCGAAAAAGCAGCTGATTATAAAATTATGGTGAACGCTCACGAAGCGGTTCGTCCAACAGGAATTGCTAGAACGTATCCTAACTTAATTGGAAACGAAGCAGCAAGAGGAACAGAATACCAAGCTTTTGGAGGTTCTAAACCAAATCACGTAACGGTTTTACCATTTACACGTTTAATTGGTGGTCCAATGGATTACACTCCGGGAATCTTCGAAATGGATATTAGCAAAATGAATCCTGAGAACAAATCGCATGTAAACAGTACAATTGCAAACCAATTGGCATTATACGTTACTATGTACAGCCCATTACAAATGGCAGCTGATACTCCAGAAAACTACAACCGTTTTCCAGATGCATTCCAATTCATTAAAGATGTAGCTGTAGACTGGTCAGAAAGTAAATATATCGAGGCTGAGCCAGGAGATTTTATTACAGTTGCACGTAAAGCAAAAGGAACAAACAACTGGTTCGTTGGAAACGTAAACGGAGAAACTCCACGTACATCTAACATTGATTTCAGTTTCCTTGAAAAAGGTAAAAAATATACAGCTACAATTTATGCTGATGCAAAAGATGCGCATTACAAAACAAATCCGCAAGCTTATACAATCAAGAAAATTGCTGTAACGAATAAATCAAAATTATCTCAGCTTTCTGCTCCTGGCGGAGGTTATGCGATAAGCATTATCGAAAACAAATAATTTTTAAAGACAAGTAATTACCCCCAAGATTACTTGTCTTTTTTTTAAATTGTAAAAAGCTTATCCTAACAGGTTTTAAAAACCTGTTAGGTATTATATCAATCCTGCAAAGTTTCCAAAACCTTGTAAGTCTCCTAAATATTTACATTCAACATACCTACAAGGTTTTGGAAACCTTGCAGGAAATCGAATTAAAATTAAATTCTACTCGCTATGAAAAACCATCATTTCTATAAATTAATTTTACTCGTTCTATTGTTTTCCGCTTCCGCGAAAGCGCAAATCCAAAAAGTAGAGCCGCCATTTTGGTATGCCGGAATGAAAAACTCGGAACTGCAGATTATGTTCTACGGAAAAAATATTGCACAATACGAAGCTTCAGTTTCTAATAATGTTGTGATTAAAAACGTTGAGAAAACAGAAAATCCAAATTACCTTTTCGTAACAATCGACACAAAATATGTCAAAGCTTCTGAGTTAGTTTTCTCTTTCAAAAACAAAAATAAAGTTGCTTTTACTCAGAAATATGCGCTTAAAGAAAGAAGAGCCAATTCTGCCGACAGAAAAAGCTACGATGCATCTGATTTGATTTATCTAATCATGCCAGATCGTTTTGCAAACGGAAATCCTAAAAACGACAGCAATGCTTCTTTAACTGAAAAAGGAAACCGTCAAGATCCAAGCGGACGTCACGGAGGAGATATTGAAGGAATCATCAAAAACTTAGATTATATTTCGTCTCTTGGTGCAACCACAATTTGGAGCACGCCTTTATGCGAAGACAACGACAAACAGCATTCGTATCATACTTACGGACAATCTGATGTGTACAAAATTGATCCTCGTTACGGAACGAATGACGATTACGCACGCCTATCTGCAGAAATGCACAAAAAGAATATGAAATTGGTTATGGATTATGTGACGAATCACTGGGGAATTACACACTGGATGATGAAAGATATTCCAACTAAAACTTGGTTCAATCAATTTGAAAATTTCACACAAACACATCATCGTCGTGAAGTAATTACAGATATTCACGCTTCAAAAATCGATCAGGAAGTTTGTATTGATGGATGGTTTGTGCCTTCAATGCCAGATTTAAATTTAAGGAATCCATTAGTTGCAAAATATTTAACTCAAAACGCTATCTGGTGGATCGAATTTGCAAATCTTGATGGATTTAGAGTAGATACTTATAACTATTCAGATAAAACTGCGATGGCAAATTGGGCAAAATCTATTACAGATGAATACCCAAACTTTAATATTGTGGGTGAAATCTGGATGCACAATCAGGCGAATTTAGCTTTTTGGCAGAAAGACAGTAAAATTGGTGCGATTGAAAACTACAATTCAAATCTTCCGAGTGTGATGGATTTTACGCTTCAAAGTCAGATTACTTCTGCTTTCAGTGAAGATGAACCAAACTGGGACAGCGGATTGATTAAATTCTACAACAATTTTGCAATGGATTTTTTATATCCAAACACCAATAATATTTTAGTTTTTGCCGAAAATCATGACACTGATCGTATGAACGAAAAGTTCAAATACGATATACCAAAATACAAACTAGCCATGACTTTATTGGCAACCGTTCGCGGAATTCCACAGATTTACTACGGTTCAGAAATTGGAATGGGCGGTGATAAAGGAAAAGGCGGAGATGCCGATATTCGTCAGGATTTCCCAGGCGGATGGGCTGGCGACAAAAACAATGCTTTTACTAAAGAAGGAAGAACTGCTCAACAAGCTGCTTTCTTTGATTTCTCTTCAAAATTATTCAACTGGAGAAAAACAAACGAAGCGGTTCATTTCGGTAAAATGACGCATTATATTCCAGAAAATAACACGTATGTATATTTCAGATATACTGATGCTAAAACCGTAATGGTCGTTTTCAACAACAATGCAAAAGAACAAGTTGTAAAAACAGCTCGTTTCAAAGAAAGCATCAAAAACTACAAATCAGGAAAAGATGTTATTACAGGAAAAACATTCGATTTAGCTTCTGAAATTACTTTAGAACCAAAATCAGCTTTAGTTTTAGAATTGGAATAAAGCTTAACCGCAAAGTTCGCAGTATTTTTTTGCCACAGATTATAGAGATTAGCACAGATTTGTTAGCCACGAATTACACGAATCTCCACAAATTTAAATATGATATATTAATTCGTGGAGATTCGTGTAATTCGTGGCAAAAGAAAAAAATCATTTTAATCTGTGTAATCTGTGGCTATTTTTTTCAACACAATCCATCCTAAAATATTCTAAAATAATGAAAAAATACACTTTCCTTTTTTTATCTTTAGTATTCATAATTACGGGTTGTTCTGGCTCAAAATCAGTTACAATGAATGATACTTCAAAAACACCTTTCGTTTGGGAAGGAGCAAATGTTTATTTTTTACTTACAGATCGTTTTTACAACGGAGATACTTCCAACGACGTCAATTTTAACCGAACCAAAACGCCTGGTAAACTCCGCGGATTTGAAGGCGGTGACATCATCGGAATCACAAAAAAAATCGAATCAGGATATTTTGAAAAATTAGGAATCAATGCCATTTGGCTTACGCCGATTGTCGAGCAGATTCATGATGGCGTTGACGAAGGAACTGGACTGAGTTACGGTTTTCACGGTTATTGGGCAAAAGATTGGACAGCTCTTGATCCAAACTTCGGTACAAAAGAAGATTTAGCCAATATGGTTAAAAAAGCACACGAAAAAGGCATCAGAATAATTCTTGACGGAGTTATCAATCATACAGGACCTGTAACTCCAGAAGATCCCGTTTGGCCTTCCGACTGGGTAAGAACTGGCGTTGTCTGCGATTACAAATCTTTCGAAAATACAACGATGTGTACGTTGGTTGATAATCTTCCAGACATAAGAACAGAAAGCATTCAGGAAGTTGAACTACCTCCTTTCTTAATTGAAAAATGGAAAAAAGAAGGCCGTTACGAAAAAGAAATTACTTCGTTGGATGAATTTTTCAAAAGAACCAATTATCCTAAAACACCTAAATATTACATTATAAAATGGCTTACCGATTATATTCTGGAATTCGGAATTGATGGTTACAGAGGAGATACAGTAAAGCATACTAACGAAAATGTTTGGGCAGACTTTAAAAAAGAATGTGAATACGCCTTTGAAACCTGGAAAAAACATCATCCTTTACAAGTTCTAGATCAAAATCCGTTTTATACCATCGCCGAAGTTTACGGTTACGGAATTAGCGGCGGACAGGATTATGATTTTGGAGATCGAAAAGTAAATTATTTTCAGAATGGTTTCAACAGCATGATCAATTTTGAGTTTAAATGGAATGCTGCGCAAAACGATTATGAAGGTTTATTTTCTAAATATTCGAATGCGTTAAACAATGATTTAAAAGGCTATTCTGTTCTTAATTACATGTCTTCACACGACGATGGGCAACCTTTTGATGCCAATAGAACCAAAAGCATCGAAACAGCCAACAAACTATTACTTTCTCCGGGAATGTCTCAAATTTATTATGGCGACGAATCGGCGAGATCTTTAGTTGTTGAAGGTACACAAGGCGATGCAACTTTACGTTCGAACATGAATTGGAACGATATTCAGAACAATCCTGAAACACAAAAAACGCTTTTACACTGGCAGAAATTAGGGCAATTTAGAAGAAATCATCCTGCTGTTGGTGCTGGTGTTCACAAACTGATTAATCCGTATCCTTATACTTTTTCCAGAACATTTACTCAAGGCTCTTTTACTGATAAAGTTGTTATGGGATTAGATTTACCAAAAGGCCGAAAAGAGCTTCCTGTTGGCGACGTCTTCCCAAACGGAACAAAACTAAAAGATACTTACTCGAATCAAGAAGTTGAGGTTATTGATGGAAAAGTAATTATTGACAATGATTTTGATATTGTTTTATTGGAGAAGATTTAACCGCAAAGCACACAAAGAAATACGCAAGGTTCGCAAAAGTTTTTAGCCACAGATTATTAGGATTAACACAGATTTAAAAAAATCCTTTTAATCCTAATAATCTGTGGCTAACTTTTTTTATAATCCTTGTGTCCTTTGCGTAAAACTTTGCGACCTTTGCGGTTAAACTCACAACAAATGCTAAAAATTGGACATCGCGGTGCAAAAGCCTACGAACCTGAAAACACCTTACAAGCTTTCCAAAAAGCCTTAGACCTAAATTCAGACGGAATAGAACTCGATGTTCATTTGAGTTCTGATGGACATATAATCGTAATTCATGACGAAACCATCGAAAGAACCACTAACGGAAAAGGCTTAGTAAATGATTTTACTTTAGCAGAATTAAAATTATTTTTAATTGATGGAAAATACCAAATTCCAACTTTAAACGAAGTTTTTGATTTGGTCGATAAAAAATGCTTAATCAACATCGAATTAAAAGGTTTAGGAACCGCTCCTAAAGTTGTGGCATTAATTGAGGAATACATTGCAGAAAAAGGCTGGAAATACAAGGATTTTATCATTTCAAGTTTCGATTGGAATATGTTAGAAGAAACATCAAATCTAAATCCCAAAATTCCAATCGGTGTTTTAACCGAAGAAAATATAAATACCGCTTTAGCTTTCGCCGAAAAAATAAAAGCAAAAGCCATTCATCCTGATTTTCAATTATTGAATGCGGAAAATGTCAACGAAATGCAGAAAAAAGGTTTTCTAGTTTTACCATGGACAGTAAACTCAGAAGAAGATATTCAAAAAGTAAAAAGTTATCAAGTAAACGGAATTATCTCTGATAATCCAGATAAAATATAATATTAGCCACAGATTAAAAGGATTAACACAGATTTGTTTGACACTAATTTCACGAATTGACACTAATTTAAAAATGAATAAATTAATTCGTGAAAATTAGTGCAATTCGTGGCTAAAGAAAAAATCCTTTAAATCTGTGTAATCTGTGGCAAAAAAAATTAGTGCCAATTAGTGTAATTCGTGGCAACTCAAAAAAATATGATCAAAAATTTCGACATCATTATCGTTGGCGGAGGCGCAGCCGGTTTTTTTACCGCAATTAATATTGCAGAGAAAAACCCGAAACTGAAAATCGCCATTTTAGAAAGAGGAAAAGAAGTTCTTTCCAAAGTTCGTGTTTCCGGAGGCGGACGATGCAACGTTACACACGCTTGTTTTGAACCAAACGAATTAGTAAAGTTTTATCCGCGAGGCGAAAAAGAACTTCGTGGACCTTTTCATCAATTTTGTTCTGGCGATACAATCGAATGGTTCGAAAAACATGGCGTTGAATTAAAAATTGAAGAAGACGGCAGAATGTTTCCGGTTTCAAATTCATCACAAACCATAATTGATTGTTTCCTTAAAGCAACTGAAAAATTAGGCATAGAAGTCTTGACAGGACAAAGCGTACAATCTATTTTCAAAAAAGAAAATCATTGGAAAATAGATACTCAAACAGATAATTATGCTGCCGAAAAATTAGTAATGGCAACGGGAAGCAATCCTAAAATATGGGAAATGCTTCAGGAACACGGACATGCCATCGTCAGCCCTGTCCCTTCCCTATTTACTTTCAATATCAAAGATTCGAGAATTAAAGAATTGCCTGGCGTTGCGGCTCAAGTTACGGTTCATGTAAAAGATACCAAACTAGAATCGACAGGGCCATTATTGATTACGCATTGGGGAATGAGCGGTCCCGCAATTTTAAAGCTTTCGGCTTGGGGCGCACGAATTCTGCATGATAAAAATTATCAGTTTACCATTTTTGTGAATTGGTTAAATGATGTTGATTTTGAAGATGCCGAAAAAATCCTAAAAGACTTAAAACAGGAACACGCTAAAAAAGCCGTTTCTAAAAAATCCCCTTTTGATTTTCCAAACCGTTTGTGGGAAAGTCTGGTTTTGGCTTCAGGAATTGATGCAGAAACCAAATGGGCAGATTTATCAAAAATTCAATTACAGAATCTGGCTTCACAACTCACAAAAGCTGAATTTAAAGTCAATGGAAAAAGTACTTTCAAAGAAGAATTTGTAACCGCTGGCGGAATCGATTTAAAGGAAATCAATTTCAAAACCATGGAAAGCAAAATTCATGAAAACCTGTATTTTGCTGGCGAAATTGTAAACATAGACGCTATTACCGGCGGATTTAATTTTCAGAATGCCTGGACAAGCGGGTTTATTCTGGCTCAAAATATTTAATGAAAAATGAAATTTAAAGGAATTATTTTTGATTTAGACGGAACTTTGGTCAACTCATTACACGACATTTCAGATGCGATGAACAAAGTGCTTACTGCTCTAAATTATCCAACTCATACTTACGACACTTATCAATATTTTATTGGAAGCGGTTTACGAAATCTGGTAAGCAAAGCATTGCCAGCAACAAACAATTCTGATGATGAAATCGAAAGTTGTTTTGAATGTATGGTCGATGAATACACTAAAATCTGCACGCTGAAAACAAAACCATACGATGGAATTGTTGAGTTGTTAGAAAAACTGACTTCACAAAATATCAAAATGGCTGTTTTCTCCAATAAAGCCGATGAGTTAACAAAGAAAATAGCTCATGAACTATTTCCACAGCAATTCGATACAGCGGTTGGTTTGAGCACAGAAGAACTTAAAAAACCAAATCCGTTTGAAGCGATTGAAATAAGTAAAAAGTGGAATTTAAAACCAGAAGAAATCCTTTTTGTCGGCGATTCTGATATTGATATGAAAACGGCTGTAAATGCTAATATGTTTCCTGTTGGTGTTACTTGGGGCTATAGAACCGAAGAAGAATTG
Organism: Flavobacterium sp. UW10123; assembly: GCF_040538975.1. NCBI lineage: Bacteria > Pseudomonadati > Bacteroidota > Flavobacteriia > Flavobacteriales > Flavobacteriaceae > Flavobacterium > Flavobacterium sp. UW10123. Next base: position 96,156 of record NZ_JBEWQE010000001.1, read on the forward strand.
AAAGCCAGCGGTGCAAAAACGGTTATTAATACTGCTTCGGAACTGATTGCTATTTTATAAAATCATGAATCCTTCTTTAAAAAAACAAATACTATCAATCGCTTCGTTTTCTGAAAATGAAATCGAAAAGATTGATTCTTGTTTTGAATATGAAAAATTTACTGCTAAAGAATTCCTTTCTGAAATGGGAAAAACTAGCAACAAGATTTTCTTTATTGTCGAAGGTCTTGCTCGTGTTTATTATTTAAAAGACGGAAAAGAAATCACCACTTATTTAAGCTGTGATAACGGTTTTATTGCTTCATATTCCAGTTTTATAAACCAATCTATTTCTTTTGAAAATATTCAGTGTATTGAAGACTGTGAAATGTTTTCGATCTCTTTCGAAAAAATGCAATTTTTGTATAATGAAATCCCAAATTGGGAACGAGTTGGAAGAATTCTCGCCGAACAAAATTACATTTGCATGGCCGACAGAGTTTTAAAACTGCAAATGATTCCAGCTAAAGAAAAATATCAGACTTTTTTAGCTTCGGCTCCAGCCAAAATAATTCAGCGAACACCTTTAATTTACATAGCTTCTTTTCTCGGAATTACTCCAGAATCGTTGAGCAGAATTCGCCAAGACATTTCTTAACATTTATCAAGTGGATTGAAAAACGGAATTCAAATCTTTGTCAAAATAAAATTTGAAAAAGATGAAGAATATTGCCAAAGACGTTTACCAGATTCCTTTGTTTCCAAGAAATGCCATTAATTGTTATTTGATCGAAGATGTCTTAATTGATGCAGGAATTAGAACTTCTTTTAATAAAATATTAAAATCAGTAAAAGACAAATCTGTTACAAAACACGCGTTGACGCACGCTCATGCCGATCATCAAGGAAGCAGTAAAATTATCTGCGAAGCACTCAAGATTCCGCTTTTGTGCAGTGAACCCGAAAAAGAATTCGCCGAGAACGGAAACGTAATTACAGAATACCCAAATCCGAAACATTTCATCTCAAAATTTCAGAAAAACTTTTGGGCAGGAAAAGGGCATTCGGTTTCTCAGACTTTAAAAGAAAATGATCAAATTGGCGGATTTACGGTTATCGAAACTCCAGGACATTCAAGAGGTCATTTATCTTTTTTCAGAGAAAAAGATGGTGTTTTAATTGTTGGCGATGTGATGACCAATATGAATTTGCTTACTACAAAAGTTGGTTTGCATGAACCACCACATTTATTCACCGCTAATAAAGAATCAAACAGAAAATCCATTCTAAAACTAGCTTCCCTAAAACCAAAAATACTTTGTTTTGGTCACGGACCTGTTTTAATCAATAATGGTGAACTGGAAAAAATTGTTCAAACCATAAAATAGATTATTAACAAGAATTTACATGTTCTGTAAGTTTTCGTTAAGACTATTCTAATAATTTTACTCTCAACTAATTAATCCTATATGAGAGTAAAATTACTTACCACAATTTCTATTTTCACCTATCAGCTTAGTATTTCTCAAAATGAAAAATTATTAAACGGAAAAGTTCTTTCACAGAATATTCCGCTCAATAATGTCGAAGTAATTAATAAAACAGCCAAAACCAGTACAAGAACAAACGAACTTGGCGAATTTTCGATTCTGGTGCACGTACAAGACAGTTTGCTGTTTTTCTCTAAAGATTACTTTTTTAAAAGGCTAAAAATTTCTCAGGAAAATATAGATCAGAACAATATTATTGTAAATATGATTCTAAAACCTGAAGAATTGGATGAAGTTTTAATAACAAATATCAAATTTCCTAAAGTTGGACAAGCCGACGAGAATTCCACTATTGTGCCAATGGGGCCAATATCTACAGGTGTTTACAACGGAACTATCGCAAATGGAATGGATTTAGTCGCTATTTTCAATTTGTTTAGAGGAAAAAGAAAAAAAGAGCAATTTAAGTTCAAGGAATTGGATTTCAAAAAATTAGCCGAAGCAACTGTTCCATTAGATTTCTTTACAAATGATTTGAAAATAAAGCCCGAAGAAAAAGAACTGTTTTTACAATTTTGTGATGCTGATCCACAAGCTAAAGTTCTCGTACAACAGAAAAATTTACTTTACACAATGGATTTTCTGCATACTAAAAACAAAGAGTTTCAAAAACTAAATTCAGGAATTAAAAACTAAAAGTCATTAGATGAAAGTAAAATTACTTACTACAATTTCTTTTTTAACTTATCAGCTTAGTATTTCTCAAACAGAAAAATTACTTTACGGAAAAGTCCTTTCTCAAAATAACATTCTATCAAATGTTGAAGTCATAAATAAAACTGCCAAAACAAGCAGCAGAACAAATGAATTTGGCGAGTTTTCAATTTTAGCAAAAGAGCAAGACAGTTTATTGTTTTTTTCAAAGGATTACTTATTTACAAGATTGAAACTAACTTTAAAAGATCTACAAAAAAGCTATCTCATTGTTGAGATGACTCCAAAAGCTGAAGAATTGGAGAATGTTACAGTTTCTAGATCTGTTTTTAATAAAAATGATATTCAAAAAATTGCCAATAATAAGGAAAAAATAAATGAAATTAAAAATCGCAAACAATTTGATGAAGTAACTTCAAAAGTGACAGTTTATGACGGGAGGATCAAAAATGGATTAAATTTCAGCTACCCTATTTTTGATAAACCGAAGAAAAAAATTGAACCTCTCGACGATCGTTTTAAGAAACTTGTCATTGCTTCTTGCCCTCCTGATTTTTTCATCAACAATTTAAAAATAAAACCCGAAGAAAAAGAAATTTTCTTAAAATTTTGTATTGCTGATCCAAAATCTAACACTCTTTTAGAAAAGTCAAATAATTTCGAATTGATAGACTTTCTATATACAAAAAATGAAGAGTTTAAGAAGCTGGAATAGCTAAACTTGAACAAAGAAAAACGTGAAACTAAAATTTTACTTATTCAACCACCAAATACTAGCATTCAAAACAGTAGCAAATCCAACCCAAGCTAAATATGGAATCAATAAATAACCTGCTATTTTATTGATTTTGATGAATTTTAAATACGTTTCATAAATCATAAGCCATAAAAGCACAATTTCAATTAAAGCTAACATCGGATTTTTTAATCCGAAGAACAAATATGACCAAATGGCATTCAATGTCAATTGAATCAAAAAGAAAACTAAAGCTTTTTTAACTTCTTCAGTCTGCACTTTTATTCTGTCCCAAACCAACGCAGCTGCAATTGCCATTAAAATATAAATCACAGTCCAAACGGGCATAAAAACCCAATTCGGCGGATTAAAAACGGGTTTTTCTAGCATTACATACCAAGTTTCAATACTTGGTTTTGTAACCACTCCCGCAGAATATCCAACTGTTAAACAAATTACTAAAGCTATAGCGATTTTTACGAACTTATTCATGGCATCAAATTTTGAATTCAAAAATAGTCAAAAGAAAAGTTTAAACCATATAAGTTATATAAGTTCATTTGAAGGATTTAATTCTGTGTCATCCTGAGCGGAGTCGAGGCTTATGAATTAGAAAAGGCTTCGACTCCGCTCAGGATGACAATTATCTCAAAGTTCATTTTTAGTAAACCATGCTTATAATTTCTTATATAACTTACATGCTGGAAAAATGAAAAAGTTATCTTTGCCAAAATTTTATAATTCATGTTAACAGCGGCCGATTTTATACCAAATCCATATACTTCAACAATCGAAAACGGAAACTTTGAATGGAGCGCTCCGAGCAACATTGCCTTAGTGAAATACTGGGGAAAAAAAGAAAACCAGATTCCAGCAAATCCTTCTGTTAGTTTTACTTTAAACAACTGTAAAACAATTACAAAATTAGGTTTTGAAAAAAGAGACGCTTCGACTCCACTTAGCGGAACAAATGATTTTTCTTTTGATTTGCTTTTTGAAGGAAAACCAAAAGAAGATTTCAAACCAAAGATTCAGAAGTTTTTGGAAAGAGTTGAGGTTTATCTGCCGTTTTTAAAGGATTATCATTTTACAATTGATACTCAGAATACATTTCCGCACAGTTCGGGAATTGCTTCTTCGGCTTCTGGAATGGCTGCTTTAGCAATGAATTTTATGAGTTTAGAGAAATTGCTGAACCCAGAAATGACTGACGAGTATTTTCATCAAAAAGCTTCATTTCTAGCGCGTTTAGGTTCTGGAAGTGCTTGCCGAAGCGTAAAAGGAAATGTAGTAGTTTGGGGAAATCAGTCAAATATCGAAGGAAGCACTGATTTATTTGGAGTGGAATTTCCATATACAATTCATGAAAATTTCAAGAATTATCAAGATACTATTTTATTGGTTGATAAAGGCGAAAAACAAGTTTCTAGCACGGTTGGACATGATTTAATGCACAATCACCCGTACGCAGAAAGACGTTTTGCTCAAGCGCACGAAAATCTAGATAAATTGATTGCCATTTTTGAGAGTGGAAATTTAGACGAATTCATCAAAGTTGTAGAAAGTGAAGCGTTGACTTTGCATGCCATGATGATGACATCTATGCCTTATTTCATTTTAATGAAACCAAATACGCTGCAAATCATAAATGCAATTTGGAAATTCAGAACTGAAACCCAGATTCCAGTATGTTTTACGCTTGATGCTGGAGCAAATGTGCATGTATTATATCCTGAAAACGTTAGCGAAAAAGTACTTCAATTTATTCAGGGCGAATTAGTTGTATTTTGTCAGAATAGTCAATACATTTGCGACAAAATTGGACACGGTGCGGTTGCATTATAATTTTCCGTATCTTTAATATTTAAAATATCCTTTATTAGGTAATTGTATGAATACTGCTGCTATAAAACTTTATGATTTGTTTAGAAAAGAACTTAATCTTGATGAGAGTAAGGCTAAAGAGTTTGTTGAAGCAATTGATAGAACTATCAGTGAAGAAATAAGACAAGATAAAAACGAAATTGCCACTAAAGATATTGTAAAAAAAGAAATCACAGAAGCTAAAAATGACATGATAAAATGGTTCGTTGGATTATTTTTTGCTTTAGCCATGATGATTATCGGATTATACATAAAAGGCTAATATAAATACAAAACTAAATTTTCTCTATAAATTAAAGAAAGACATAAAATAAATCATGAAAGGACCACTATTTTACTCAAAAATATTACTCTTTGGAGAATACGGAATTATCCGAGACTCTAAAGGACTTTCTATTCCTTATAATTTTTACAATGGCGCTTTAAAAAAATCCGAAGAGCCTACAGAAGAAGCTATTGCTTCTAACAGAAGTTTAAGAAGTTTTGCTTCTTATCTTGAAGTACTACATACACAGCAACCAGAATTGGTTACTTTCGATTTAGAAACTTTAAAAAATGACGTTGAAACTGGAATGTATTTCGATTCTAGTATTCCGCAAGGATATGGCGTTGGAAGCAGCGGTGCGCTTGTTGCGGCTATTTATGACAAATACGCTACAAACAAAATTACTGTTCTAGAGAATCTAACTCGCGAAAAATTATTACACTTAAAAAATATATTCTCTCAAATGGAAAGCTTTTTCCACGGAAAAAGTTCTGGTTTAGATCCTTTAAACAGTTATTTGAGCATTCCAATCTTAATCAATTCAAAAGACAATATTGAAGCAACTGGAATTCCTACTCAAAGTTTTGACGGAAAAGGTGCTGTATTTTTGTTAGACTCAGGAATTGTTGGAGAAACAGCTCCAATGGTTAGCATTTTTATGGAAAACTTAAAAGATAAAGGTTTCCGTGCGATGCTTAAAAACCAGTTTGTAAAATATACAGATGCCTGCGTAGAAAACTTCTTGCATGGCGATATGAAATCTTTGTTTACCAATACCAAAAAACTTTCTAAAGTTGTTCTAAATCACTTTAAACCAATGATTCCGGAACAATTTCATGGAATCTGGCAACACGGAATTGACTCTAATGATTATTACTTGAAGCTTTGCGGTTCTGGCGGAGGAGGTTATATCCTTGGTTTTACTGAAGATTTAGAACGTGCAAAAGCAGCTTTAAAAGATTATAAGCTAGAAGTAGTTTACCAATTCTAAATATAAATCCCATAAAAACAGATAATTATTTGAATACACTTTCCTAATTTTAATCCTAAAAAAAGTTACTAAATATGAAGAGTATTTTAAAAATCATCAAAGCAACTTTTTTAGGAGGACTTGTATTTTTAGTGCCGCTTATCGTTTTGCTAATTGTTTTAGAAAAAGGATATGGCATTATTCAAAAAACGACACTTCCACTCGTAAGTACCTTACCTAATGTAAGTGTTTTAGGACTTGCAATTCAAGAACTTATCGGAATATTAATCATAGTTCTCATTTGTCTAGTAGCAGGATTATTGGCAAAAACTGCGAACGCAAAAAAACTGGTTGAAAGATTAGAAGACGGCATTTTGAGCTTCGTCCCAGGATACTCATTTATGAAAAACATGAATGAAAACATATTGGGTTTAGAATCTAAAGACGATTTAAAAGTAATTTTAGTTCCTACTGACGCAGGTTTGCAATTTGCTTTTTTAATTGAACAAGTCAGTGATGAGAAATTTACAGTCTTCATACCAGATGCTCCAAATCCGTGGAGCGGATCTGTGGTTTTTGTCGATAAAAAAGATATTACAGAAATTGATATTACGCAAAAACAAGCTTTGGCTTGTATTAGAAAACTAGGCTACGGTTCTAAAGAATTGTTAAAAAACAAACTCTAAATTTTTGAATTAAAAAATATCTTTTAACTTCCCTCATATAATCCAACAAACCAAACTTTATGTTAAGCAGACAAAATAAACTTTTAATAATGAAAATTGTTAGTTTGTTCTCTGTGGTTAGGGGTTATAACATTCCAATAATAGTTTTAGCACAATATTTATCGGCTATTTTTATTCTAGCTCCAGAAATTAGAGCACTAGACATTTTGCTTGATTTTCACTTGTTTTTAATTGTTTTTGCCTCGGCTATTACAATTGCTTCTGGGTATATCATCAATAATTTTTATGACAGTCAGAAAGATTTAATTAATCGTCCAAATAAATCGATGCTGGATCGCTTGGTTAGTCAGAAAACTAAATTGAACGTTTATTTCAGTTTGAATTTTCTTGCTGTTCTAATGGCTTTTATAGTTTCCTGGAGAGCTTTCCTGTTCTTTTCGGGTTATATTTTTATGATTTGGTTTTATTCGCATAAAATTAAAAAGTATCCAATTATTGGAAATTTAATGTCTGCGTTACTTGCTGTCACACCTTTTTTTGCCATTTTACTTTATTTCTATAATAAGATTTCGTTTGAAGAAATTGAGAATCACATGAGTCATTTTGTAGTGATTTCGGCTCATGCAGTTTTCTTGTTTTTACTTTTACTAATTCGCGAAATGATTAAAGATCTTGAAAATTTAAAAGGTGATCTAGTAACTGATTACAGAACAATTCCTGTTTTATATGGCGAGAAAATCTCGAAACAAGTCATTACAGCTTTAACTATTTTGACCATTGTGCCGGTTTATGTTTTGGTCAATATACATGACGTTGGTTATATGGACATCTATTTTTATGTGTGTTTTGGGGTACTGCTTTTTTTCCTGATTTATTTATGGCAATCAAATTCTAAAGAACAGTTTTTAAGACTTCATAATGTTTTAAAATTCCTGATTGTTTCTGGCGTTTTCTGTATCGTCCTAATTAATCCTAGTGTTTTATGGCACGGAAAGGAATTGATTTCTAATTACTAAAGTCTTTTTAGTTTTCTAGCAGATTTATCAGATTTTTTCTTTTGTATAACTATCGGGATTGCTAATCTATGTGCAATAACAATCTTTAAAAGAAGCCAATTGTTTGATTTTAGCCCCGACTGAAGTGGAAATCTTTTTATTTTTTTCTTTAAAAAATAAAAAATTGGGAACGGAAGACGGGAAACTATGTCTCAAAAAAAAGCCAATTGTATTGCTCCTGAACATCTTAAAATAAAGCGCTATTAATCTAAGAACATTGAACTTAAGATTTATTAGCAGGAAAAAACTATCTTTGCACAAATTAATGATTCTATGAACAACAAGGAAGGCAACAATAAAAGAGGCGGATCGAGACCAAACAGCTCACGATCAAACTCTAACAAGCCAAAACCTCCTATGGCTAAGCGCGCGCAAGGGCCTAAAAAAGTAAAACCTGAAGTTAAAGCTGCTCAGGAAGCTGCTGCTGAAAAATTCAGAAAACAAAACCAGCCGGCAAAGAGACAAAAGGCTTCAGATGAAATTCGTCTGAATAAATACATCTCTAATTCTGGTGTTTGTTCTCGTCGTGACGCCGACATTTATATTCAGTCTGGAAACGTTAAAGTTAACGGTACTGTAGTTACAGAAATGGGTTATTTGGTAAAACTAAATGATGTTGTAAACTTTGACGGTGTTACGCTAACTCCTGAAAAGAAAGAATATATTTTATTGAATAAGCCTAAAAACTTTACAACTGCCTTTGATGAAGGCCAGGAATATCGTAACGTTCTAGAACTTGTTCGTGGTGCTACAAATGCAAAAATTGCTGCTGTCGGAAGAATGGACAAGAATACAACTGGTTTGCTATTGTTTACTAACGATACTGATATGATTCGTAAATTTACATTACCGAATCAAAAATCGTCTAAGATCTATCAAGTTTCTTTAGACAAAAACTTAAAATTTGAAGATTTAGAAAAAATCAGCAAAGGTCTTGTTCTTGACGGACACCGCGTTTTTGTTGAAGAAGTAAGCTATATCGATAATGAGCCAAAAAGCGAAGTTGGCCTTAAACTGCGTACTGCTAACGTAAAAGTGGTGCGTTCTATTTTTGAATCTTTCGAGTATAATGTATTACGAATTGATCGTGTTTCATTTGCTGGACTGACCAAAAAGAATCTTCCTCGCGGAAACTGGCGCTTTTTGACCGATCAAGAAATTATCAATTTGAAAAACGTGTAATTGTTTTTCAAATTTTAAATCATACTGAATCCTGTTTTCTCGAAAATGGGATTTTTTATTTTTAAAAACTAAAGAAATTATGTCCGAAAAGGGTAAAAATAGATCTTCCGATAGATTGGTTTTTGTCTTCTACTGTCTCGTAATTTGAAAAACCTAGGATGATTTTGATTCCGGGCGGAATGCTGTTTAAAATATCTCTTTTTTGATCTTCTAAAAGGAGTTTTAAACTTTCTATTAATTGCAGATTATATCTTAAGTAAGACATTACAAGTAGTGCAGAAAAGTTAAGTATTTCTCTGGCTGTTTCGCTTTTAATTCCAACTTCGTTGGAAACCATTTCTGAAATTCTGCCTTTTTTATTGGAAAATAATTCTTTAAGCAGTATGTTTCCTTCTAAACGGTAACAGTCGTCGACTGATAAAATCCTGCCTGCATTAAAATCTACTTCTTGATAAAAAGTGGAATCTTCTTGAATTAATGAAACAATTTCAGAATAAAAATCAGATTCTTCGGCTTTGTTGTAGAGTCCCATTAAAATTGTGCCGATCGAGACGTCTATTCCCTTGATTAAAAGTGCATCATTCTCAAAATAAAACTTGTTTAACTTGGAGACAACATTAGAAGAAATAAAGCGTCTAAGTTCAATTTGTAGGTTTGGGGTCATACTCATAACTTAAAAAATGATTATTTATACTTATTTAAAATAACCGATAAAGTGAGGCTTTTCATCGATTATCGTGATAAAAATATAAAATATTTTAACATTTCCAAAAATTAAGTTAAAAATTTAGGTAGTCGATTTTCAAGCATTTAGCCCTAAAAAATAAGGAAATGAGTAAATATAAAGCTTGGCGTAGTTATAAGATACGAAAATTATTTTTAAAATTTTAAGAGTTTTTTTCAAAAAACAAAAAATATAAGAAAAAGCTTAAAGTCAAAAATACCATTTAGAAAATTAATGCTCTATTTTGCCAAAGGATAGTCAAAAAAATCCCGAGATAAATAACTGAAAAAAAGAAGTTCACAAAACTCGAAGCTAAGAATCCGAGAACAGAACCGGTAGCCGCTTTTATTGCGCGTTTATGATTTTGAGAATCGTATAATAACTCGCCAATAAGCGCGCCTACAAACGGCCCAATAATAACTCCAAACGGAATTGGCGCCAGGATCCCGACAATTAAACCAATATTGGTCCCCCAAACTCCATAGGAACTTCCTCCAAACTTTTGGGTTCCTTTAGACGGAATTATATAATCTAAAATTGTGATTATCACCATCAATACAAATGTGATTCCTAAAATCCAATAATTGTTTTCTACCGCTTTTGTCAGATACAATAACAACAACCCTACCCAGCAGCTCGATAATCCAGGCAAAACGGGAAGAAAACTCCCGAAAACACCAACGATTACGCATATAAATCCGAGTAGCACTAAAAGTAAATCCATATCATTTTGTAAATTTGTTTTTACAAATTACTACTTTATTTTTTTCTTTACAAACCCTAAAATATGTATCTTTAAAGTATAAAGATTCGTAAGCATCAGAAAGCTTCACAAAAAAATAATCCGTATTTTTGTTCATTCATTCAATTTTAAAACTTTGAGGCAGTTTTTCCCTTTTTTTATTTGTATTCTTTTTAGTTCTTGTCAATATTTTGAGAAGCAGGTTCCGTCTGAAAAAGAATTACTTCAAAAAGAGTTAAAATCGATCAACTGGAAAGAAGTTGATGAATATCCTTCTGTTCCTAATTGCGAAAAAATTGCCGATAAAAAACTTCGTCAGCAATGTTTTTTTGAAGTCATGTCAAGCCTTATCCAAGAAAAACTAAACGTAGATACTCTATCTATATTATACCCAGAATTGGACACGATCGAAGTAAAAGTAACTGTTTTTCCAAATTCAACCATGAAGTTTGAGCCTCAGTTCCCTAAAGATTCTGTAGCGTATGACACCATAAAAATTGACAGTATTCTTCATGCGCGTCTAGTAGATTTCCCAAAAGTAAATCCTGCCATAAAACGAGGTATTCCGGTAAAAACACAATTTATTTTGCCTGTTATTCTAAAAGCAAAAGACGAGAAATAGTTTTATAAGGAGCTAATTCCTGCTGTCCGCTATATCTTTTGCTTTTTAAAGAAAAAAGCAAAAGGATATCGCTCCCATCAGGGCTAAGGCACTCTATTTTAAAAGAAATTATTTTTTAAACTGACGATCTTTCCATTCATAAGAACCAAACAAACTATAAAGGGCAACAGTCGAACTAAAAAACGGATACAGCAAACTACTCAGTAAAAGGCTTTTTATTCTGGTTTTAGTCAAAAATTGATTCGTTATTGAAAGTAAAACATAATCAATTACAAACTTAGAAAAAGCAAAAAGCACAAAAATCGGATAAGACCAGAGTCCGAAAATCATAAAGAGAAATCCAATTACAAAACTCAAATTTCCGAAGAAAACAATTAAACCCAAAAATTTGCCAAAAGTGCTTCTATACGAACTTGTTTTGGCCGCCCAACGCACTCTTTGATGAAATAATGCTTTCCAATTTTCGGTTGGCTTCGTTGTAACAATTGTTTCATCGGCTTTTAAATAATGAACTTCATCAGGAAACTTTTCAATTGCTTTCTGCAATAAAAAAACATCATCTCCGCTAGCGATTTTGTCGTTTCCTTCGAAGCCATTCAAACTTTCAAAAAGTGATTTAGTGTAAGTAAAATTAGCTCCGTTGCACATAAAACCTTTATTCAAACCAAAACTTCCAATTGTTGCGCCTTGCAAACTCGTTAAATCTAATTGCTGGAAATGATCTAAAAATGAGTTTTCACATTGATAAGTTACAGCGCCTGCTAGCATTGAAACTTTATTCTGCCGAATATAATTATCAAATGTCAAAAGCCAATTTTCAGGAACAATACAATCGGCATCTGTTGTGATAACCCAATCTGTTTTTACGTGCTGCATTGCCGCTGTAATCGCGTCTTTTTTGGGAGAATTTGAAACCCGAATATTATCTATTTGCGAAATGTGAAATGTGAAATGTGAGACTTGAAATTTTTCATCTGAGTTATCGTCTACTAGAATTACTTCAAATAAATCTTTTGGATAATTTAAATTCGAAAAACTCTCCAAAAGTACAGGCAGGTTTTCTTCTTCATTCCGAAACGGGACTATAATTGTAAAACTGGTCTTCGGCTCTAAATCTGCTTTTCGATATTTTTTCACTTTGAAAAAACCATAAATCAGCAAAGAAATACTGAAAATATAAATGGTTAATATTGTGAACAATCCAAAAATCATTCTGCAGTTTTGGTTTTAAAATTCAGCACAAAATAGCTTCCTAAAACAACTGGCAATACTACATTCAAAAACCACATTAAAGTGCTGATGAAAATCACAATCCATTCGTTTACACCCAAAATTCCGAAGAAATAAATCGCAACACTTCCTTTTACCGCAAAATCTAAAAACTGAAATGTTGGCAATGAAGAAGCCAAAAAATAAACTGATGTAATGGCCGCCATTAAAGTTAAATAAGGCAAATCGACATCAAATCCTAAAAACAAAAAGTAATATTGATGCGAAAAAACCAAATAGCGGCAAATTCCCAAAAAGATATTTTTCTGATGAATTGATTTTGGAATTTCATTGATTTTATGAATCAATTTTTCGATTGAATATCCTTTTACTTTTATCTTTTTAATGGAGAATAATAGAATCAAAATCAGTACAAATCCACCAAAGAGAATCAAGACTGTTTTAGTTGTAATTACATTAAACTCCGTATTAAAATACAATAGTCCGAAAATCCCAAAAATGATTGTTAGAATCATTTGGATTCCGTTGCAGATTAAGTTTAAGAAAACCACTCTTTTGGCTTCAGATTTCGGGTAATACAGCGCTTTTCCTGCGTATTCTCCTACTCCATTTGGCGTAAAAATTCCTGCTGTCAATGCTGCTAAAACCTGTTTTGTGGCTTCATAAACTGATATTTTATGAATAACCTGAGCCAGATTCTGCCATTTCAAAATCTCGAAATAACGGTTCAAAACACTCAAAAGAAGAATAAACGAAATCCCTAAAACCGATTGATTTTTCTTGAACAGAACAATAAACTTCTGCCAGTCTAGTTTGTCGTTGTTAGCCAACTGATTATAAATAAAATAAAATGCACCGCCAACAATTAAAAGTTTGGCCAGAAGAACTAGGAATTGCTTAGCTTTGTGAGGAATTGAAATCATGCCGCAAAAGTAATCAAATGTGGCAATTAGGAAGTTAGAAAATGAGTCAATTTTCTAAACTTGAAACCTTAAACTTGAAACTACAATCTCTTGACACAAGAACGCATCATATTAGGTATTGACCCGGGAACCACAATCATGGGTTTTGGATTGATTAAAGTAACCAATAAAAAAATGGAATTTCTGCAATTGAATGAATTACAGCTTTCCAAATACGATAATCATTACCAAAAACTAAGAATCATTTTTGAAAGAACCATTGAATTAATCGAAACACATTGTCCAGACGAGATTGCAATTGAAGCGCCTTTCTTTGGCAAAAATGTGCAATCGATGCTAAAATTGGGACGCGCTCAAGGCGTTGCTATGGCAGCAGGACTTTCGAGAGGAATTCCGATTACAGAATATGAACCTAAGAAGATAAAAATGGCGATTACCGGAAACGGAAATGCCAGCAAAGAACAAGTTGCGAAAATGCTGCAACAACTTTTAGGTTTAAAAGAATTACCTAAAAATCTGGATTCTACAGACGGTTTGGCAGCAGCGGTTTGTCATCACTTTAATTCTGGAAAAGTTGTGGCTGGAAAGAGTTATTCTGGCTGGGATGCTTTTGTAAAACAGAACGAGGATAAAATTAGAAAATGAGATAATTATTTCTTTTCGGTCTAATAATCATTATCTAATTATCAAATTGACACATTACCTAATTAAAAAATGAGCGGCATCTATATTCACATACCTTTCTGCAAGCAGGCTTGCCACTATTGTGACTTTCATTTTTCGACTTCGATGAAAAAGAAAGACGAAATGGTTTTGGCTTTGTCCAAAGAAATTGGCATGCGAAAAAACGAGTTTGTTAATGAGATAGTAGAAACCATCTATTTTGGTGGCGGAACTCCTTCGGTTCTGTCAAATGAAGAAATCAACTTTTTAATTTCAGAAGTTTATAAAAACTATAAAGTTGTAGAAAATCCTGAAATCACGCTGGAAGCTAATCCAGATGATTTGTCTGCCGAAAGAATTCTAGAATTATCTCAAAGTCCAATAAATCGTCTCAGCATCGGAATTCAGTCTTTTTATGAAGATGATTTGAAGATGATGAATCGCGCTCATAATTCGGCGGAAGCCAAAAAATGTCTTGAAGAAGCAACAAAATATTTCGACAATATTTCACTCGATTTAATTTACGGAATTCCTGGATTGAGCGACGAAATGTGGAAACATAATATCCAGACCGCTTTAGATTTCGGCATTCCGCATATTTCGAGTTATGCTTTAACGGTTGAACCGAAAACGGCTTTGAGTAAATTAATTCAAACTGGAAAAATCGCTGAACCACAAGACGAAGTGGCTTCAAATCATTTTATGATTTTAGTTGAAATGCTTCAGAAAAATGGTTTTATTCACTACGAATTATCGAATTTCGGAAAAGAAAATTATTTCTCTAAAAACAATTCGGCTTATTGGTTAGGCAAAAAATATATCGGAATTGGTCCTTCGGCGCATAGTTATGATGGTGAAAAAAGAGGGTGGAATATTGCGAATAATTCATTGTATTTAAAAGCAATTCAAAACGATGAACTTCCTATTGAAACCGAAATACTAACCATTTCAGATCGTTATAATGAATATATTATGACAGGATTGCGAACCATTTGGGGCGTTTCTTTAGAAAGAATTGAAAAGGAATTTGGTTCAGAATATCTCAATTATTTATTAGAACAATCTCAAAAGTTCTTAAACGACGATTTGCTTTCGATCGAAAACAACATTTTAAAACCAACCATTAAAGGAAAATTTTTAACGGATGGAATTGCTTCAGATTTATTTTATCTAAATTTGGATGAATAAAAATTAGCCACGAAGGCACAAAGGCTCAAATTTATTAAACTTTGTGACTTAGCGTCTTTGCGGCATAAAATCCAAATTTGTGTTAGCAAAAATCAACAACTTCGAAATCGACTTATCAAAACCCATTGATATCTCCATTCCATTAACCAATACAGATGAAAACCCAATTGCCTGGTACATCGAAAAACCAGTAATTGAACCCGTAGTTTTTGGTGATTGGATTGGAAAAGTTTCTGAAGGAAAATCATCTACGAATTTCAATAATATCCTTTTTAATCCGCATGGGCATGGAACGCATACGGAATGTTTGGGACATATTACAAATGATTTTTACAGTATCAATCAGTCGTTGAAACAGTTTTTCTTTTTTGCTAAATTGATTACTATTGAACCTGAAAAAATTGGGAAAGATTTTGTGATTACAAAAGAACAGATTTCGTCTTTACTAAATACAAAATCAGAAGCTTTAATCATTAGAACACTTCCGAATTCGAAAGACAAAAAATCTACAAAATATTCGAATACCAATCCGCCATATTTGTCTGAAGATGCCGCGATTTTCATCCGCGAAAGCGAAATTCAACATTTATTGATTGATTTGCCAAGTGTGGACAAAGAACACGACGAAGGCAAATTATTGGCTCACAAAGCATTTTGGAATGTAAAAGACACACACGAGGTAAATCCAGACGCAAGATTTAATGCCACAATTACAGAAATGATTTACGTTCCAGACGAAATTGAAGATGGAGATTACATACTAAATCTTCAAATTGCTTCGTTTGAAAATGACGCAAGTCCAAGCAAACCAATTTTATATAAGATTTAAAAGGTTGCCACGACCCGAGCGATAGCGAACAGGCGAAGCAATTACACTAATTTGCACTAATTTCTTTTTTTTATTTTGCCACAGATTAAAAAGATTTGCACAGATTTAATCATTTTTAATCCTTTAATCTGTGGCAAAAAATAATTCATAAAAATTTGTGTAGTTAGTGGCAAAAAAACTAAACAATATGATTAGTGTTTCAACAGATAAAACCAAACTCGACGTTCCGTTCATACAGAACTTTTTAAAAGACATTTATTGGGCTGCGGGGCGAACTATGGAAGAAGTTCAACGCACGATTGATGCTTCGGTTTGTTTCGGAATTTATTTGGATGACAAACAAATTGGTTTTGCACGTGTCATAACCGATTACGTCGTTTTTGCTTATTTAATGGATGTTTTTATTGATGAAAAATATCGCGGAAAAGGATATTCTTCCATTTTAATTGATGCAATGATGAAGGAACCAGAATTGCAAGAGGTAAAAATCTGGCGATTGGCAACAACC
Organism: Flavobacterium sp. UW10123; assembly: GCF_040538975.1. Taxonomy (NCBI): domain Bacteria; kingdom Pseudomonadati; phylum Bacteroidota; class Flavobacteriia; order Flavobacteriales; family Flavobacteriaceae; genus Flavobacterium; species Flavobacterium sp. UW10123. Next base: position 112,546 of record NZ_JBEWQE010000001.1, read on the forward strand.
GATGCACACTTTTTATATGAAAAATTCGGATTCACAAAACTGAATCATCCTGAAAAGATGATGGAAAAAATAGACAAATGAAAACAGTCTTAAAACTTGAGGAAGCCGCTTTGTTTTTTCTCGGAATATTTCTCTTTAACCGCTTAAATTATGAATGGTGGTGGTTTCTGGTTTTAATTTTAGCACCCGATTTATCAATGATTGGATATGTCTTTGGAAATAAAATTGGTGCTTTGGCTTATAATATCTTTCATCATAAAGGAATCGCACTTTTAATTTATGCCATCGGATGTTATTTAAGTATTGAAATTATTCAATTAACAGGAATTATTTTATTTTCGCATTCGGCAATGGATCGTGTTTTTGGTTACGGATTGAAATATGAAAAAGGTTTTAAGTATACACATTTGGGTGAAATTGGTAAATAATCAGTTATGAATTTAGAAACGTTTTACGAATATTGTCTTTCTAAAAAAGGAGTCAGCGAGCATTTTCCTTTTGATGAAGACACTCTGGTTTTTAAGGTTGGCGGCAAAATGTTTGCCTTGTCTTCTTTATCGCAATGGGAAAAAAACGAGCAATCGGTAAATTTAAAATGCGATCCAGACCGCGCGCAGGAACTGAGAGCCGAATATGACGAAATTCAACCTGGATATCACATGAGCAAAGTGCATTGGAACACGGTTTCCTTAAACGGAAATTTACCTTTAAAATTTGTCAAGGAATTGATTGACCATTCGTATGAATTGGTTTTCAAAAGTTTGACAAAGAAAATTCAGAATGAAATTACTGACTCGAGGTAAAATTTTTTACCGAACTGGCGAAGCAATTAGAAAATTAGGCATTACATTTGCACGGTAAGTTCAAAACTTAAAAACCCAAATCAGTTTGCAAATTAGCAATTTATAGAATCATGAAAGAACAATTTAAAAAATTTCTGAACGAAGAACAAGATCCAAAAGCGATTGAAAAAATCACTTCGAAACTTAACGATTTATTGATGAAAGGCGAAGAAGTTGGATATATCGCAGTGCAAAAAAAGCCTGCAATTACTGTTTTTCCAGATAGTATTGTATTAACAAACAAACGTATCATTATCTGTAAACCTAAAAACTTAGGTCTTTCTATGGATTTTACAGATTACACTTGGGATGATATCGCAAGCACTTTTGTAAAAGAAAACATTTTGGGTTCTGAGTTTTCATTTGGAACAAAAACAGATTTAGCTGTTTCTATTGATTATATTCCGAAAATTCAGGCTAGAAAAATTTATACTTACGCTAAAGAGCAATTGGATTTATTGAAAAATCCTGTTCAGACTGCAACGCCAGTTCAAGAAACTGCTGAACCTGTTTTTGAAGAAGAAGCGGAAGAAGAAATCGAAGAAGTAGAAACTGAAGAAGTAACAAGCTTTGCTGAGATTTTACCTGCAGCGCCAGTAGTTACAGAAACTTATGAACCGCTTCCAACGCAACCAGCAGGAGAGCGTAAATTAAGCGATTTGTCTAAAGAAGAGCTTTTTGATAAATTACAGAACTACAAAAAACTTCTTGATAATGGTTTGATCATGCAGGGAGAATATGATGCTTATAAAAAAGAGATTTTAAGTTATATGTAAGTCTTAAAGTCGAAAGTCTTAAAGTTTTCTTCTCTTTATAAATAAAAAAGCCAGAAATAGAGTTTCTATTTCTGGCTTTATCTTTTTAAGTCTGTAATGTTGACTTTATGACTTTTGACTTTCCAACTTTAGACTAAAGCGTAGCCTTTTGCTTTTCTACAAATTTATGCGACTGTAATTCCAGTAGTTCTTTTGCATTCTTTCGCTGTAAATCAAATAAGCCTTTGTCTTCGGCGATATCAGCATATACTCTGTCGTGCATTTCGGCGCTGGTTTTCACTAATAAATCACGCTGGTATTTGTTTTGTGCCAAAGTTGCTTTCATCGCAGTTTCAGCTTCTTCCTGTTTGAAATCAAATTCCCCTTTTGGCGCTAATAATTTTGCAATAATTGGTGATGTTTCGATCGCTAGAAACAAAAGCATGATAAAAAATGAAGGAAGCCAAGGCAGTTTATTCAACGCATTAATACGCGCCATTAATCCGTCGAAACCTTCTATGATAGGCTGGGTCTGCGAAACTTTTTTGTCTAAATCGGCTTGAAGCTGTACGCCTGCTTTTTCTTTTTCGGCAATTTTAGCTTCGTTGGTCTTTTTAAGCGTTTCGAATTCTTTTAAAGCTGCATCGTGTTTTTCGCGTTTTTCTTTATAAACTGGACCTTTTCCTAATTTTTTAGTTCCGGCAGTTCCTTCAGCTTCGGTAATATAAACCGAATACAAATCGTTTACTTCTTTTTCTTTCTTTACAATATCAGCTTTTAAAGCTACAATCTCAGCTTTATTTTTATCTAAATCCGTTTTGAAATAAGTTCCAATTTGTTTCTTGTTAGCCAATTCCATTTCGTTTTTCTCTTTCAACAAAACGGTATTGATTTCTTTTTCAAAGATTTTAATTTCTAAAGGTTTTGAAATTACAATTGCTATGATAATTGCCAATGCAATACGAGGAGTTGCTTGAAGAAATTCGTCCAGAAAACGATCTCTTTTCTTAATTGTAGAAACAATAAAACGATCTAGATTAAAAATCAATAAACTCCATACAAATCCAAAAATCAAAGCAGGATAAATAGAATCGAAAACGGTAAAAAGCGCATAAGCGCTGGCCAAGAAAGCCATAACTGCTGTAAAGAATACGGTGGCGCCAATACCAACATATTTGGTTTGTTCGCCTTCTGAACAGTCTTTCAAGAGGTCACGGTCGGCTCCTGAACATAGGATAAAAAATTGTTTTAACATGATTGATGATTTTTGATTATGATGATACGGCAAATTTAACGCCAAATTTTCAAATACAATCAAAATATCAATTTCTTTTTAGTTGTGAATCAAACGTTTGAAGCTTTAATGTTAGTTAAACATTAATAATTATAGGCAATAACTGACGAATCATAACACTATGTTAATTTTTTTTCAAGGCTTTAGTAATACACGGGTCTTAGTTTCGCAACCGAAATCAAACTAAACACACACAATGAAAAAATTTTATCTATTAACAGCATTCTTTTTATTCGCCTTTACAGGTTTTGCTCAGAAAGCTATTATATCTGGAAAGATATTAGACGCCGATGACAAACTGCCTCTTCCTGGAGCTATGGTTCAAATTGTAGGCGAGAAAAAATATACCGTTTCTGATTATAACGGTCGTTTTGAATTATTAAATATTAATGAAGGAACTTATAAAGTTGAAGTAAAGTATATTGGATATACTACTTTAACTCAAGAAATAAAAGTTGAGCAAGGAAGAAACAATGTGATTGACTTTGCTCTTAAAGCTTCTGAAAACGAACTGAAAGAGGTTGTAGTCGGAGACATCTTAAAAGGTCAGGCAAAAGCTTTGAATCAGCAAAAAAACAACAAAAATATCGGAAACGTAATCTCTTCTGATCAAATGGGTCGTTTCCCAGATGCTAACGTAGGAGACGCTTTAAAACGTGTTCCAGGTATTACCATGCAGAATGACCAAGGTGAAGCTCGTAACATTATTATTAGAGGTTTAGCTCCGTCTTTAAACTCTGTTACTTTAAATGGCGATAGAATTCCATCTGCTGAAGGAGATAACAGAAACGTACAAATGGACTTGATTCCGTCTGATATGATTTCTACAATCGAAGTAAACAAAACGCTTACTTCTGACATGGATGCTGATGCAATTGGAGGTTCTGTAAACTTAATTACAAGAGCAACTCCAAACGGAGAAAGAATTTCTGCAACTCTTGCAGGAGGATATTTACCAATTCGTGACCACGCTTCTTACACTGCTGGTTTCGTTTATGGTAATCGTTTTATCGACAACAAATTAGGAGTAGTTTTCAGCGGTTCTTACAACAATGTAGATTATGGTTCTGATAACATCGAAAACGAATGGGTAAAAGATGATTTTGGAAATGAATATTTACAAGCTTCTGAAATTAGAAAATATGATGTACAGCGTATTCGCCGAAGCGGATCTGTTGCTTTAGATTATAAATTCAATGATAACAATACCATTTTTGCCAATGCAATTTATAACTGGCGAGATGACAGAGAAAACCGTTTTAGAACAACTTACGATGATATCGAGCCTCTTTATAATGGTGAAGAAATTGTTGGTTTTGAAGGTCGTGTAAAACGCCAAACAAAAGGTGGTTTAGACAATAATAGAAATAAAAACAGAAGATTAGAAGATCAAAGAGTACAGAATTACTCTATTCGCGGAGAGCATTTAATTAACTCAACATTAGATTTAGACTGGTCTGCTAATTATGCAAAAGCAAGAGAATATCGTCCAGGTGAGCGTTATATCGAATACCGTCAGAAAGGTTTAGAAATGTTCGAAGATTTATCAGATATCAGATTTCCTTTAATGACAACTGTTGGCGAATCTGTTGACAAATTTAAATTTGATTCTGTTACCGAAAACACAGATGAAACAAGCGAAAGCGAATTTGGTGCAAAAGTAAACATCCGTTTTCCATTCTCTGTAATTGCAGGAGAAAAAGGAAGATTGAGAACGGGTCTTAGACTTCGTTTGAAAGAAAAAGAAAGAAACAATATGTTCTATTCTTATGAGCCAATTAATGATGATATGGAATTATTATCTCAAGTTCCAACAAGCTATTTTGACGGAAAAGATTTTAATCCAGGAAGTAAATATGTGCCGGGAACTTTTGCTTCTGCAGCTTTCTTAGGAAGCTTAGATTTAAATAATCCTGCTTTATTTGATAAAGAAGCAGATCCAGCAGAATATTTAGCGGTAAACTATAACGCTAAAGAAAGAATTACTGCAGCTTATGTAAGATGGGATCAGGATTTTAACGATAAACTTTCTATGGTATTAGGTTTCCGTGTTGAAAATACTCATATCGATTATACAGGAAACCGTGTATTAGACGAAGAAGAATTGGAGAGTAAAATCAACAATACCAACTCTTACACTAATTTATTGCCAAGTATTTCATTACAATACAACGCAACAAAAGATTTAGTTTTAAGAGCTGCTGCTACAACAGCTTTAGCAAGACCAAACTATTACGCATTGGCTCCTTATGTAAATAATATTGCTGCCGATAAAGAAATTACAGCTGGAAATCCAGATCTTAAAGCTACATATTCGTACAACTATGATTTCATGGCAGAGAACTATTTCAAATCTGTTGGTTTAATTTCTGGAGGTGTTTTCTACAAAAGATTAAATGATTTCATTTACAACTACAGCGATAATCAATATACTGATGCGAAATTTGCTGCAGATTTCCCAAATCAGGCAAACCCAATTCCAGTGGGAGAAAACTGGTCATTTTTACAATCACGAAATGGAGAAAATGTAGATGTTTACGGGTTTGAAGTTGCTTTTCAGCGTCAGTTAGATTTCTTGCCAGGTAAATTCTTAAAAGGATTTGGCATCTATTTAAACTATACGTACACAAAATCGAAAGCAAGCGGAATTGCTGACGAAGACGGAAACGAAAGAAATGACATCAGTCTTCCTGGAACAACGCCTCACATGTTTAACGGATCTTTATCTTGGGAAAACAAACGTTTCTCTGCAAGAATCTCAACCAACTTTACCTCTGATTATTTAGATGAATTAGGTTCTGAGTCTTACAAAGACAGCTACTATGACAAGCAATTTTTCTTAGATGCCAATGCTTCTTATAAAATCACTAAACAATTACGTGTTTTTGCTGAAGCAAATAACTTAACAAACCAACCGTTACGTTACTACCAAGGAGTTGCTGCTCATACAAAACAAGCTGAATATTACCAGCCTCGTTACAATTTCGGATTGAAATTAGACTTGTAATCTGCACTTTTTTAAAATTCTTAAATTAGACAGAGTTTAGCGCTCTGTCTAATTGCATTAAAATATATAATAGAAATGAAAAATAAATCTTTAGTTGCTTTTTTACTTTTAAGCTTAGCATTTACAGCTTGTAAAGACGATAAATTAGCGCCAATTCAGCCAAATGCCGTAAAACCAACAGCGGTTACAGAGGCTCTCCCTCACGATACAGACGATCCTTCAATCTGGATCAATCCAACTGATGCTTCAAAAAGCATAATTGTTGGAACAGATAAAGACACAGACGGCGGTTTATATGCTTTTGATTTGAATGGAAAAATCCTTAAAAAATCAATTCCGTTAAAACGTCCAAACAATGTTGATATCGCTTACGGATTGATTATTGACGGAAAAAAAGTAGACGTTGCCGTTACTACAGAACGTGAAGAAAACAAAATTAGAATTTTTAGTTTACCTGATTTAGAGCCAATTGACAATGGCGGAATTCCAGTTTTTGACGGAGAAGCAGAGCGCGATCCAATGGGAGTTGCTTTATACACTCGTAAAACTGACGGAAAGATTTTTGCTATTGTGGGAAGAAAAACTGGCCCATCTGGAAGCTATTTATGGCAATATGAACTTTCTGGAAATGGAAAATTTGCTACTGCAAAAGTCGTTCGCAAATTCGGAACTTACAGTGGAAAGAAAGAAATTGAAGCGATTGCTGTAGATAACGAATTAGGTTTTGTATACTATTGTGACGAACAGGCTGGAATTAGAAAATACAAAGCAGATCCGGCTTTAAACGATAATAAAGAATTGGCTTTCTTTGGTCAGAAAGATTTCAAAGCAGATCATGAAGGAATTGCGATTTACAAAAAAACAGATTCTACAGGATATATTCTGGTATCCAATCAGCAGGCAAATTCATTTATGGTTTACCCAAGAGAAGGTGCAAATGGAAATCCAAACAATCATCCATTATTGGCAGAAGTTCCAACTTCTACAATTGAATGTGATGGTGCAGATGTTACAAGTGTAAACTTAGGTTCAAAATATAAAAACGGACTTTTTGTAGCAATGAGTAACGGAATGACTTTCCATTATTACACTTGGGATTTAATCCAAAAACGCATCGACGAAACGAAGAAATAAAGATTCAGTGTTGATTTGAAATTGCAGTTTTTCAGTACTTTCCTTTAAACTGTGCTGAAAACTGCGTTTCAATGTCTTTAAAAAGTACTGATTGTCAGGCTGAGCGAAGTCGAAGCCCAGTTTCCAATTGGAACGTTCTTCGACTTCGCTCAGGGAGACAAGCAAACAGTATCAGACAGACACAAAAAAACAAAAAAAGCTGTTCATTTCTGAACAGCTTTTTTATTTTGAATTAAATAATTCCTTCTATTCTGTAATTGGTGCTCCTGCTAAAATTTCAGCATTTGCAAACTCTTCAAATTTCGCAAAATTAGCTTTGAATTTATGTGCTAATTCTAACGCTTTTTTATCGTATAAATCTTTGTCTTCCCAAGTATTTCTAGGATTTAAAATTTCCACTGGAACATTTGGACAATCTTGAGGAATTTCAATTCCAAATACTTCATGATTTTTAAACGCTACATCATTCAATTCTCCTTTTAATGCTGCAGTAATCATAGCACGAGTATATTTCAGCTTCATACGGCTTCCTGTTCCGTAAGCTCCGCCAGTCCATCCTGTGTTGATTAACCAAACTTTTACACCTGCATCTTTCATTTTTTTGCTCAACATTTCAGCATAGCGAGTTGGGTGCAAAGGCATAAATGGCGCTCCAAAACAAGCAGAGAAGTTTGGCTGAGGCTCAGTTACACCAGCTTCTGTCCCAGCAACTTTTGCTGTATATCCAGAAATAAAGTGGTAAGCTGCCTGACCTGGAGTCAATCTTGAGATTGGAGGCAAAATTCCGAAAGAATCTGCTGTTAAGAAAAATATATTTTTTGGATTGTGTCCAACCAAACCTGGCTGTACATTATCAATATGTGTAATTGGGTAACTTACACGTGTATTTTGTGTGATAGAAACATCGTCAAAATCTACTACGTTTGTTCCTGCTTTGAAAACCACATTCTCTAAAAGCGCTCCTTTTTTGATTGCTCTAAAAATGTCTGGTTCATTCTCTTCAGTTAAGTTGATTACTTTTGCGTAGCATCCGCCTTCAAAATTGAAAACTGTATTTTCATTTGTCCAGCCGTGCTCATCGTCTCCGATTAATTTACGCTCTGGATCTGCAGATAAAGTTGTTTTTCCTGTACCAGACAATCCGAAGAAGATTGCTGTATCTCCTGCTTCACCAACATTGGCGCTGCAATGCATTGGAAGTGTATTTTTGAAAACTGGAAGAATAAAGTTTAATGCAGAAAAAATTCCTTTTTTCATTTCTCCTGTATAACCTGTTCCACCAATTAAAGCAATTTTTTTAGTAAAATCTAAAATAGCAAAATTAGACTGGCGTGTTCCGTCTACAGCAGGATCTGCCATAAAACTTGGAGCACAAACTACGGTCCATTCTGGAGTAAAATTTGCCAGCTCTGAATCTTCTGGACGTAAGAACATATTGTAGCAAAACAAGTTTGACCAAGCAGTTTCTGTTACAACACGAACATTCAATCTATAATTTGGATCAGAACACACATAAGAATCACGAACAAAAACTTCTTTGTCTGATAAAAATGCTGTTACCTTATTATAAAGCTTTTCAAAAGCTTGAGGCTCAAATGGGATATTTACATTTCCCCACCAAACTTGATCCTTAGTAATATCGTCTTTTACGATAAAACGATCTTGTGGAGAACGACCTGTAAATTCACCTGTATTAATTGCTAACGCTCCAGTAGAATTCTCAACACCTTGACCAGACTGCAAAGTAATCGCATGTAATTCATCTGCAGATAGTTGATAACGAACTTTTGCATTTTCAATTCCTAACTCTTTTAACGAAATCGATTGCGCGAAAACTGTATTTGTGTCCATAAGTTTTTAAGTTGTGTGTGATTTTTTGTTTAAGGCAAAATTACAGATTTATTTTTATTTCTTTTAAAATACTTAAATTTCACTTTAATTTATACGAAAAAAGAGAAATTTCACTTTAAAATTTACAAAAAGAAAAAAATAACCGCCTCTAATTTGTTTATTTACAACCTTATACGCGAATTTGTTATATTATTTTTGTTTGACAATGTAAAATACAAAAAAGTCACACAAATAAAGTTATATGTTATTTATGTGACAAAATTAAAGATTAATTCTTAGACAGAATTTTTTTTTCGGGATTTTATGATTTTCTCTTCAAAATCGTAAAGAATAATAGTGCCCAAGCAATAATTAATAAGAAACCACCCAAAGGTGTTGCGAATACTACAATTTTAGACTCGAATAAAGTGTAGTCCTTTGTTGCCAATAAATAGATAGAACCGCTGAAAAGAAGAACACCTCCAACAACCAAATTATAGATCGATTTTAAGGTCTTTTCTGCAATGTCTTTTTGGGTCGACAAAAAAAGAAGAAAGAGTGCATGGTACATTTGGTAACGGACACCAACTTCAAAAGTATTTAATTGGTCAACTGAAAGATACTTTTTCAATAAATGAGCCCCAAAAGCGCCCAAAATAATAGCTAGCATACCAATAAATGCTCCAGTTAGAACGATTCTTCTTTTCATAATATATTTCTTTGAAATTTCAAACAAAAATACTCCAAACGAACCGAAAAACCGCCTTTGTTTCTAGATTATTTAGAACAAAATCAAATTATTTCTTGAGTTTTGCGAAAAAAATAATTTAATTTTCTTTAATTTTAATTGTTATATTTATAACAATTAAATATATTTGTGTTAAATATTTAAGACATGAGAAACATTTTAATATTTGGAGCAGGAAGATCTGCATCTTCTTTGATTCGATATTTACTATCAAAATCTAACGAAGAACAGCTGCATTTAACAGTAGCTGATCTTTCATTGAATCTTGCGAAAGCAAAAACACAAGACCACCCTAATGCCACTCCGCTTGCCTTAGATATTTTTAATTCCGATGATAGAAAAAAAGCTATTGAAAATGCATCAATAGTCATTTCTATGCTTCCCGCACATCTGCATATTGAAATTGCAAAAGACTGCCTTGAATTCAAAAAACATCTTGTAACTGCATCTTATATCAGCGATGCTATGCAGGCTTTAAACGAAGAAGCAATTCAAAACAATCTGATTTTTATGAATGAAATTGGTCTTGATCCAGGAATTGATCATATGAGTGCCATGAAAGTCATTGACGAAATCAGATCAAAAGGTGGTAAAATGCTTTTGTTTGAATCTTTCTGCGGCGGACTAGTAGCCCCTGAATCTGATAATAATTTGTGGAATTACAAATTTACTTGGGCGCCAAGAAATGTCGTTTTGGCTGGACAAGGCGGTGCTGCAAAATTCATTCAGGAAGGAACTTATAAATATATACCGTACAGCGCTTTGTTTAGAAGAACCGAATTTCTGGAAGTAGAAGGTTACGGAAAATTTGAAGCATATTCTAATCGTGATTCGCTTAAATACAGATCGGTTTATGGTTTAGATAATATTTTGACATTATATAGAGGTACAATTAGAAGAGTGGGTTATTCTCGCGCTTGGAATATGTTTGTACAGCTTGGAATGACTGACGATAGCTATATTTTAGAGGGGTCAGAAAATATGAGTTATCGTCAGTTTATCAATTCTTTTCTTCCGTATCATCCGACGGATTCTGCCGAAATTAAAACTCGCTTGCTCTTAAAAATTGATCAAGACGATATTATGTGGGATAAACTTTTGGAACTGGATTTATTCAACCCAAACAAAAAAGTCAATCTGCCAAATGCTACTCCTGCTCAAATTTTAGAAAAAATCTTAACTGACAGCTGGGCTCTTGAACCAGATGACAAAGATATGATTGTGATGTATCACAAATTTGGTTACGAATTGAATGGAGAAAAGAAACAAATCGATTCTAAAATGGTTTGTATTGGTGAAGATCAGACTTATACTGCAATGGCAAAAACAGTCGGACTTCCGGTTGCAATTGCGACTTTATTAATCTTAAACAGAAAAATTACAACTCCAGGCGTTCAGCTTCCTATTAAAAAAGAAGTTTACGAACCGATCTTAAAGGAGCTAGAAGAATATGGGGTCATTTTTAACGAACAAAATGTACCTTATTTCGGATACAATCCAGACTTGTTTTAATCTGGTTTGCATGTTTATTTTTAGAATTTTTTTTTAATTAGTTTTTAATTTTATCCGCTTCTCCCATCAAGAAGCGGATTTTTTTCTTTTAAGGGACAAAGATTCAGAGGAACAAAGTGACAAAGGTTTTATACTTTGCGTAAAAAAAACTCCAACTAAAGCTGGAGTCTTTTAAAAAACCTTTGTCACTTTGCTACTTTGTTACCCTGAACCTCTATTTCTCACTTTGAATGGTAATTGGCAAAGAATACAACACTCTAACTGGTTTTCCGTTTTCACTACCTGGAATCCACTTTGGTGAAAGTTTTAAAACTCTTATTGCTTCATCTGCTGTTCCGTAGCCTAAATTTTTTACAACATTAAACTCAGACAGACTTCCATCTTTTTCGACCATAAACTCAATAAGAAGTTTGCCATCCATTTTTTGTTTCGAAAATTCTTCTGACATTTTAAAATTTTGCCCCACAAACATATAGAACTTTTCTATTCCGCCAGGAAATTGTGGCTGATTCATATCTGCCTTTTCATTAACACTATTACCGTTTTTTCCATTAAAACTGTTTTGCGCAGTAGCTTCCGAATTAAAGGCAATTAACAATAAAATAGAAACGACCGTTACAGAACTCACTTTTAAAATCATTGTAATTGGCGATTTTTCTTTAGTCATCATGAGCAAACGTTTTTTGGTTATTAAATAATTAATATTACTTGCCAAAGCGACAGTATGTTTATTTGAAGCAAATTGCAACAATAAGTTCTGATAACTTTTAACTTCATCAAATTGTTTGTTTACGGCTTCATCGGCTAAAAATTCATGATTGAGTTTTATTGCTTTTTCAAACAAAACAAACATCGGATTAAACCAAAATACGATTTGCAAAACCTCAACAAAAAGAATATCCAAAGTATGTTTTTGCTGCAAATGTGCTTTTTCATGAGCGATTAATTCTGATGGAATTTTTCCATTTGCAAAATCTTCTTTACTGATAAAAATAGCATTCCAGAAAGAATGTGGCAAAATCGATTCTTTTATTAAAACAAGTTTCTGATTGTCTATAAATTGCACCGAATTCTTTTTTATTTTCAAGAAAAAAGAAGACACGTTTATAGCAAATCGAATCAGTAAAATTGTTGCAATGAGAACATAAATTGCTCCTAAAAAGAAATATACGATTTCATTGTATGAAACTTCGTTTAAGATAGATTTACTAGACACGATCATTATTTCGTCCATCTGAATTGTTTTAATTTCTGACGGAAAAAATGATGCAACCGAAAACAATTGCAACGGAATAACTAAGCTGAAAATCAAACTTCCTAGAAGATAGGCACGATTGAATTGAAACATTCTTTCGTTTTCTAACAACAATTTATACACTGCATAAAAAACAGCAAGCAGTAAACCCGATTTTAAAAGATATGCTATCATTTCTTCTTTTTTTGAATTTCTGAATCGATTATTTTTTTAAGATCTTCCAATTCTGAAGCCGACAAATTGGTTTCGGTCGTAAAAAACGAAGCAAATTGTGAAGCCGAATTATTAAAGAAATTGCTAATCAGCCCTTTTACATGTTTTGCAAAATAGTCCGTTTTCTTTACCAGCGGATAATACTCTCTCGAATTTCCAAATTCGTTGTACGCCACAAATTTCTTATCGATCATTCGTTTCAATAAAGTTGCAACTGTCGTTGTAGCAGGTTTTGGTTCTGGATACGCTTCGAGCAAATCTTTCATAAAAGCTTTTTCAAGCTTCCATAAATGCTCCATTAACTGTTCTTCTGCATTTGATAATTGTATCATGGTTTTGTATTTTCAAGTTTTTCAGTTTCAGCCAATTCCTTTTTATATTGCTCCAAATTCCATTCAATATTCAATTTTGCAGCATATTCGGCCATAGTTCCAAGTCCGACCTCAGCGCGTCTTTTATCCACATTATCTGGGTCTATCATTGGCGCTATACAAATTTTATTAGTCTTTTTATTCTTCGAACTCTGACTGCCATAAATTTGTTTTTTCCCTTCCCTCAAAGCTACTCTATCTTCTAAATACGCTAGATTTCCAGGATTGGCATTGCCATTTTTAACCGCCTCTCTCATCATAGGCAGGTATTTTTGCTGATATTTTAAATCAGAATGCTGAATCACCATAAACAAAGTCTGATTTCCCTGCGTTCCGACCACATTTTTTCCCAACCAGCCTCTTTCGTCCAGTATTTTCATCACTTTAATGAGATTAATACTGTCTTTTCTTTCCATTATTTTGCCAATGCTGTCAATTTTCTTTTTGTCAGGTTTAGTAGCTCTATAAACATTCATAAACTCGCCTCGAATTTCCTGATCATCGGTGTAAATCTCTGCTAATTGCCTTTCGAGAACCTTATCATAATTTGCTCCAATAACATCTAACTTCTTCTGCAGTTTATCAATTGTTTTATTCCATTCTTTTTCTGAATGCAAAGACTTTAAATCCTCATCAATTTTAATATGCGCAATGTTCTCGTATCCTTTATCTATAGAAAGATTCAGCCATTTAAATGCTTTTTTATGCCGCATTGCCATAGAAGCAGAACAGCCTGCGTCGTATAAATCTGCATAGTCTTTCTGTTCTATTTTAAACGCATTTTCATAATACGAAACAGACAATTCATAGTTTTTTACCATGTAACAAGAATCTGCTTTATGAACCCATTCTTTATAGGTTTGGGCTTGCATCAAAATGCAATTCATTAAAAGAAAAGAAAGCGTTATTAATTTTTTCATGGTTTAGAGGCTAGTTTGTCTATTTAATATTTTGTTCCGAAATCAATTCTCCTTTATCGTAATTTTTGACTCCTTTTAATTTTCCTTTGTCCGAATAAAACTTCCATTCTCCAAAATAAAACCAATGTGACTGAACCGAATCAGTCTCAAATTTAGTTTTCCCTTTCGATTCCAGTTTTCCGTTTTCGTAATAACTTTTTACGATACAGATTCCGTTTTTATATTTCTCTGTTTTGTAGATTTTTCCGTTAATATACGTTTTCCATTTTTTAACCGGAAGATCATTTTTATAATATTCATACGATTTATAATTCGTTCCATCTTGCGAATAACTATCAATCCAAACGCCTTCTTTTTTCTTATCAATTTTTTGATTGATCGGTTTACTTTTACAGCTCAAAAACATTATCCCGCAAAACAATAGTAAAAAGAGGTTTTTCATATTTATGTTTTAATTCTACAGATATAGACATTGCTCTACAAATGTAGAATTAATTTTCAAACTAGCAAATATTTTTTTAAGATTCTGATATCGTAAGACTTAAAAGTTCTTACAACCTAAATTTTCTTGATTTTCCAAATGCGTTAGGGATTACTTCACATTATTTTTATTTTATTGGAGTTCAGTGAACTTCGTTTGAGGCGGTATCCTTTTATGTAGCGAAGCGGAATAAAAGATATAGCCGAAAGCCCGACCGAAGGGAACGCCCATAAAAAAATCCGCTCATTTCTGAACGGATTTATATAAAACTTTGCACCTCTGTGCCTTTGAACCTTTGTTTCTTTTTTATTTACTTAATTCCACAAAATACTTGTAAAACAACGGAATAGTCTCAATACCTTTCAAGTAATTAAAGATTCCGAAATGTTCATTTGGCGAGTGAATAGCATCGCTGTCCAAACCAAATCCCATTAAGATTGTTTTACTTTTTAATTCTTTTTCGAATAAAGCCACAATCGGAATACTTCCTCCAGAACGAACCGGAATTGCAGGAACTCCAAACGTTTCTGTATACGCTTTGTTTGCTGCCTGATAACCAATGCTGTCAATTGGCGTAACATAACCCTGACCACCGTGATGAGGTGTAACTTTTACTGTAACTCCAGCTGGAGCAAGGCTTGTAAAGTGTTTTGTGAAAAGTTCTGTAATTTCTTCCCAGTCCTGATTTGGAACCAAACGCATTGAGATTTTAGCGAAAGCTTTACTCGCAATAACCGTTTTAGCACCTTCGCCAGTATAACCGCCCCAAATTCCGTTTACGTCTAATGTCGGACGGATTGAGTTTCTTTCGTTCGTTACATAACCTTTTTCGCCGTAAACATCAGCAATGTTTAAAGCATTTTTATATTTTTCTAAACTGAAAGGCGCTTTTGCCATTTCTGCTCTTTCTTCTGCAGATAATTCTTCTACTTTATCGTAGAAACCTGGAATTGTAATATGATTGTTTTCGTCGTGAAGCGAAGCAATCATTTTTGCCAAAATATTAATCGGGTTCGCCACAGCTCCACCGTATAAACCTGAATGCAAATCGCGGTTTGGACCTGTAACTTCTACTTCAACATAACTCAAACCTCTTAAACCTGTCGTGATAGACGGCTGTTGGTTAGAGATCATTCCTGTATCTGAAATCAAGATTACGTCGTTTTTCAGTTTTTCTTGATTACGTTCTACGAACCAAGCCAAACTTGCTGAACCAACTTCTTCTTCACCTTCGATCATGAATTTTACGTTACAAGGCAACGTATTGCTTTGTACCATTAACTCAAGCGCTTTTACGTGCATGTACATCTGACCTTTGTCGTCACAAGCTCCACGTGCGAAGATGGCTCCTTCTGGGTGAATATCTGTAGTTTTAATAACCGGTTCAAAAGGTGGTGAAGTCCATAATTCTAATGGATCTGGCGGTTGTACGTCGTAGTGGCCGTAAACTAAAACCGTTGGAAGATTGGGATCTATAATTTTCTCTCCGTAGATAATTGGGTAACCTGGAGTGTCGCAAGTTTCGACATAATCGCACCCTGCTTTTGATAAACTTTCTTTTACAGCCTCTGCTGTGTCAATAACATCTTGAGAATATGCAGTGTCGGCACTAACCGACGGAATCTTTAATAATTCGATCAATTCGTTGATAAACCGATCTTTATGTTGTTGAACGTAGGACTTAATATTTTCCATTTAAATTATTTTTATAGAAAACCAAAAGTACGAAAAAGAGAATTAAAAAAAATTTTCAAAAAATGCTTTGATAATTCAAAAGTATGCCTATCTTTGCACCCACAATTACCGCGGATATGGCGAAATTGGTAGACGTGCCAGACTTAGGATCTGGTGCCGCAAGGCGTGTAGGTTCGAGTCCTATTATCCGCACTTTTAAAAAGCTTCTGAATATTTTTTCAGAAGCTTTTTTGTTTTTTGGCAATGTCCAATTTTTTATTACATTTAACCAAAAGCATATCTTCAAAAAAAAAAAAAAAAAAAAAAAAACTTATTTCATTCAATGTCAACGGTTTTAAAAATATTACTACTTCTATTTTCAATTTTAAGCTTCTCACAGAATAAACAAGAAAATGAAATATTTAAAAAAATAATTAGCCACGAAATCGAAAAGAACAAAGTATCTATTTATATAAAATGTAGAAAACCTAAAACTTCATTTAATGTAAGAGAATTTAAAGAAGATACTAGAGGAATTACAGTATCTGAAATGACATTAAATGATTTTAAAAAAAACAATACTGATACCGAGGAAACTTGGGATTTAGAATTAATAAAACAATCTGAATTTGATCCTAAATACATCAAAAATACAAATTGCCTGACCGACGAAGAAATAGAAATAATATTTAAAGATATTTACAAAAGGCAAAATATAATATCGGTAAGCAAACCCTTATTTGATAATGATTTTGAAAACTGCATTGTATCTATAACATATTCAAAATCTTTTCAAAGCGCTTCCGGAAGGAGTTATCTCTTAAAAAAAACTAATGGGATCTGGACAATTATAACTGAATTTGGGCATTGGATTTCATGATTAAAAAAGATTCCTAATCAATCTCAATATAACTATCCTCTTTCAAATATAGCTCGTGATTTCAATCACGGGAGACAAAGATTATCGACAATGATTGCGTTTCAATGGTTGAAACCATTGGCCATGTTTTGAGAATAACACCAACCTATTAGTACAGTTTTGTCATTTCGAGGAACGAGGAATCACACGCGTATATCTACAAAGATTGGCGATTTTCTTTGCGGAGTTTCTAGTGCGATTCCTCGTTCCTCGGAATGACAAACTGTGTGGCTATACTTTGTGTTTTATCTTTCTTATCTCAAATCCAAATAAGGATCGAGAACTTCTGCTAGTTTATTTAGCTAATAAAAATTATCATCTATGTTGGTGAATTCCATTTCATCAGTTTTACGACTTCTCATGCAGTATAAAGAAAGAAGATAATTTACCTCTCGAATTGTTTTCGCCATATCTTTTGGATCAATAATTTCATTAAAAAAACCTTTTAGCCTAGTTTCAACTTCTTCTGAAAAATGATTTGTACTCATAATTTTAGATTTAAAATATTGCAAAAATCATTCGAACTTAATTTCATTTGAACCCATATATGCGTTCAACTCTAATTATTTTTTTCTTATAGAAATCAATTTTCGGCTAAAGCCTTTTCCTTTTCAAACATAAAAAAACCTCCAGCTAAAGCAGGAGGCAATCCATTTAACTTTCTTATTCCATAAAGCATATCCGTCTAATTTGTCATTTCGAGGAACGAGACTCGAGCGATAGCGAATAGGCAAAGCAAATCTTCGCGAGAAGCTCGACAAAGATTAGCTTTTCGTTGCGGAGTTACTTGTGGAGATTTCTCCTCCGTCGAAATGACAATACTTTATGGTTACAATGCGGAAAAAACTTTGCGGAGTTTCTAGTGTGATTGCTTCGCCAGTTCGCTATCGCTCGTGTCCTCGTTCCTCGGAATGACAAAAAAAGAGCGAAAATCCTTTTAATCTTAATAATCTGTGGCAAAACAAAAAACAATTCAGAAATTTCTTTAATTATTTTACAGTTTAGTATTTAAATATTCTTATTTTTAAAACACCAAAAACCTAATTCTCAAAATTTCGCTTGTTTTTAAATCTCAAAAAACAATTAGAACACATGAGAAAATACAGATTATTAGTTATTCTATTAGCAATTATTGCTGTTTTTTATTTTGCGAGAACGGTTCGAAGCTTTACTGTTCAGCACGAAACCAAAACTCTTAAATCGGAGCATTTTATTGTTTCCTATAACGGAATTTATAAAAGCGAAGCCGAAAAAGTCAACAAGCATCTCGAGGAAAATTATTCTAGAATAAGAGAAAATCTAAAAGATATTGAACACGACCCTATAAAGGTTTTTGTTTATGGTTCGCAATTCAAGTTTAATGAAGCTACGGGTTTAACAGAAAACACAAAAGGCACAAGTCGTGGTCCAAACGAATTTCATTTTGTATGGACAAATTGGTTTAATTCTATTTTTCCCGACGATCCGCTCAAAACGGCGCTGCACGAATTTACGCATTGTGTTCAGCTAAATATTTTAATTTATAAAGCAAAAGACACCATCATCACCCAAGACCGACTGACTTTTGATAAGGAATTTGATAAAAAGTTTAAAGCCAAATATCCGCGCTGGCTCTGGGAATCGATTAGTATTTTTGAAGCAGGAGAAGTTAATTCGCTAAGCGTAAAATACGCCAAAAGCAAAAACCTGACTTTAGAAGATCTTAATCACGGCAATCAGATTTACAATATTGGCTACACGATAATCGAATATATGACTCAAAAATGGGGAAAAGATATTCTACCCAAACTCATTGCGTCTTTCGGCAATATCCAAAAAACATTGAACGTAACGCCAGAAGAATTTGAAAAAGGCTGGATGGCTTTTTTGGAAGATAATTATTAAAAAAGCTTTGCGACTCTGCGACTTTGCGAGAGATTCATAAGTATAAAAATTACATACTTTAAAAATTAATCTCGCAAAGACGCTAAGTCGCAAAGTTTGAAATTTTATTTAATTAGAATTTAGCAACTCAATTATCTTATCGACATTAATTTCACTATAATCATTAATATAAAAATCGCATGGCGGAAGTTCTTCTTTATTATGTGTGCTCAAAACACCTACGACTTTCATTCCGGCATTTAATCCTGCTGTAACGCCCGAATAAGAATCTTCAAAAACCACACAATCCGACGGAGAAACTCCAACTCTTTCTGCCGATTTTAAATATACTTCCGGATTTGGTTTATGAAACGTAACGTCTTCTGACGACCTCATCGAATCCATTTTTTCGTCTAGTTTCAGGAAATTGGCAATTAAATCCAGATTCGCACGTGGCGCCGATGTTCCGACAGCCGTTTTGAATCCACGAGATTTTAATTCGTTTAAAAAATCCATATAATGCGGAATCGTTTCGACTTTGTCTTTGTAAATCTCGCGAAACATTCCTTCTTTTTCGTCTTCTAATTTTAGAAGTTCTTCTCCCTGAATTGGGCGTTTGAAGAAATGCGTCATGATATAACTATTGTGTTTTCCGTACATATGCTCTTCAAATTCTTCTTGAGTATACGGAATATTATATTTTTTGAAAAACTCCTCAAAAGCGACTACATGATGCGGATTGGTGTGACAAATCACACCGTCCATATCAAAAATTACACATTGCTGGCTCATAATTTTGTTTTGTTGTTTTTAACGGTTGCAAGATACTTAATTCCGTAGAGTTGGATCGAGGTTTCTCGCAGAGTTTTTTGTTTCACGCAGATTTTAAAAAGATTTAAGCAGATAAGCGCAGATTATTTATTTTTAAAAATCTCAAAAATTAAATCTGCTAAAATCTGCAGAATCTGCGTGAAAAAAAATCCTTTAAATCTTTATAATCTGTGGCTTTAAAAATAAAACCTTTGCGTCTCTACTCCCGATGGCTATCGGGATTGCGAGAATAATAGACAAAGATTGGCAAAAACTTGAAACATTAAACCTGAAACAAAATCTTTACCCAATCCAAATCTTGCTTTTAACCAAAGTCATAGTCTGTCTCAAATGCTGATTACATGCAATAAGAATAATCAAAACCAACAAACCATAACCCACAATGGTGTAAATCTCCATATCTGCCAATAAAGTCGACTGTTTGGCGATGCTTCCGAAAATCTTTTTCATAGCCAAAACATTCGCATTATCTACCGAATATCCTTTGGCAATAAAACTCTGTGTAGCGTTTGCAATGTTTTGCTGTGCTTCGGGATTTTCACCCGTTACAAATTGACTAAGCTTTAAAAAGTGTTTTTTGTTTAAAAATACAGTTGCATTCTGCATAACGCAAAAACCAATCGTACTACCCCAGAAACGTCCAGAAACGCCGACAATTCCAGAAGAAACCGCCATATTTGCAGGAACCGAAGAAGTAGTAAATAAAATCAACGGAACAAATAACAATCCAACTCCGATGCCCTGCAAAAAGTACGGAACAATAATATCTGACAAAGCCACATCGGGCACAAAAAGAAACGTAAACCAAAAGTGATACAACGCAATCAGCGAAAAGCCAATCAGAAAAATGATTTTGGTCGAAAGCGATTTCATCAAGAAAAAAGCCGCCAAAACCAATCCGATAATATTTCCGAGTCCGTTAATGTATTGCACGCCCGCAACTCGAGACGGATCCCAATTCCAAATCGAATACATCGCCGAATGGCAAAGACTCAGCGTTGCCCTGCTGATGTAAAACAAGAAAAACAATAAAAACCCAATTCGAAGATTGGCATATTTAAAAACTTCAAAATTAAAAGTTGGCCTTTTGACCAAAAGTTCTTTAAAGATGAACAAACCTCCCGTAATAAGTGCCATGATAAGCATTAAAACCATTTGAGAAGATTCGAACCAATATTTTTTTTCGGCATACACAAAAAAGTAGGCACCGCAAAGAATAGCTGTTAAAACCAAAAAATAGCTCATCCAGTCGATTTGATACAACGGGATTTTCTTTGTTGTTCGGTGCCCACGAAAAGTAACCAAGATTAAAAAGACATTTAAAACCTGCAGTCCGCCCGAAACATACAGCATGTATTTCCAGTCGTAATGATCCAGAAACCAAACTGCAATATTCATAATAAAAGGCGTTGACAGCAGTAGAGAACCGTAATAAAAGGAAAAACCAATTATAATGGCATTTTTAGAATCAAACTGCTCAATAAGCAATTGTCTGATGGTAATGGCAGGAAGAGCCATTAAGATTCCTTCGGCAACTCTCAGCAATAGAAAAACTGCAAAATTATCGACATAACCTGACGTCACAATCGTAACTCCAATTAAGGAATAAACGCCCATGAGGTAATTTTTGGCAGGGAAAAAACTCGAAAATCGGCTTTCTATGAGAATTGTAGCCAGCAGAGTTCCGTACGTTACGCACATCGCGTACTGCAAATCTTCGGGCTCAATGTCCAGAAAACTTGCTGCATATGTTACGTTTGACGTATAAACTCCCAACAAAATCATAGAATGCAAAAGACAAACAAACAAAATCGTAATGATTGCCCATTTTGGAACCCATGATTTAAAAATACTTTTATCTTCCATTTTAATGTGCTGCGATCACACTAATATTCATTCCCGCTCTTAAAAAGTCGGCTTGTTTATCGTTATCTTTTAACTGAATTCTAACCGGAATTCTTTGTTCGATTTTTACGAAGTTACCCGTTGCATTATCTGGAGGAAGCAATGAAAATCTTGCCCCGCTCGCTGGCGATAAAGAGGCAATTGTACCAATGAAAGTTTTGTCGCTCAAAGCATCCGCTTTGATTTCGACATCCTGTCCAACAGTTAAATATTGCAATTGCGTTTCTTTAAAATTGGCTGTAATCCATTTTTCTTTACTTACAATTGATAATAAAGACTGACCTTCTTTTACCAATTGTCCTGGCTGTAAAGTTCGTTTTCCAACCCAGCCGTCATAAGGCGCCGTAATTATGGTGTACGAAAGAAATAAAGCCGCATTATCTGCCGTTGCTTGTTTTGAAGCAATATTGGTTTGCGTTGTCGGAACATTTGCTTCGGCAACAGAAGTACTCAAAGCAGATGAATGAATTCTATTCTTCATTTCCTGAAAATGCGCCTGCGCCGACTCGTAATCTGCTTTTACTTTCTCTAATTGCTGAGAAGTTGCCGCTTCTTCGCTTACCAAAGCTTTATAACGTTCGTATTCCAGTTTGGTTTTCCAAAGATTCGATTTGGCAGCGTCCAATTGCGCTTCGTTAATTGCTGTAGCGCTGGCTGTATTTACAGCATTTTTCTCAGCCACAACACTATTTTGTTTCGCATTCTGAACATCGGCAAGAGCCACATCCAATTTCGATTTGTATTCTCTGTTATCAATTACAACCAAAGTATCGCCTTTATGCACAAACTGATTTTCATTAAAACGAACTTCCTGCACATAACCCGTAATTCTCGACATAATTGGCGTTACATATTGCTCAACCTGAGCATCATTGGTTTCTTCGTGATTTCGGTTAAATACATAAAACCAAATCCCCAAAATAACTCCGCTTATAACAAGCACACACGCAATAATTGTTATTAGTATATGAAACGTTTTGTTTCTTCTAGTTTCATTTTTTATCTTAACCATATCTCTTTAATCTCTTTACTTAGTTCTTTTCTAAAATGTCTTTTTTCTTGCTTCTTACTCCTATCAAGTCTTGCTCTTATAAAGTCTTGCTTCTTGTCTCTTTCCTCTAAAAACCTCTCACCATCTAGCTCTGCGGAAGCATTCCAGCCGTATGAAGCAATTCGTAATGTTTTAAAACCGCATCCAATCGAGTAGAAATTTTGTTGTATTTCGCCTGAAGCAAAGCATTATCAGCGTCAACCATTTCGGTAATTAAAACCAATTGATTTAAGTATTTCAGCTTTACAATGCGGTAATTTTCGTCAGCCAAATCCAATGCTTTATCCACAACAACAAACTTTTCAAGAATTTCCTGATACTGCGTATGTTCTTTATACAACTTGTCTTGAATTTCCTCTTTTACAATTTCATTCTGCATTTCCTGCCATTTGATTTTGGTATTCGCCTGCTCCATTTTGGTTTTATTTTTATATAAAGACGAAAGGTCAAAAGTCGCTTCAATCCCAACTTGCCCTAAAGTGTACAGATACGGATTGGGCGGAAAGAATTTATAGTTTGGATAATAAAAACCATAATTCCCAAAGAAATGAACACTTGGCAAATAGTTTCCTTTTACCAGTTTCAGCTCCGTTTTGCTGATATTTAATTCTTGACTTGCAATACGCATTTCTTCGTTTTGCAAAGCTTTATTCATATAAAAATCATACGGATCCAAACCGTTCATTTCATCCAAACTCGACGTTGTATCAATCGCAATTTCTTCGTTTTCTGGAATCTGGATCAGCGTTTTCAGATCGTGAAGTGCGATTTTAATGTTTTTGGAGTTAGTTAACGCATTCAATTCGCGATCTGAAAGCTGTAATTCGGCACGAATAACTTCGTTTTTCGTAACCGTTCCATGTTTTTGAAGCGATTGCACTTCTTTCAATCGGCTTTTTTCTTCTTTGATGTTTTCTTCGAATATTTTCTGAAGTTCCATCATTTTATAAATCGCCAGATAATTAGCAACGACTTCAAGCTCGATATCATTTTCGGCCTTTTCTGTTTTTATTTTAGCTATTTCGCTTTCCTGATTGGCAATTTTGATGGCATTATTAATCTTATTTCCAGCATAAATTGGCATTTTAAAAGTCGAATTGACCTCATAAATTTCAGGAATTGCCGGTGTAACTTCTTTGTCTTTTAAAAACCCGCTTCCTTTAAATTCGGTAATATTCGTAATTCGAGAATACATACCGCTTAGCTGTACATCTGGTAGTCGGAGTTCTTTTCTTTCTTTGATATTCTGCTCTGAGAGCGTGACCTCCAATTGAGATCTAAGGATTTTTTTGTTGTTTTCTTTAGCCAGTTTCAAAGCTTCTTGTAATGAAACCGAATGAACTTCCTGCGCTTGTAAACCATTGAATACTAATATCATTAAGATTAACAGCAGGAATCTGGGAAAACAGTCGTCTGTAGAATTTGTTGTTTTAAGGAACATGAATACATTAATATTTGATGCTGCAAAGTTCCTTCATTTTTCTCGTGACTGATAATTCTAAAAAGCCAAGAACATATTCATTTCAGACAAATGTTAAAATCATGTTTTCCGAAAACGTTATATTAAAACACTGAAAAACAATTTATTACAAAACAGATTTGGATTGTGATATTTCACGCAGATTTTAATAGATTTTAGCAGATGCGCGCAGATTTTCCTTTTTACTCTCGCAGATTTGTCAGATTGTGCAGATTATAAAGCATTTAAAAAACTGTGAAATCTGTGAGATTTTTTTTATGCGGAATAAAAAAGAATCTGCAAAATCAGCTAAAATCTATTAAAATCTGCGTGAAATAAAAACTATTTACTTTCCAAAATCTCTTCTCCGTTTAAGTAATCGGAAGGTCTTTGCCCTAAAATCTTGAAGAAAGTATTACTGAAAGTCGGAGCACTATTGTAACCAACTTCTTCGGCTACCTCTTTTACCGAAAGTTTTCTTTCTAATAAAAGTTCGATTGCCTTTAAAATTCTTCTAATAGTATAATATTGAATAAAAGACATATTGAGATCTTTTTGAAACAAGCGGTACAAAGAGCGTTCGCTAAAACCAAATTCATGAGCGACATCAGCAAACAGAATCGTTTCTCCTAGGTTATTCTCAATATAACGAAGAATCTTTCCAAGTCGTTTGTCTTTTGGTTGTGGTAATTCTAAAGGTAAATTATTGGTGCAAATTTGCGGAAGAATCGCTTTTATAGCTTTAGCAATGGCAAAGTTCGGAGTTCCTTTTTTAAGATCGCCATTCCATCGATTCGTAAAAAGCATCATTTGCAACAGTAAGTTATTAACGGGATAAATTCCTTCTACTTTATAAAAGTCATCTTCTTCTTTTTCAACAGGAAAATACAGATTTCGCATCATAACACTTTCCGATTTCGGCTCGATGCTATGCTCCACTCCACTCGGAATCCAGATAAAATGTCTTGCAGGTAAAAAATAAGTTTTGGTTTCTGTAGTCACAAAAACAACATCGCCTTCCGCATATAAGAGCTGTGCTTTCTGGTGTCTGTGTGGCGGAATAAACAATTCACCCATCAAATCGTGGTGGCAGTAAATGCTCTTT
Source organism: Flavobacterium sp. UW10123 (assembly GCF_040538975.1). Taxonomy (NCBI): domain Bacteria; kingdom Pseudomonadati; phylum Bacteroidota; class Flavobacteriia; order Flavobacteriales; family Flavobacteriaceae; genus Flavobacterium; species Flavobacterium sp. UW10123. Next base: position 137,715 of record NZ_JBEWQE010000001.1, read on the forward strand.
TTATCAGCATCTACTTTTTTGATATAGTATTTATCGAGTTTCTGACCGGAGTGTTCCATTGGTGTTTAATATAGCACTTTTAGTGATATTAAAGATAAGAAGAAAATTGGATTGTGAAATTTAACCGCAAAGCCCGCAAGGAAAGCGCAATCCCGATAGCTATCGGGAGCAAAACTTTTTATACTTAAAATTTTTAGCCACAGATTAAAAGGATTAGAAGGATTTTTTAAAATCTGTGTTAATCTGTATAATCTGTGGCTAAATTAAACTTTGCGAACTTTACGTAAATCTTAGCTCCCGATAGCTATCGGGATTGCGGTTAAATAACAAAAACAAAAAAGCCTTTCCGTTAAGAAAGGCTTTTAACAACTTAGGCGGTCTGGACGGGACTCGAACCCGCGACCCCATGCGTGACAGGCATGTATTCTAACCAACTGAACTACCAAACCCTGCGTTATTGCGAGTGCAAAAATACAACAGATTTTCGTTTCTGCAAGCGTTTTTTCAAATAAAATTTGGACAATTTTTTAATTAGTTAAAATCCAATATTTTAAAAATTTAAGTTTTAATTAAAAAGTAGGAACTTTCTTTTACTTAACCGCTAAAAGCACTATCCCGATAACTATCGGGAACGCAAAGTCCACAAATTTTAAAACTTTGACAAAGGCTTTTTCATATAGAAATATTCAACCTGATTTAAACATAGCCCGTGGTTTCAACCACGGGAGACGTATTTATTTACATTGTGTTCCCACGGTTGAAACCACGGGCTATACTTTAATATATAAACGGAAAATCTTTGTTGAGTTACTTGCGAAGATTTCTCGTTCCTCGAAATGACAAACTGTTCGTTGAAATCAGAATTGAGAAAAAAAAATCGCAAAGCTTAAAATTGATTAAGCTTTGCGACTTTGCATTCTTTAAAAAATATCTTTGTGAACTTTGCGTAAATCTTTGCGCTCTTTGCGGTAAAATTTTCATCTTATTTAAGCAAAACCAAAAGTGTCTTAAATCAAAAAAGCCATCCACAAAAGTGGAAAGCTTTTCATTGGTCTAACTACTAAACCAGCTACGAGTTACAAAGTCGTAGCAAAACAACACAACTAATCTTAGATACCGTATTTGGGCAAAAAAGCCTTTCTGTTAAGAAAGGCTTCCCCAATATTGCGGTCTGGACGGGACTCGAACCCGCGACCCCATGCGTGACAGGCATGTATTCTAACCAGCTGAACTACCAAACCTCTGCGTTATTGCGGTTGCAAAGATATAACAGAATTTCATTTCTGCAAGCGTTTTTATAAAAAAAATGAAATTATTTTTTAAAATATTATCCAAAGTTTTGTTTTTCAACCAAATATGTAGTCAATATTTTTTCAAAATTATCACCAACATTTACCGGAACGTACTTAATTTGGTTCTTTGCGCAGGTTAAAGCCAAGTTTCTAAAATAAGCTTCTACCCTTTTTTCGTATTCCTCTTTTACATTATCAGCAAAAATAGAAACCTCATCTCCAGATTCTAAATCAATGAATTTTCTTGGCGAATTATCAAAATCAAACTTCAATTCGGTTTCATTATCAACTACATGAAATAAAACCACTTTATGTTTATTGTGTTTTAAATGCTGCAATGCGTTGAATAATTTCTCGTCATCTTCTGTCTGAAACATATCTGTAAACAAAATAATCATCGAACGGCGATGCATTTTCTCCGCAATCTGATGTAAATACGTAATTGTATCGGTTGTTTTTTTGACTTTTGGCTGAACCAATAATTCTTCCAGTTTGTTCAAAAGCATTCTGTGATGACGATCGCTTCCTTTTTCTGGGGCGTAATATTCGTATTTATCTGAGAAAACGCTCAAACCAACGGCATCACGCTGTTTCTTTAAAATATTCATTAAAACAGCAGAAGCCAAAACGGCAAAACCAATCTTCTTTTCGTAAAAAGGCTGATTCGATTTTAATTCAGGATAATGCATTGATGACGAATTGTCGACAATCAAATGACAGCGTAAATTGGTTTCTTCCTCAAAACGTTTCGTGTACAAACGGTCGGTTTTGGCAAACAATTTCCAGTCGATATGTTTGGTGCTTTCGCCTGCGTTATAGACTTTATGTTCGGCAAATTCGGCGGAAAATCCATGAAACGGACTCTTGTGCATTCCCGATATAAAACCTTCCACAACCTGATTCGCCAGCATTTCAAGGTGCTGAAAACTGGAGACTTTTTCTATTTCCGATTCAATTTTCATTCGGTTTCTTTTTTAATATTTTGTGCTTTATAAAGCAAATCTGTCGCCATGAATAATTTGCGTTTCAAGATCGGACTAAAATTAGGGTTTTCTTTTAAGAATCTTTGCACTTCATCAAAAGCAAATTTAGACGAATATCTTCCAACTGTATTGTCCAACCAATCTTTCGGGAAGAAAATATCTCCCGTGCGCTGAATTTCTTCTACCAAATCTAATGAAAATCTAATATATTTCTGCGCGCTTTCTTGACGAAGCGGATGATGAATATTACTCAAACCAACCGAAACCCAAGATTCTTTTTCACGATTTGCATCGTCTTTTAAAGATTCCATAAACGCATTTCGAACCGATTCATCTTTTGATAAAGAAGGCAATAAAAACTCAAAACGCTTTTGTTTATCAGGATTTGTAAAGGATGTTCTGGTTTTCTCCAAAATCTCATCGGCTTTTGGATGTTTAAAAATCGCCAGATTCATCGCCATGTTGGTATAATCATCTTCATTTAATTTCAAATTCGGAATCGAGATTTCTCTGTTCCAGACTTTATACAAACTGCCTTTTGCTGAATTGGAATACGCAATCGAAATAAATAATCCGAATAACGTCTTTTTTATATTTGCAGATAAATTCGCCTGCAAACGTTCATTCAAAATACCATCAAGCTGTTTCTGAACTTTATTTTGCTGTTTTTCAGTAAAAAATCTCCAATAAATGGTATTCAGACTATTCGAAGCAATTCGCAGAACCAATTCATTTTGCTCTGTTTGAATTCCCTTTAAAAAACAATCAAAAGCTTTTTCTGGCGAAACATTTCCAATCAAAGTATTTTCATAAAGATTACTGTAACTGGAAGCTCTCGCCATTTCATCTTTTAAATCAGCTATATAATTTAAATTATTCCCGTCAAGCGGAAAAACTCCGTATCCAAAACCATTATAATTGTAAACAACAGCAAGTGGTTTCTCAAGTCCTTCCGCTTCTTTTACAACGGTATTTTTGTCATTAATATTAACTGACAAAACCTTTACCTCTTTGGCATAAACTAAACCAATCTGAAAAACCTGAGGCCAGATATTCTCTGATTTATCCTCGGCTTGTTGTTGAATTTCAAAACTTTTAATTCGGTTTTTAGAATCATATTTTATTTGAACTGTAAAAATGGCTCTTCCGGATTTGTTTACCCAGACATCGCTCCATTTTTTCATGTCAAGCGGAGTTTCGGCATCAAGAAGTTCTACGAGATTATTCCAGTCGGCATTGTCATTAGCATATTTCTGAATGTATTTTTGAATTCCTTTCTGGAAAGCTTCTTTTCCCATTGAAGCTTCTAACTGGCGCATCATGATGGGCGCTTTGTTGTAAATAATAGCTCCGTACAACGAACCCGCATTCTTTAAATTCGCCAAATGCTGTTTGATCGGATGTGTTCCTAAAGATCTATCTTCCGCATAAGCGCTAGGATAATGCGCGGTAAAAAATTGCAGATTATGATTGACTTTTGGGAAAATCGGATTCATGATTTTATCGGCCATGAAGTTGGCAAAAACCTCTTTCATCCAAACGTCATCAAACCATTTCATGGTAACCAAATCCCCAAACCACATGTGCGAGGTTTCGTGAGCTATCAATTTAGCACGGTTTAATTTCTCGGTATCGGTTGCGCTGTTGTCCAAAAATAAAGTTGATTCTCTGTATTGAATTGCGCCAACATGTTCCATTCCGCCATACTGAAAAACAGGAATTGAAGCAAAATCCAGCTTTTGAAACGGAAATTTGTAATTGGTATATTTTTCCAAAAAATCTAAAGACTGCTGATGTAAATTGAAAATAGTATCTGCGCTTACGCGAAATTTCTCTGGACTATTTTCACGATACAGCATCGTCATTTCTAAACCTGGTTTTTGCGTCGTGCTTTTGAATTTTCCAGCAACGAAAGAAAACAAATACGTACTCATTTTGTCTGATTCACCAAAAGTGTAAGCTGTAAAATCTCCTTTCTCGAGTTTTTCCACCACATCGGCTCCAGCTAAAACCGACCAGTCTTTTGGTACAGAAAGTCTTAGTTTATAGGTCGCTTTCAAATCTGGCTGATCAAAGCAGGGAAATAAAGTACTTGCACGATCCGGAACTAATAAAGTATAAAGAAAATCATCATTTCGGTTTAAGGATAAATTACCCGCAATAAAGGAAATTGAAACACTATTTTTTCCTGAAACCAAAGTCGAAACCGGAATTACAATATGTCCGTTTTCATGAGTAATCGAAAGCTTTTTTCCGTTTACTTCAATTGTTTTTATGTTTGAAGTTTTCTCTTTAAAATCTAAAATTAAAGGCTGACTTAAATCGGACAAACTCAAATTTACTATCAAATTAGAATTTATATTTTCTGCTTTCTGATTCGGAATTTCAAAAGACAAAGTGTATTGAAGATCTGAAATCTGTTTTTTACGAAAATGTGCCAGCTGTTCTGAAACACCGTTTTCAAATAATTCACTTGCTTTTGACTGAGAAAAACTATTGAAAATCAATATAAAGAAACAAAGAAGGCTGTAGAAAATTTTCATTTTTAGGGAATATAAGATTTGATAAAATTAGCAAAAGCATTGATTTTTTGCAAACAATTATCGCAACAACATTGCATTTAAGAATAAGATTTTTATATTTGCAACACTATTGCATTAATTCTGATTTAAAATATCAGAAGTAATCATTAACGAATGAAAAAGAAACTTAAATTTATAAATCTCTTCATGCCTTTGATTGTATTGTTCGCAATACTTTTTCCGGCTGTCCATTCGTATGAGCACATTTTGGATACTCATAATTCAAAAGAGAAGTTAGAATTTTCTGTTTCAGAAAAGCCTCAATTCAAGGCAAAATTGCATTCGTTTCATAAATGTTCGATTTGTGATTTTAAGTTTAGCGCTGTTGGCACATTTGAATTTCATGCTTTTCAGTTTTTCAAGAATAATCCTGTTGTAAAACAACTTATTTTTTACAGCAAACCGCATTTTACATTTTTTAAGGGTGCTCTTTTCTCACTTCGAGCCCCACCTTTTACACTTTAGATTTTTTTGTGCACCCGATTTATTTTTGCAATTCGGCTATTTAGCTGTTTTTAATGATTTATATCTTAAAAACTTTCAATAGCTATTTTATTCATTTTAAGCAGTTAATATATCATGTTGATAATTTCTGTCTGCTTTTTCAGCACAATAAAACTTCAACATTTTATCTATCAACGCATTTATAACTAAATCCTAATTCGGGTTTTAGTTATGGCTGTACCTTTTTGAGCATTTGTTTGTTCTCGCAAAGTCGCGAAAACGCAAAGCTTAGAACAATTTTTTTGCGTCTTCGCGACTTTGCGAGAGCTAAATAAAAGAAAACCTTAAAGAAAAAATCTTAACCTAATGTCTTTAGCCATAAAAGCTTAAAAGCATTTACAAACTCTTTTATAACCTAAACACCCTTTATAAAATGATCAGAATCAAATCAGAAAAAATGAAAACAACAAAACTCATTCTGGCTTCGCTTTTTGCGGCAATTGCTTTTACAGGCTGCAGTAACGACGATTCAGAACAAGAACAAGCAATTCCAACTATTGACAAAATCGAGCTGGGTCTTAAAAACAGCGAAACAGCAACTATTGGTGCAGATTTCCATTTTAATGCAGAAGTAACAGCTGCTGACAAAATCGAAAATGTGCAAGTAAAAATTGTTCAAAGAAGTGCAGAAACTTACTCTAAAGTCTGGTCGCACGAAATTACTTGGACACAATATGTGGGCGCAAAAAACGCGACGGTCCACAAACATTTTGATATTCCAGAAGATGCTGCAGAAGGCAAATATGACTTTATCATTATCGTAAACGATCAAAACGGAACTAAGCTAGAAGTGAAGAAAAACTTAACCATTATAAATCAAAAAATATGAAAAAATTAAAGTTCCTTTTTGGCGTTTTGACACTTGCCTTTATAACATCATGTTCAAGCGATAAAGCCGAAATTGACAGCGAATATCCCGTAATTGACATCACTGGAACAAATGCTTTTCCAATTCAATGCAGCACGATCGAACGCGGAAAAACCTTCACTTTCAAAGCCACTTTTAATGATAATGTCGCTTTGGGTTCTTACAGCTTAGACATTCACCACAATTTCGACCATCATACGCATAGTACAGAAGTTAACACTTGTGAAACCGAAGCTGTAAAAAGCCCTGTAAAACCAATGCTTTTTATTAACAATTACACGATTCCAAACGGCGTAAAAAGTTACGAAGCAACGGCTCAAATCTCCATTCCTGCCGATGTTGATCCTGGCGATTATCATTTTATGATCCGCTTGACAGATAAAGAAGGCTGGCAGACGCTGAAAGGTTTAAGTATTAAAATTTTATAAGATCAGATTAATGAAGAATGCCCTATCCATGTATTGGAAATATTGTTTTTTACCTATCAGTTTATTGGTTTCAGCCGAAGCTTTTTCTCAAAATCAACCTTCAGAAAAGAAACCAGAAATCAAAGAACTTAACGAAGTTTTAGTTAACGGAAATTCTATTGAAAAACGCAAAAAAGAAGAATCGCTGAATGTTGAAACGGTAAACAATAGTTTCATCCAGCGTAATCTTGGCGGAAGTTTAATGCAGTCTTTGCAGAAATTGCCAGGCGTTAAAACTATTTCGATTGGTTCTGGAGGTTCGAAACCGCTTATTCGAGGTTTGAGTTTCAATCAGGTTATTGTGGTCGAAAACGGCTTGAAACACGAAGGCCAGCAATGGGGCGCCGATCACGGACTGGAAATCGATCAATATGCGGTCAATCGGGTAGAAATTATAAAAGGCCCTTCTTCATTTATCTACGGATCTGATGCTGTCGGTGGTGCGATAAATATTAAACCGCTTCCTCTTCCGTCGCAAAACACTTTTGGCGGAAGCGTCGATCTTACCGGAAAAAGCAACAATGCACAATTTGGAAGTTCTATTAATTTATTTGGAAGAAATAAAAACTGGTTCTTTGATTCCCGTATGACCACAATGGATTACGGCGATTATCGCGTTCCAACCGATGTGGTTCATGTGTACAGTTATGCTGTTCCGCTATACAAAAATCATTTGCGAAATACCGCGGGAAAAGAACTTGATTTTCATTTGAGTTCAGGCTATTCGGGAGATAATTTAAAATCAGTTTTTTATTTCAGTAATGTGCATACCAAAAGCGGATTTTTCGCGAATGCGCATGGACTCGAACCTAGAAATGTCGATCTAGAATTACACGACAAATCGAGCCGTGATATTTTGATGCCGTATCAGCAAGTCAATCATTTAAAGGTAAGTAATACAACTTCTTTTCAGTTGGGAAATCATGCTTTTGAGATGCAGATTGGTTTTCAGAATAACTTTAGAAGAGAATATAGCCATTACGTAAATCACGGTTATATGCCACCAATTTATCCTGAAAATATGTACGCTCCGCAAGATTTGGAACGTCAATATGATAAAGATGTTTGGTCGTTTTCTGCTAAAGATGAATTCCGATTTAATCGCCATCAGATTACTGTCGGAACCAATATTATCGGACAAGAAAATGCCATTGGCGGATGGAGTTTTTTAATTCCTGCTTTCACTCAATTTAACGCGGGTTTATTTGCTTACGATAAAATTGAACTGAATGAAAAATGGTTTCTGCACGGTGCTATTCGTTACGATTACGGAAAAATTAAAATGAAATCGTATTACGATTGGTTTCAAAGTCCCGTTTCTGAAAACAATCAGACGGAATTGGAATATTTGCAACGTTCTCAAGATTTAACAAAAACTTTTGACAGCTTTATATGGTCTGTTGGAGCAAATTATAATCCTGGAAAACTCTCGCTGAAAGCCAATTTGGGATCAAGTTTTAGAATGCCAATTGCCAAAGAACTGGCTTCAAACGGAGTAAATTATCATTATTTCAGATTCGAAAAAGGGAATCCGAATTTGGATGCCGAACGTTCGTATCAACTCGATTTGGGAATCGAATGGAATCAGCAAAACTGGTCTTTTCAGCTGACTCCGTTTGTTAACTATTTTCCAAATTTCATTTATCTGAATCCAACCTCAGTACATGATATTTATTATGGCGCAGGAAATCAGGTTTTTGAATATGAACAAAGCAAAGTCTTTCGTTACGGCGCAGAATTGCAGACGAGATACTATTTCCTAAAATCTTTAAGCGCAGAAATTGGCGCCGAATATCTTTATTCGGAACAAAAATCAGGAAGCAAAAAAGGCTATACTCTTCCGTTTTCGCCACCGCCTTCTATTTTGTTTGGATTGAATTACGAACCGCAAATCAGCTTTTTAAAAGAGCCTTATTTTTCTGTTGATTATCGTTTTACGGCACAGCAAAACAATATCGTTCCGCCTGAGAAAAAAACGGCAGAAAGTCATGTTTTTAATGTGGCTTTTGGCTCAAAAGTAAAAACAGGAAAACAGGATATCAGCATCAATATTCAGATCCAGAATTTATTTAATACGAGATATTTAAATCACACCAGCTTTTACCGACTTATCGAACTTCCAGAAGCGGGACGAAACATTATTGTTTCTATGAAAATTCCGTTTTCGTTTTCGCAATAAGCAGACTATTCAAAATTCAATTATTTACAAATTTTAAATCCTTTATTACAATGAAAAACAAGTTTTACAAACTACTATTTTTATTTGCAGTTTCGCTTTTTGCGGTTTCGTGCAGCAACGACGATGACAATCACGACGATCATGATCATGATCACGACACTTCACAAGAACACACTTTTGTTCGAGTTTTACTTTCTGACGAAAAAACAACTGAGTTAACACTTTTTGATCCGCATGAAGATAAAATCAGTTCTTTTACTGCAAAATTTGCGAAATCGTCTTTGTACACAACAGAATCTGGACGTTATGCAGGAATTGTTCACAGAGACAATAATTTCGTAGAAACTTTTGACAGCGGATTAGAATTACACGGTGATCACATTGATGTTGATGATCTTCCGAAATTTGGAGCTTTAGCCACAAGCGCATTAAAACCAACGCATTTTAAAAGTAAAATTGGTGAAATCCTGACTTTTAATGATGGTGACGGAACGCTTTCTGTTGGTAAAGAAGCTGATGTAAACAAAGCTGGTGCAACTTTCAAAACAATAAATGCAGGTTTATTGGCACATCACGGTGCAATGGCAACTTTTACAAACGGAACTTATGCCATTACGGTAAAAGACAATTCGGTAACTGGAACGCTTCCTGAAAAAGTAAAAATCATTGATAACACAGGAAAAACACTTTTTGATGCAAAAATTCAAACAAAAGGAATTCACGGAAATGCTTCAGATGGCGTTTATGCAGTTTTTGGTTCGTCAAGCGGAATTTTGGTTGTAGAAAGCAACGGAAACCAAAAACTAATCGATCATCCAGCAGATTTTGGAACAGCTTGGTTTGGAAGTATTTTAGAAACGGCTTCGGCAGGAAAATTTATTGGGTATACTGCTGTAAAAGGCGCTTATTTAATTGATGTTGTAGCTAATACTGTAAAACCAATTATTGCGAACACAACCATTATGCAATGCAAAACAAGCTATGATCGTAAAAAATTGGCTGTTTTATTGCATTCTGGAGAATTTAAACTTTATGATATCAGCAGTTTGCAAGCTGTAAAAGAAACTAAAGCGACTGCAGAAACAGCTACAGATGCAACATTAAAACCTCAAATGGCAGTTACAGATCGTTTTGCTTACATTACTTCGCCAACAACTGGAGAATTAGTGCGAGTTAACCTTTCTACATTGGCAATCAAAAAGACTAAGGTTTCAAGTACGCCTTATATGATTACGGTTTTGGGTTATGAAAACAGCGAAACACACAGTCACTAATTAATTTTCGAACAAAGGTTTTCTGCCACCAATTCACGAATTAAATTTGTGAAATTATCAGAACGGCTATATACGTTTTTGGAAGTAATTAAATTAGCGCGAATTCGTGAATTCGTGGCAGAAAAATAAAATAAAAAAGGTTTGACTCTCGTCAAACCTCTTTTATATAATATCGTAATCTGAGATTACAATAAAGCGTCTAAACTATCTGCGTAGGCTTGTTTCGGAGCTACTCCTACTTGTTTTCCTACTACTTCACCATTTTGAAACACCAAAACGGTTGGTATGTTACGCACACCATATTTTGCAGCAAATTCTTGGTTAGCATCTACATCTACTTTACCAACAACTACTTTACCAGCGTACTCTTCGCTTAATTGGTCAATGATTGGACCAACCATTCTACAAGGACCACACCATGCTGCCCAAAAATCTACCATTACTGGTTTATCTGATTTTAAAACTACTTCATCAAAAGTAGCATCTGTTATTGCTAATGCCATAATATATTAAGATTAAAATTAGGTTCGAAATATTAACTTTCAAACTACAGTACAAATTTAAAAATTTAAAATAAATCAAACACCATTACTAAATTAGTTTTCATTATAAATGTATTGTCAATAATTATAAACTGTATAATGCTAAATTTACAATTTATTTACCTGAAAATCAAACCAATAAACTTTTTAGCATTTTTTTAGTATCTTTAGTTATCCAAAAATACGATTAACATGAAAGAAACTTTATCCAAAACAAAATCCTTTCTGCAATCTGATTCTTTTAAAAAATATGCCAAACGCTTTGGATATTTTATTTTGGGCCTAATCGCGATTCTTCTGCTTGCCTGCGGAGGTTTGTCAATATATTTTAACCGAAATAAAGCTGAAATTATTGCCAAAGTCAATACCAAAATCAACGAGAATATAAACGGCAAATTTCATGTTGGCGATTTTCATTATAAGTTTCTAACGGGTTTCCCAAACTTTACATTGGCGCTGAATGATGTCGAAATAAAAGACAATCAATGGCAAAGCCACAAACATACTTTGTTGAGAGCAAAAGAAATCGAAGCACGTTTGAACATTTTGAGTTTATTGAAACATGAAATCAACATTCATAAAATCTTAATTAACGACGCTGATATTTATATCTACAAAGCCGAAAACGGTTATTCTAATGCCAATATTTTTAAACCCAAAAAGAAGAAACTGCAAACCGATAAAGAAAAACCCGAAACTACGATTGACGAAGTAAACCTCAACAAAGTTCATGTGATTATTGACAATCATTTGGGGCATAAATTGTTTGATTTTGATGTGGCGAGTTTAGATTCAAAAGTAAATTATGAAGATGACAGCTGGCAGACCAATTTGTTTTTGAAAACCAAAATTAATAGTCTCGCCTTTAATACCGTTCACGGAAGTTTTGCCAAGGAGAAAGTTCTAGAAGGCAATTTTGATATTTCGTATGCCCAAACCAATCAGAGAATAGATATTAAAACCAAAGGACTTAAAATTGGTTCTGACGTTTTTGATATTGTCGCTTTCTTTAATATCGGAAAAAACAATTCGCTTTTCGGAATCAATATCGGAACGGATATTTTATGGCGAAATGCTTCCAATTTATTATCGGCAAACATTAGCTCAAAACTTAACCAATTTGATATAAAAAAACCGATTAAGGTAAACTGCGATATCAAAGGTGATTTGAATGTTGAAGGCGACCCAAAAATTGTGGTGCAAGCAGATATTCGCGATAATGAAGTGAGCATTCCTGATGGTTTGTTTACCAATTGCAGTTTTAAAGGAATTTTTACTAACACTTTTAAACCCGAAAAGGAATCCAGCGATCCAAACTCCGCCATTATTCTCACCCATTTTAAAGCCGAATACGAAAGCATTCCGCTAAAAATTGCGCAAGCCGTAATTAATAATCTCGAAAAACCGATTGCTACTGGAGTTGTAAATGCTGATTTTGACATTTCGAAACTCAACGGAATGACGAACGAAAAAATTCTTCATTTTGAAAGCGGTCATGCCAAAGCCAATTTGAAATTTCAGTTTGATATTGTCGATTTGTACATCAATAAACCCAAATTTACAGGCGATGTTGACATTACTGATGCCACATTCGATTATCTTCCGAAAAAGATTCATGCCGAAAAAACGGCTGTTCAATTGTCTTTTACGCAAGAAGCGCTTTATATTAAAAAAATAGCCTACAAACACAAAAAGAACATTATCCGCATTGACGGAAAAATCGATAATTTCTTGAATCTCTATTACGACGCACCAGAAAAAATGGTTGTAAACTGGAATATTTACTGCCCAAATATTGATGTAAAACAGTTTATAGGCGTTTTAGAAAGTTCTCCGAAACAAAAAGTCGCAGTGAAAAAACCAGTTAAACAGAATGTCAATTTTACAAATCAATTGAGATCTGTAATAGAAAAATGTACAGCTGTAATTAATCTTAAAGCCGATAAAATCACCTATGGCGCGCTTACTGCAACCAATACTCAGGCTACACTGCAAATGCTAAATTCTAAGATTCTGCTTAAAAACGGAACATTAAATACTTCTGGCGGAAGCATAAACTTTAGCGGCTCTGTTGAGCCAAGTGGAAATCGTTATGTTTTTACTTCAAACGCACAGGTAAACCGAGTTGATATTGCGAGTTTTTTAAGGTCATTCAATAATTTCGGAATCAAATCTTTCAGTCCGAAAAACATTCGCGGGCGATTAACTAGCAATGCCAATGTTGCTGGTTTAATGAGCAGCACGGGCGATTTGATCATGAATTCGATGAAAGGAAAACTAGATTTTAATGTCAACCAAGGCGCATTACTCAATTTTGAACCGATTATGAAAGTTGGGAAATTTGCTTTTCCGTTTCGTGATGTAGAGAATATTACTTTTAGCGATTTGTCGGGTTCGCTCAATCTGCGTGGTGAGCAAATCGATGTCAATAAACTTACCATAAGTTCCAGCGTCTTAAACTTTGATGTTGTCGGAATTTACTCTTTCGGCCGAGGCACCAATCTCGCGCTTACCATTCCGCTAAGAAATTCTAAAAACGACGCCAAACTCGCCACCAAAGAAGAACGAAAAGCCGTTCGCGAACGCGGTATTGTCCTGCATTTGATTGCTTATGATAATGAAGGGAAAATGAAGGTTAAGTGGGGGAAGAAGGATAAGGGGTAGAAAAAATCTCTTGTTTTTTTGTCATTCCGAGGAACGAGGAATCTTCATTAATTATTCTTTACAATAAATCTCAAATCTCATGGTTAATATCCAGTTGAAAACTAAATATTTTTGAGGCCAATTGTACGCAGGTCAATTGTACGCACAAAACTATTTTTATACACTATGAATATCAAAGAAAAATTCGGATTCAAGGTCAAAGAACTTCGAGAAAAAAACGGATACTCAATCGAGTATTTAGCCAATATTTCCAACGTTGATAGAAATTATATCTCAGATATTGAAAAAGGTCAACGAAATGTTTCCATAGAAATAATAGAAAAAATAATAACAGCTCTTAATACTGATTTTGGGGCTTTTTTTAACGATAACAATTTTAAGAAATGAAGAAAAAGATATATGCAGAAACCAAAGAAGTTATCAACGAAGAAGTAAACGAACCACAGTTTAATATCTTTTACGAAAAAGAAAACTGGGTTGATAAAAAATTTAGCAATCCCAATGCAACTATTCGCTTAGCAACAATGTTTAGTGGAATAGGATCTATAGAACATGCCTTAGAAAGATTAGATTTAAAAAGTGAAATCGTATTTGCTTGTGATAATGATAAACATGTTAAACAAAGTTATTTTGCTAATTATGAAATTTCAGAAAAAAGCTGGTATGAAGACGTAAAACAAATTGATGGATCAAAATATGAAGGAGGCATAGATTTATTGGTTGGGGGGAGTCCTTGTCAATCATTTTCTATGGTAGGCAAAAGAAGAGGATTTGAAGATACAAGAGGGACATTATTTTATGAATTTGCTAGAGTTGTAAAAGAAAGTCAACCTAAGGTTTTTATATTCGAAAATGTAAAAGGGTTGGTAAATCATGATAAAGGGAACACTTTTAAAGTTATAAAAGAAACTTTTAAAGAATTAGGATATAAAATCAACTATCAACTACTAAATTCAAAAGATTATGGAATTCCACAACATAGAGAAAGAATTTTTGTTGTTGGTTTTAGAGACACTGAAACTCAATTTCAATTTCCTGAAGAAATTCCATTAGAGTATAAAATGCAAGATTTTCTTGAAGATTATATTGACAGTAAATATTATTTAAAAGAAAAAGGAGTGAAATTTGTTACAAGCACAAAAAACAGAAATAAAAGATACACTCAAATAAATGGCGAAATTGCTTTATGCCAAAAAGCAAACCAACAATTTAACTGGCATGGAGATTTTGTTTTTGAAGAAGCAGAAAGCAGTTTCAATGATTTCATTTTTAATGTAAATGACGTTGAAGAAAAATATTATTTATCCGAAAAAACGAAAGCCTATGTACTAGCTACAGGCACTAAATCATTTAAAACAACAGTTGGAACTGATTTAGAAATTGCAAGACCTATTTTACAATCTATGCATAAAATGCATCGTTCAGGCGTAGATAATTATGTAACTCACAATAAAGGAAAAATAAGAAAACTAACTCCTCGTGAATGTCTTCGTTTGATGGGTTTTAAAGAAGATTTCAAGCAAGTTGTTAGTGATACTCAAATGTATCGACAAGCAGGCAACAGTATTGTTGTGAATGTTTTTATTGCTTTAATGAAACAAATGGATATAACTAAATTTGGTGTTTAGTTATGGCAATTCAATATATATTAGCCGATTATTTACCTATTCCAAATGAAGTTGTTTTAAGAAAAAAAGAAGATGACAGACGTGAAATAGCTAAAAAGAAAAATGCAAATGATATCATATATTTAGGAACCAAAAAAAAATTTACAGAAAATGTTTCTAATTTAATAAGCAATGAAATTATAGATTCTTTATATGATAAATTTGAAGAAAACAAACAAAATGGAGCTTCTATGCAAAAAGGATCTGGTATCCTAGTCAAACATTGCATTGATTTGAAGGAATTAGAAAAACAAATCAAGAATATAGACAAATATTTAACTGAATTTAAAACTTTATACCGAAATCCAAACTTCAATAAATTAATTATACAAAAAAAGATTAACAAGCTTTTGATTTCTTCTAAAAATCTAGAATTTTATTCAGATTTAGTTTTTATTTCAGACAAATCACCTAAACCATATTTCAAATGGTTTAGAGATGTTGATGAGCAATCAAATAGTTCTTATGAATTTGTTAGACAATTTTTAATTCCCAAGATATTATCATGGAATTTTAAAATTGATTCTTTTGACAACGAAATATTGTCTGTCACATGGAAAATCAATTTCAGTAAACTTATTGAATTAAATAAAAACACCGAACTTAGAAAAAAATACAACGAAACTAAAGCTTTTGTAATAGAGAATATTTTATCTAAATCTTCAGAACTTTCAGATAGTGAATTAGAAACAATTAAAAATGCCGTTATTAAAATAAGACTTAGACAATCTAAATTCAGAAAAGATCTTTTATCCTCATCCAAAAACAAATGCATTTTTACTGACATAAACGAGCCAAGATTATTAATTGCAGGACATATTAAACCTTGGAGTAAGTCAATAAACAAAGAACGTCTCGATGTTAACAATGGAATTCTTTTAACCCCAACATTCGATAAGCTTTTTGACAAATTTTTAATTTCTTTTGATGAAAATGGAAAAGTAATGTTGTCAGAAAAAATCGAAAAGAATGTCTGGGTGAGTTTATTTCCATCACTTGAAAACATTACAAACACGAAAATTACAATTGACGAGTATAATAAAGAATATCTAGAATATCATAGAAACATATTTAAACAAAATGTAGATGGCGACAATTAACATTAATGAAAATCTATTTGAAATTGTCGATACAATTGAGAAAATGACAATTGCAGATTCATTTGTAGCTCGATCAAATAAAATTGGTGGTGGAAATGGCGAAGCAAAGTTTTATGTCGGTAACGAAAATGCAGAAACAAGATCATTCTTTGGAGAAAATGGATTTCGCATAAATTGTTTTTTATTGAAAAAAGATCTAAAAGAATTTTTACTTAATTCTGAAGGAGAATATAAAAACCCTGAACAACCTTATCAAAAAAAAGAAAACTTACCTGCTCTATGGCAAGAAAGAATGAAAATTATAGAACAACTTGACGAGGTATTACATTTTACTTTAATAGAACAGACCCAAATTGCTGGCCCAAGAATATACGTTAAAGCTCCCGACAACGATCCTATTTATAAATTAATTCGTGAAATTGCTTTGCCAAATATAAGTTATCTTTCAGCAATTAAACTAATTGACCCAAATGGAAATTTCGTTTTTTATTTCAAACCTTTTGTAGATTATTTTGGCGAATATGAAAATCCTTTTGTAATTGAAGAAGAAATTAAAATTCTTGAAGAAGAAGAACTGCCAACAGAAGTTAAAACTCAATTATTAAGAGCAAGAAAAGGTCAAGGAAAGTACAGACAAGCTCTTTTGGAAGAATGCCCTTTTTGCCCAATAACTTTAATATCCGATGATCGTTTATTAATTGCAAGTCATATTAAACCTTGGGTAAAATCAGATGATGATGAAAAAATTGATCCAAAAAATGGTTTTATGCTAACTCCAACTTACGATTTACTTTTTGATCGTGGCTTTATTTCATTTAGCAACGATAAAAAAATTATAATATCTCCCTGGCTTTCAAAGATGACTTGTTCAAAATTAAGCATCTCACCAGAAAAACAATATCCAATGCTTCCAACCGCAGGAAGAGAAAATTATTTAGAATATCATAGAAATAACATTTTTAAGGGATAACAATAAGTCAAAAAGCAAAAAAGCCACTTTCCCAAGTGGCTTTTTATTTTTGTCTTTACACAATCCCCAAATAAGGATCAAGAATTTCGGCTAATTCATTTAACCAAAAGAAACCATCTTCAATATTTACGGTTTCAGTTTTCATAAATCCATCTTCTCGTATTGCATTTAACGCAATAAGGAAATTTACTTGCCTAATGGTTTTTGCCATACTTTTAGAATCAATTGAATTGTTGAAGAATTCAGTTAACCTCAATTCGGTTTCTTTGGAAAGGGTGTTTGTACTCATAAGTCTGAAAGTTTAGAGAGTATAAAACCCGCATGGGTTAGCTGCTCTACGCCTTTCAGAGCGTTGCGGTTGTTTCCAATACCGCCAGCATGCCGTGCGGGCAGAAGTTTTGTCTTGTTCATATTCTGAAAGTTTAGAACTTCAAATATACGAAAACAAAAGATATATTGTAAGTTTTTTCTTTATTTATAAAATAAAATACTCTGAGTATATTTTCTCCAAATCGAAATTACAAAATTGAAAAATAAATCATTTTAAAATTTCATAATATTTCCTTAACTCACTTGTCTTTTTCCTCTAAAATGGATAAGTTTGAGAATGAATCATTAAATTTTATTTGTTATGAAAGTACAAATCAACACCGACAAAAACATTGAAGGAAGTGCAAGATTAGAAAGTTATTTTTCTGGAGAAGTAGAAAAAAGCTTAGACCGTTTTCAAGATAAAATTACTCGCGTAGAAATTCATTTTGGAGATGAAAATGGAGAAAAATTCAGCTTGCATGACAAAAAATGTGTGATTGAAGTTCGTCCTGTAAAACTACAGCCAATTACGGTTACAGAACACGCCGATACTCTAGAAAAAGCTTTTAGCGGTGCATTGGCAAAAGCTAAAAAAACATTGACTACGACTTTCGAAAAAATAAAAGAACATTAAATATAAAAGTGACAAAGGCACAAAGGTGCAAAGTAACAAAGGAAAAAACTTAGATCCTTGGTTACTTTGCACCTTTGTCGCTTTTCTATTATTTCGGTAAAGGAGCTCCAACTGCAATATCGCAACGGTGACCTGGTTTTCCGTGTGGCGGATTCATTCCTTCTGCAACTGTTGCTTCATTTCCTTCTGTGCTTAACAAAGCTGGAACTGGATTTGATGCTGGCGGTGAAACTGAGAAATTCTGCGTAACCGTTCCGCTTTGAGCCGTATTTGTCGTTGTTGCAGTTGTTGTCGCTTTAGGCGAATTTAATGGCGCTCCAACCGGAATATCACATCTATGTCCTGGTTGTCCATGTGGCGGATTCATTCCTTTTGCCACTTTTACTGGCGTAGTGGTTGTAGTCGTAACCATTTTCTGCTGCTGACTCGGATTTACTTGCACAGTTTGTCCTTGAGTTGCCTGCACTTGCTGTGTCGGCGCAGAATTTAAAGGCGCTCCAACGGCAATATCGCAACGGTGTCCTGGCTGTCCGTGAGCAGGATTGATTCCTTTTGTATCGCTTAAAACTGTATTTGGGTTCGCTGCAGGGTTTTGCACCACTGGCGCAGCTGGTTTAGTTGTATCTTTTGCAAGTCCTAACCTTACTAATTCGGAGTTTGCTGTACTTTCTTGCGGTTCTAATTCCTTTTTACAGGAAACGAACAATAGAGAAGTCACAGCGAGTGAACTTATAAGTAATTTTGCCTTCATGACTGGGGTATTTTTATTGAGAATCAAATATAGTAGTTTTTTAAGAGATTAAATGACATGAATATTGTTAATGATAATTTAATGAGGAACAAAGGTACAAAGTTGCAGAGGTGCATAGTCATTAGGCATCTTAAAATAAACTTTGCGACTTTGCGAGATTCAAAAAACAGCATTGCGAGAAACCTCACTTCCATCGTTAAAAAAATTATACCTTTAAACTCAAATAACATATCTCATGAAAAAAATACTTTTACTTCTTTTATTCGCTGCAACTTTTACAAATGCACAAAATGACAAAAACAAAATCAACCAAACTCTCGACGCGTGGCATAAAGCTGCCGGCGATGTAAAATACGATGCCTACTTCAGTACATTGGCAGACGATGCCATTTACATTGGAACCGATGCCACAGAGAATTGGACCAAAAAAGAATTTGCTGTTTGGGCAAAACCATTTTTCGATAAAGGAACGACTTGGAATTTTAAAGCTTTAGAACGTCATATCTTTTTTGATAAATCGGGAAAAATTGCTTGGTTTGACGAATTGCTAGACACACAAATGAAAATCTGTCGCGGTTCTGGAGTTTTGATTAAGGTGGGGAACGAATGGAAAATTCAGCATTATGTTTTATCCATGACGATTCCGAATGACGAAGTTGATGCTGTAACCAAGATAAAAGCACCAATTGAAGACGCTTTGATTGCAAAACTTCAGAAAAAATAAAACATTTTACTGTTTTCTTATTATAAACATAACTTTTTGAGCATATTAGAAGCGCTGTTAGCAGATTAATTTTAATTAATTCGGCAAAAACAGCGCTTTTTTGTAACTTTAGAATAAGATACTGTCAAAAAAACGAACTGTATTTTACAAAATCCATCAAAATAAAACCAACACCTCTATTTTAACAGCCTTAAAAACAAGAATCTTTATTTTTTTCTAACTTTGACCCCAAAAAAAATAGGGTTAAACAAAGTATTTTAAAAATGAAAATAGAAAAACGCTGGATTATCTCCTTTATCATGATAAGCGTCGTATGTACGATAGGGGCATTTTGGCCAACAGTTACAGAAAATAATTATGTTTTATCAGAATTCGGAACTACAGATCATATTGTTCCTGCCGATGTTGCCTGGATGCTTACTTCGAGCTGTCTGGTTTTAATCATGACACCAGGATTGTCTTTCTTTTATGGCGGAATGGTTGGAAAGAAAAACGTTATTTCGACCATGCTTCAAAGTTTTATCTGTTTAGGAGTTGTAACTCTTTTATGGGTTGTGGTAGCTTTTAGTTTGGCTTTTGGAGAACCAGTTGGTTTTGGCTCAGGAGATCATTTTTACAGCTTTTTCGGAAACCCGACCACTTTTGCTTTTATGGATTATGTTGGCGTTCTGCCTCATAAACAATTGGCCAATACGATTCCGTTTATGCTTTTTGCTTTGTTTCAAATGAAATTTGCCATCATTTGTCCTGCAATTATCACGGGTTCGTTTGCTGAGCGTGTTCGTTTCATCTCTTATCTAGTTTTCATTAGTTTATTCACGATATTCATTTATGCTCCTTTATGTCATGCCGTTTGGTATCCAACAGGCGTTTTAGGAAGCTATTTTGGCGTTAAAGATTTTGCAGGAGGAACTGTGGTTCACATGAGTTCTGGTTTTGCAGCTTTGGCTGGAGTTATTGTTTTAGGAAAAAGAAAAAACAGCCAACATATTCCAACTAATATTCCGTTTGTATTATTAGGAACAGGAATGCTTTGGTTTGGCTGGTTCGGATTCAACGCTGGATCTGCTCTTGCTGCCAACGGAACTGCTGCTATGGCTTTTGCTACAACGACAACTTCATCTGCCGCAGCGATGTTAACTTGGATTTTCTTTGATCGAATGAACGGAAGAAAAGTTTCTGCTCTTGGCGCTTGCATTGGTGCTGTTGTTGGTCTTGTTGCCATTACGCCAGCTGCAGGATTTGTTTCGGTTCCAGAAAGTATGTTCTTCGGTTTCATTACAGCGTTGGTTTCTAACACGGCTGTAAATTGTAAATATTCTAAAAAATTCGACGATACCCTTGACGTTTTTGCTTGTCACGGTGTCGGCGGAATTATGGGAATGATTCTAACTGCTATTTTCGCTCACGGCGAAGATGCAAGCTTACTTCATGGCGGATGGAATGTTTTTGGACATCACATGATGGCGTTGGTTCTAGTTTCAATCTTTACTTTCTTCGGAGCTTATTTCTTGTTTAAAGTAACCAATTTCATTATTCCGTTAAGAGTTTCAGAAGAATCAGAACATATCGGATTGGATTTGTCGCAACACGATGAATCTCTTGACCCAAAAGCGCAACCCATTACTGAGCCACATTACGGTTAAAAAGATATGCCACAGATTTCAAGGATTAAACAGATTAGAAAAATCCTTTCAATCTGTAAAATCTGTGGCAAAAAAACATTTAAACCCACTTACGCCATTTCATTCGTTTATATTCCTTAATTTTGCGGAAAATTTTTGTAAAAGTGGGAAGTAAAAATAAACTAAAAAGATTCAGAGAAAACGAAACATTTCAAAACGTTTTTCAACCAACCAGAGAAGAAGTTGTAGGCGATTTAATGCCTTTAAAAGGAAAATGGAATTCTGATTTCTTTAAAAATGATAATCCATTAGTTTTAGAATTAGGATGCGGAAAGGGAGAATATTCTGTTGGATTAGCAGAAAAATACCCAAACAAAAATTTTATCGGAATTGACATTAAAGGCGCTCGTTTCTGGCGCGGTGCTAAAACTGCTGTAGAAAACGGACTTCATAATGTGGCTTTCGTTCGTACACAAATTGAATTGATCAATCATATTTTTGCAGAAGGCGAAGTTGACGAAATCTGGATTACTTTCCCAGATCCGCAGATCAAATACAAGAGAACAAAACACAGAATGACGAATTCTGAGTTCTTGAAATTGTACAAAAAAATCTTGAAAAAAGACGGTGTTGTAAACCTTAAAACCGACAGTGAATTCATGCACGGTTATACTTTAGGATTGCTTCACGGTGAAGGTCACGAAGTTTTGTATGCCAATCATAATGTTTACAAAAACGAAGGAAGTCCAGAGGTTGTAACTTCTATTCAGACTTTCTACGAAAAACAATATTTAGAAATTAATAAGGCAATTACGTATATTCGTTTCAAAATTAAAGACTAACTTTAATTTTGAAACCTTTATCTAACCGATTTAATAACTAAATGACCTACCTTACTCCTTTAATTTCAGGTTTTATTGCCGCTGCCATTGGGACTATTCCGCCTGGATTGCTCAATATGACGGCTGCCAAAATCAAAATGAAAGAAGGGAAAAAGAATGCGCTGTCATTTGTAATTGGCGCGGTTTTAATTATTTTTTTTCAGGCCTACATTGCGGTATTATTTGCTCGTGTGATAGACAATCGTCCAGATGTTGTCATATTATTGCGTGAAGCTGGTTTTATCATTTTTTCTATCTTAACTGTTTATTTTTTCTTTTTTGCAAAAGATCCGATAGCAAAGAAAAAAACGAAACTAAAGAAAACCAGCAAAAAAAGCAGTTTCTTTCTCGGAATGCTGCTTTCTGGATTAAACTTTTTTCCGATTCCTTATTATGTTGTAATAAGTGTAACGCTTGCTTCGTATCATCTTTTTGTATTTGAAAATACTATTATTTTAACCTTTGTATTAGGCTCAGTTCTTGGGGCTTTTGCAATTTTATATAGTTACATTGCTTTCTTCGGAAAAATAGAAAAGAAAACCGATTACTTCATGCGAAATATGAATACCATTATCGGATCTATTACAGGATTGGTTGCTCTTGCAACACTTTTTAATATTCTGAATTATTACTTCGGATAATTTTATAGCCACAGATTTCACAGATTAAAAAGATTTTTTTACTTTGTGGCTAAACATTTTTCACGCAGATTTTTAAGATTTTTTGCAAATAATCTATTTAATCCCTTTAATCTGTGGCAAAAAAAAACAAAATCATGGCAGAAGAGAATTTTTTCGAAAGAGTGTATGTAATCGCCAGACAAATTCCGTTTGGAAAAGTTACTTCTTATGGCGCTATCGCGAAAGCATTAGGAACGGCTCGTTCTGCACGAATGGTAGGCTGGGCAATGAATGCTTGTCATAATATGGACGATGTTCCTGCGCATAGAGTCGTAAACCAAAAAGGACTTCTGACAGGAAAACATCATTTTGACGGAACCAATTTAATGCAACAGCTTTTAGAAAACGAAGGAATCAAAGTCGTAAACAATCAGATTGTAGATTTTGAAAAACATTTCTGGAAACCTGAAGTTGAGATTTAAAAAACAGTCATAACTCATCTGTCAGGCTGAGCGGAGTCGAAGCCCAATCATGTAATAAGCCCTTCGACTTCGCTCAGGGTGACAAAGGTAGTTTCACATCATTATTTTCAGATCAAGCAAATCACAAAACTTGTTTTATCTTCGTCGGTTTGATAGCTTAGATAACCTCCGTGAGCTTCTATAATATTTTTAGAAAGTGTTAATCCAATTCCTGCTCCATCTTTTCTGGTAGTGAAAAATGGCAAGAAAACTTTATCTCTAATCTCAGCATCAACCCCTTTTCCGTTATCTGCAATCACAATAAAAAAGCGATTGTTTTCGGTATAGCTCGAGATTATCATTTTCTTTTCTGTTTTCTCTTTTAAAGCATGAATACTATTGGTAATCAAATTGATAATTACTTGTTCCATTTGATTTTTATCAATCAAAATCGAACGTGAGCTGTGTATTTCATTTATCAACTCAATTTTTTCTTCCTTCAAAATCGGACTCATAATTCGTAAACAATCTTCAAATAAAGCATTAATTGGCGTCATTTGCTTATTTGGCGTTGGTAGCATTGCCAGTTTACGATAATTCTCCACGAAAAACTGCAAATGATCACTCCTATTGATAATGGTCGAAATGCTGCTTTTGATGTCTTCAAAATCATCTTCTTCTAATTCTTCCTGATCTACAATATGAAGCAGGTTCTGCGAAAGTGCACGAATGGGCGTTAAGGAATTCATTAATTCATGCGAAATAATCTTCATCAGATTTATCCAAGCCTCTTTTTCTTTCTTCTCAATAACACGCTGAATACTGTCTAATAAAATAATAAAATACTCCTTATTATATGTTTGTGTGTGCGAAGTCTGAAGCATAAAAGTCTGCAGATCATGATCTTCAATTTTTATGGAAATGGCTGTTTTGAGTTCACTAAAACCAACATTTTCAATTTCGCTGCAAAGCGCCGGAAGATAATTTTTAAGATATTTCCAATGGCTTACTTTTGGCACTTTGAAGAGATTCGAAAAGCAGTCATTCATTATAAAAATAGTCCAATCGTCATTTTCTTTTTCTAATATTAATGCTGCAGTATCAATACTGTTCAAAATCGAACGGTAGATTAATTCTTTAGAAATCTGCTCTTGCTTCTGAAGCTTTAAAGTATCATACAAAAGATAAAGGCTATTGAAGTTGTCTTTTTTATGTTCTTCGGGAAAGTGAGCTGAAAAATCGTCATGCAGAATAGAGTTTATGGTTTTGTCATAAAACAGCAATTGGTTTTTGACAAAAAAGTACATTTCGAACAGAAAAATCAAAACAAAAATTCCAACTAACAACGCATTGAATCGAAATCCTTTATACAACAATAATGCACTGCAAAGAAAGAGCGCCATAACAAACACGACTCTCACGAACAAGGCGTTATAAAATTTCCAGTTCTTCATTTATTATTTTTTTTTGCCACAGATTAAAAGGATTAAAAAAGATTTTTTATTTTAAATCTGTGAAAATCCTTTTAATCTGTGGCAAAATAATTATTCGTTCTAATTCTTCAAATCGTATTTTTCTATTCTTCTATACAAAGCGGCACGAGACAAACCCAATTCTTCAGCTGTTTTACTGATGTTTCCGTTGTGCTTAAAAAGTGCTTTTTCAATCGCTCCTTTTTCCATTTCTGATAACGGATTTTCATCGTTTTCTTGAATTTCTTCAAAGTCCAAAATATCCAGATCCATTACCGAAATCGTATTGTTTTCTGCCAAAATCAAAGCGCGTTCGATTTTGTTTTCCATTTCACGGACGTTACCTTTCCACGGGTATTTTTCCAGATATGGCGCTGCGTTATCCTCAAAATGCCAATTTCCCTGATTGTATTTTTCGGCAATCTGTTCCAGAATAAAGTTTGCCATCGGTACAATATCATCTTTTCTTTCACGCAAAGACGGAAGATTGATTTCCATTGTATTAATTCGATAAAGTAAATCTTCTCTAAAAGTTTTATTCTTTACTTCTGTTTTAATATCGCTATTTGTTGCTGCAATAACGCGCACATTCAGCGGTCTTGGTTTACTTTCTCCCAAACGCGTTACGGTTTTGGTTTGCAAAACATGAAGCAGTTTCGCTTGAAGATGAAGTGGAATATTTCCGATTTCATCCAAAAAAATAGTTCCGTTTGAGGCATTCTCGAAACGTCCTGGAGTATCAACTTTAGCATCGGTAAAAGCTCCTTTGGCATAACCAAAAAGTTCGCTTTCGAATAGATTATCACTTAACGAACCCAAATCTACGTGCACAAAAGGCTGATTTTTCCTCTCCGAATGCTGATGGATAAATTCAGCAAAAACATATTTTCCTGTTCCATTTTCACCTAAAATCAAAACATTAGCATCTGTTCTCGCTACTTTTTCGGCTATAGAATAAGCCTGTTTTATTTTGGCTGAAGTTCCAACAAAGTATTTCTTTTCGGTTTTTTCTACCTTTTCAGCTGTTTTTTTACTGTTTTTTCTGCTTTCGGCAACAGCCTTATCAATAACTTCTAATAGTTTTTCGTTGTTCCAAGGTTTTAGAACATAATCAAAAGCACCAATTTTAATGCCTTCTACAGCAGTTTCTATTTTACCAAAAGCAGTCATTAAAATCACAATAGTTTGCGGCGAAAGCGTTTTGATTTCTTTTAGCCAATGAATTCCTTCTCGCCCATCTTCAAAACCAATTCTATAATTCATATCCAGCAAGACCACATTTATGTCATTTTCGCTTAAGATTGAAATGATTTTTTTAGGGCTATTGGTTGTAAAAATGGTTTCAAAATGTTTTTTAAGAATCATTTTTGCAGAAAAAAGAATTTCTTCCTGATCATCGACAACTAATATTTGGGCTAGTTTTTTTCTCATGTGGCTTTTTTTTGTCCGCTTCCGAACGGTCAACTGTTCATTATCGGACACTGCTTTTTTGAAGTGTTTCCTCAAGCCCTTTTAAAATCAGTGCTTTACAAATAATAAATTTTATGGCACAGTATTTACCTATTGATTATCAGTAAAATAATTAAAAAATGGACACGGTAATTCCTCGTAAAAATAAAAAATTTAGATATCTCGCAATAGCAATTGCTGTTTTTTTAGTTTTGCTTACTGTTACGGTTTTTGCTTTTAACACTAAAAGAACTTTAAATGTAAAAGCAGACGAGCTAGTAATTCAAAAAGCAGAAAAAAACTTTTTTGAAGATTTCGTAGTTTTTCAAGCAAAAGTAGAACCTTTGAATGTGATGCTGGTAAACGTTACTGAGGGAGGTTCTGTAAAAGAGATTTTTGTAGAAAATGGCGCAATGGTTACCAAAGGACAATCGCTGGCTCGTTTATACAACCCAAACACAGAATTGAATTACCTGACTCAAGAAACTGCGATTATTGAGCAAATCAACAATTTGAATACAGGAAAACTAAACATTAGAAATCAAGAATTAAACTTAAACAAAGATTTAGTTTTGATTGAACATGATTACAACGACGCAAAGAGATTATATGATATGAATGCAAAGCTGTATGAGAAAGATGTAATTTCTAAAAACGACTGGAACACTTTCAAAGAAAGCCTTCGTTTTCAGGAAGAGCGCAAAAAAACAATTCAGCAGAGCATTCAAAAAGAGAAACAAAGCAATCAGGTTCAGATTTCTCAAATAAACCGTTCTATCCAGACCATGGAAAAGAGTTTGGATATTCTTAGAAATAACAAAAAGAACTTTTTAATTACAGCGCCAGAAACAGGACGATTGACTTCTTTTGAACCTGTTTTAGGAAAAACTTTTCAGGCAGGCGCTAGCATCGGAAAAATTGATTCTAATAAAGGATACAAATTGACTGCCGAAGTTGATGAATTTTATCTAGAAAAACTTAGAGAAGGATTAAAAGGACAAGTAGAATTTAAAGGTAAAAATCTTGAAGTTATTGTTACTAAGGTAATTCCTGAAGTTAAAGGCGGGCGTTTTACTGTAGAATTGGCATTTGCATCTAAAGAAAACATTGTACTTCAAGACGGACTTAGCTTTGGCGTAAAATTAATTTTATCTGAAAAGAACAAAACTTTAGTTATTCCGAGAGGCGCTTTTAATCAGGAAGCAGCAGGAAAATGGATTTTTGTAGTAAACGGAAACAAAGCCGTAAGAAGAAATATCAAATTAGGCCGTGAAAATCCTTCCTATTATGAAGTTTTAGAAGGTTTAAAAGAAGGCGAATCTGTAGTTACTTCTTCTTATACCGATTATAAAGATATTGAAGAGCTTTCTCTAAATAAAGAATAGTTTGTTTTGTTTCAAGTTTCAGGTTTCAAGTTAACGCAACGAAAAGAACATGAAACTTGAAACCAGAAACAAACAAAAACAAAATCATCATTTCAATCATCAATCAAAAAACGATTTTAATAACATTTCAAAACCTTAAAAATTATGATCACAATTCAGAATTTAACCAAAGTTTTTAGAACAGAAGAAATAGAAACTGCTGCTTTGAGCGGTATCAGTTTAGAAATAAAAAAAGGAGATTTTCTAACTATCATGGGACCTTCAGGCTGTGGAAAATCAACTTTATTAAACATTATCGGACTTTTGGATAGTGCAGATAGCGGAAGCTACAAATTACTAGATCAAGAAATGATCGGATTAAAAGAAAAAGGAAGAGCTCAAGTACGTAAAGAAAACATTGGTTTTATTTTTCAAAACTTCAACCTAATCGATGAGCTTTCTGTTTATGATAATATTGAATTGCCTTTGCTTTACAATAATGTAAAAGCTTCTGAAAGAAAACAGAAAATTGAAGCTATTGCTGAAAAATTAAATATCTCTCATCGTTTGAAACATTTTCCGCAACAGCTTTCCGGAGGACAGCAGCAGAGAGTTGCCGTGGCAAGAGCTTTGGTAAACGATCCGAAAATTATTTTGGCCGATGAGCCAACAGGAAACTTAGACAGTAAAAACGGTAATGAAGTTATGGAACTTTTAACCGATTTGCATGCTAAAGGCGCTACCATTTTGATGGTTACCCACTCTGATTATGATGCTTCTTTTTCGCAAAGAACCATTCACATGAAAGACGGAGTTATATTTTCTGAAAAGTTAAATCAACGAAATGTTGATGTTTTTATGGACGCTAAATAACAAAGTGATGATTAAAATTATTGTTACTGCACTTGTGGTTCTGGTAGAATTAGTGTGCAAAATATTTACTATGATTTAAAACCGAAAGGTTTACCAAAACAGCCATATCAACTATAAAAAATATACATCAAAATGATTTTTAACTGGTTTAAAATATTTATATATCATTTAAAGCAAAGCAAACTGTTTTCGTTTTTAAATGTTTTGGGACTAAGCATCGGGATTGCGGGCGTAATCTTTGCCATTTTATATTGGAACAATGAGCATTCTTATGATCAATGGAATCCTGAAAAAGAGAATACTTACATGGTTCTTAATAGACTTAGCAATGGAGACACATGGGGTTCCAATTCTATTCCGTTTGGTGAAACTTGCAAAGCTTCTATTCCAGAGATAGAAAATGTGTGCTTCTTTCATACTTGGTACGATGAAGACATAATTAAATATCAGGATCAAAAACTGATGACAAAAGACATCCTTTCTAGTGATGAAAATTTCTTTGAATTTTTCCCTTTTGAAATTATTAAAGGTGCCAAAACCAATATTCTAAAAGAAAAAAATAGTGTTGCAATTTCTGAAGAACAGGCATTATTAATCTTTAAAAATGAAGATCCTATCGGAAAATCTATTTCTTATAGCAATAAAAACTATACCATAAAATCGGTATACCGCATTAGTAAACCATCATCTATAGAACCTTCTTTTGTTTTTAGTGATGTGAAAAGAGAAGGCGACCTAGATGCATGGGGAAATTTTAATTATGGTTTATTAATTAAAACCAAGAAAAATGCAAATGTTTCTACTGTTTTAAAGAAAATGCAAAATGTTTATTTTGTAAATAGAACTGTTAAAGATGCCAAAGAAAGCGGTATGACTGTTGAACAATATGTTAAAGAAAATGGCGAAATAAAAGTCATTTTAGATCAATTGAAAACGTCTCGTCTTTACGGAACCAAAAGTTCTGCTGGGCAAAACTATCCTGAAGGTGTAGGAAATTTAAAATTGCTTTATATCATGGCGGGCCTATCTGTCTTGATTTTAGTTTTATCATTGGTTAACTATATCAATTTAGCAACAGCATCGGCTATAAAACGTGCAAAGGAAGTTGGAGTACGCAAAATTGTAGGCGCTTCAAAAAACCAGATTATTATTCAGTTTATTTTCGAAACTGCAATAATTGTAACATTAGCTATTTTGTTTGCATTAGCAATTGTAGAACTTTCATTGCCATATTACAACAATTTTTTAAACAAAACACTGACTATGAATGGCAGTGAATTCTACCTGCAGCTCATTTTTATATTTGGATTAGTTATCGTTCTTGCGGGTATTTTCCCTGCCATTTATATCTCAAATTTTGAAACTCTAAAAGTTTTAAAAGGTAATTTCTCACGTAGCAAAGGTGGCATTTGGATTCGGAATTCGATGCTTATTTTTCAATTCGGAATTGCGGCTTTCTTTATCATTGGAGCGCTAATTGTCAATTCTCAGGTAAAATATATGATGGAGAAAGATTTGGGCTTCAGTGGCGATCAGGTAATTTCTATTCCTTACAATACTGTAGACAGACTCAAAAGGACAGATGATTATTTAGTTTCAAAACAAGAAATTAAAAAAATTCCAGGGGTTGTCGATGTTACTACCTTTGCAGGAGCCTTTGGAGGCAACTCAGGTTCAAGTTCAGGATTTAAGCACAATGGGATTTTTGTACAGCCAAAAAACATTGAAATGGATTTTGGTTTCCTAGATATGATGAAAATAAAAATCGTTAAAGGTCGCGATTTATCTCCTCAATACGCTTCAGATACCATAAGTGGTATGCTTATGAATGAAACATTGGTTAAAATGTTAAACCTAAAAGATCCAATTAATACAGTTATTACCTCAGGATGGAGCATCGGAAGTGGCGATAATTTAAAGTTTAAAATTGTTGGCGTTGTGAAAGATTTCAATTTAATGGGATTACAAAATAAAGTTCCGCCAATGGTTTTTATAAATCTTAAAACTTTAAAATGGAATAACTTTGGAAATGTGCTTGTAAAGGTTTCTCCAAATAATTTAACAGAAACGCTAGATAAATTGAAATTATATTGGGAGAAAAACGTAAATCCAGATTATCCGTTTGATTACGAATTTGTTAACAAAGGATTTGCAAAGACTTATGCTGAGCAAGTGAAACAAAAAAACCTATTTTTTATCCTAAATTTGGTTGTAATCGTAATTGCTGTGTTCGGATTGTTTGCTTTGGCATCATTTTCGATGGAGAGAAGACTGAAAGAAATCGCCATTCGAAAAACTTTAGGAGCTGAAACAGACATACTCTTAAAAGAATTATCGAAACAATATATTGTTTTCTGTTTTATGGGATTTGCAATCGGAATTGTTCCTGCTTATATATTATTACAGAAATGGCTTGAGGATTTCGCTTTTAGAATTGGAATATCGACAATTCCGTTCGTAATTGCCCTGATTTCACTTTTGCTTTTAACTTTAGTGATTGTCTTAACAAAAGCATTTCAGGTTACTAGAATAGACGTTTTAAAATATCTAAAATACGAATAAGCTTGTAGACCATTTTTTTTAAAGAAGCCCGACAGATTTCAGTAAAATCAGTCGGGCTTTTTATTTTTAATCTTTCATTGTAATAGCATCATTATAAATCAGCTTATCCAGACTTTGGTCACGATCGTATACATCTGGAAAAAAATTGACTTCTCCATTGTCCTGAACCCAACAGGTAAAATAACCTATATAAACCGGAATTTTGCGTTTAAGCATACAAGTTGTTTCTTTTCCTCCGTTCATAGCGCTATCGATTTTGTCTGCCGGCCAATCTGGATCATCTTTTAAAATATGCAATGCAAGCTGTTTGGCTTCTTTTACATTGATACAGCCGTGGCTAAAAGTACGTTTTTCAAATTCGAACAAACTTTTGGCTGGTGTATCATGCATGTAAATATCATTCGGATTCGGGAACATAAATTTCACTAATCCGAGAGAGTTTTTTGGTCCTGGTTTTTGTCGCACTTTACCTCCATTCCATTCCATATTATGATCTGCCAAATAATTTTTATCATTTGCAATCTGAAGTTTTAATTCATTCTGAATAATACTCGTTGGCACATACCAATACGGACTAAAAACAATTCGATCCATATTTCCGCTGAAAATTACAGTCTCACTAAGCCTGTTTCCAACAAAAATATCCGAAACGAGATCATACTTTCCGTCCTTAACATAAAACAATCTGAATGAAGGAATGTTAACCATTACATACTCTTCTGCTTTTGCCAATTTCGTCGGAATCCATCTGCATCTTTCCATATTCAGCATAATGGTTCTTATTCTCTTGCTAATCGGCTCATTCATCTGATTGACAATATCTCTCGTTAGGGCATAATTTATTTTCAGGTTATATCTTTTTTTATAATTTAAAACTCCCGCCATTAATTCTTCGTCATAAATATCACTTCCAGAATCTTGTTTTAAATCTCCTACTACAAATAAGCGATTTCTAATTTGTTTTATGGCAATAGCTGTATCGTCTGGTCTTAAATCTTTGTAAGTAGCACTGTCAATCGTAATTTTCTGCCATAGATTATCGGTTTCTATTTTACGATATTTTTTCAGCGCATCTTTCAATTTGTAATATTGGCTGAATAAAAGATTATCATCTTTATCCAATCGGTCAGAATCGACCATTAATGAATCTAGAATATGAGTATATGAAATAGATTTTGCTGGCAGGTACCATCCTATTTTTTTTAATGTCGCAGGGTCAACTCCAGAATACACATTACTGGCATAAAACACATACATACTGGTTAGCAGTAATTCAGTATCAAGCTGTGATGGCTTGTTGGAAGAACTCTCGTTAAAAGCCTCATCAATTTGTTCTTTGTAAGGCATTTTTTCTTCAATTCCCTGATCTTTCAAAACATTTACTTTCTGGTACAGTAAAGATCCAAATTCGGTTATACTTTTATCATCATACCAAATAGATTTATATTCTTTGGCTTTATAAATCCCCTCAACATCTTTCTGATATTTTTTAAGCTTAGGATATTTTTTAAAAAAGGCATTAATAGAAGCCGCGTCAAGAGTAATCACAGAAACAGCCTTTCGATTTGTCAAATCAGCCTTGCTTTTAGCATTGTTAGAAAATGAATTGAATGAAAATGCAAAAAAACTGACTGCAACAACAATTAAAGAAGAAGTAAAATTTCGCATATTTTTAAAGTTTTAAATTGGTAGAAACAACTTTAAAAAAAATACCGAAAACCCAATAAATTACTCAAAAACCTTAGTTTTCACATATTTTTTTCATATCTGGTAATCATCGATTTGGGCAATCAAATATAGCGAAGTTTTGTGAGAATTTTAATTTAATTAGAAGAAAATTTTTATAAAAAATCATTCCTAATAAATCGATCAAAATTTTATAAAAGTATCAAAAGGGAAGATTCTTAAATTCGGTTTTCAACTAAAAGTTATGTTGAATAATTTTGAATAATCTCAATATCAATAATTACAATCCAAAAACGCTTAATTTCCAAACTTAATCTGTTATCTTTGCACCCTAAAATCAGTTTAAATAAATATAATCTTATAAGACTGGTTTGAGAATAAAAAAATAGCCCATTACAATGAAACTAGATAGAAAAGAAATTCTAAAAGCCTTAGAGACAATCACTATTGCTGGAGAAGGAAAAAATATGGTTGAGAGCGGTGCTGTAACCAATGTTATTACATTTGGAGATGAAGCTGTTGTAGACCTTGTATTGCATACACCTGCTATGCACATCAAAAAAAGAGCTGAAGATGATATAAAAAAAACAATTCATGATTTAATATCGCCAGACGCAAAAGTAAAAGTAAACATTAAAGTAGAAACTCCAGAGAAACCTGAAATTAAAGGTCGTGCGATTCCTGGAATCAAAAATATTATCGCAGTTGCTTCTGGTAAAGGAGGAGTAGGAAAATCTACAGTAACAGCAAACTTGGCTGTTACACTTGCCAAAATGGGCTTTAAAGTTGGTGTTTTGGATGCTGATATTTATGGACCATCTATGCCAATTATGTTTGACGTTGAAAACGAAAAACCTATTTCAGTAACAGTTGACGGAAAATCAAAAATGAAACCTATTGAAAGCTACGAAATCAAAATGCTTTCAATCGGATTTTTTACAGCGCCAAGCCAAGCCGTGATTTGGAGAGGACCAATGGCCGCAAAAGCATTAAATCAAATGATTTTTGATGCAGATTGGGGAGAATTAGATTTCATGCTTCTTGATTTACCTCCTGGAACTGGAGATATCCACCTTTCTATCATGCAATCGCTTCCAATTACTGGAGCTGTTGTAGTAAGTACTCCGCAGGCAGTAGCTCTTGCCGATGCTAAAAAAGGTGTGGCAATGTTTATGCAAGACAATATCAATGTTCCTGTTTTAGGAATTATAGAAAACATGGCATATTTTACACCCGAAGAATTGCCAGAAAATAAATACTATATCTTTGGACAAGAAGGTGCTAAAAACCTTGCTGAAGATCTAGGCGTACCATTTTTAGGAGAAGTTCCTATTGTACAATCTATTCGCGAAGCAGGAGATTACGGCCGTCCAGCGGCATTACAGACAGCGTCTCCAATAGAAAAAGTGTTCGAAGAAATTACTAGAAATGTTGTACAAGAAACAGTAAACAGAAACGAAAGCCTACCTGCAACAGAAGCTATCAAAATTACAACAATGGCAGGCTGTTCTGCAGTTAAAAAATAATTAGATAATTGAGATAATGAAACTAATGAGATAATTTGAAAATTAGATAATGAGATAATTTCACGCAACAAAGTGAATTTTATAATTATCTAAATTGGCACATTTTCTAATTAAAAACATTTTCTAATTGACACATTAATATTATGACAACAGAAGAAATAACAAGCAATGTTTTATTGGCCTTAGATGAGATAAGACCATTCTTAAAATCTGACGGTGGAGATATTTCATTAATCTCTATTGAAGATGACAAACATGTAAAAGTTCGTTTGGAAGGCGCTTGCATTAGCTGCAGTGTTAATCAAATGACACTGAAAGCGGGTGTTGAAACAACAATAAAAAAATATGCCCCACAAATAGAAACTGTGGTAAATGTTATGTAACAAAATCGCTCCTTTTTTTCATAATTAAACTTTCAAAGTTTAACAAGAATAATAAGTGTTTTATTATTTGATTGAAAAAATCATAAAATAACGTCGAAAAAAAGATGCTTTTTGTCACATTCATAAAAAACAATGCAAAGTTTTAAGAGTTTCCGTTAAGGAATTGTTACATTTTTAACTTAAATTTGTCAACATAACCCTTAAATCTTAAACTATGAGAAACTTTTACGCTCTTTTTTTATTATTTTTTGTAAGCGCTGTAAATGCACAACAGGGCCAAACACTTTTTGCTGATAAAGCTTGGGTAAATGAATCAGAAGAATGGTCAGATTTCCAGTATTCAGGCCAAATCATTTTTTCTACGAATGGAAAAACTGAAGAAGGCGCTTTAAGAATTGGAAATTATGATTTCCTATATGACCTTTGTGACGGAAAAGCAAAATTTTCAAACAAGGCAACATATAGCTCAGCCGATTTTTCGCATCCGAGAAAACTTAGTGCACAAACAGACAAACAAGGAATTTTAAACTCTACTTATGAAGGGACCTTAATATTCCAGTCTGACAAAGATTATTACTCTGTTATCTCTCTAGTAACAATACTAGAAAAAGGAGGTAATATTATTGGCGTAAAAATGCGCATTAAAGACAATAGTAGAAAAGAATATGCTTTTAGCTTAAAAGAGAAAAGTTAAAAATTAATAGAGAATTTGAACACGTTTTTCAAATTCTACACAAAATTCCAATAATTAAAATGGATGTATTAATAAAGATTAAAGATCGAGAAGGAGTTATACACGAATTACAGGCTCCGACTGATATGGCAATGAATATAATGGAGTTATGCAAAGCATACGAACTTCCTGTTGAAGGAACCTGTGGCGGAATGGCCATGTGCGCTTCTTGCCAATGTTATGTTCTAAATGATGTTGCATTACCAGAAATGGGTGACGATGAAGAAGCTATGCTTTCGGAAGCATTTTATGTTAAATCTAATAGCCGTTTAGGCTGTCAGATTCCAATTACTGAAGACTTAGAAGGTTTAGAGTTAGAATTAGCTCCTGAATACTAAAAATAAAAAAAGCGAGAATTTATTGATTCTCGCTTTTTTTTAATACTTTTTTATAAAATCATCCAAAGAAAACTCTTTTAATAACTTATCCAAATATTTCCCTCTACTGCTCGATTCCCGTTGATATGGCGCAAATAAACTAGTCGATTTATTCAGTTCGTCATTCAATTCTTTCAGGTAATTTTCTTCTTCTACTGTCTGCAATGACGACTTATTAGCGATAAAATCTAAAATTCGTTTTATAGTGATTTCTTTTTCAATAATAGCATTTTCGTCATTATTCAAAGTACAGATTCCGTAAACGCCTTTACAGTAATAATTCCATTCTTCTTCTAAAGCATTTTCTGCTTTTTCAGGATTTATTTCTCCTTTTTCATCAAAAACATTTCCATAAGCAAATGCTTTATTCTGATGTCTGTTTAAATGTAAAAGCAAGTTCTCTTTAAATTCCTTTTTCAATTCTTTATAAGATTCTGTCCTATTCTTTTTAATCAGATCTATAATATTTTTAGCAAAATATCTTTTGGACATTGTTACTGTATGCTGATCATTTAAAGGAGAACTAATCGTTATTTCTGAATTAATTACATAAGAAGGTGACGGAATTAACTTTTCTTCAATAAGCCCATTTAATTCATCATCAGATAATCTTGTAAGTCTTTTGACTTCTTCAAATTCCAGATAATTATCTACGATATAGGCAAGATTTTCATCTCTCATCTTAACTACTTTTTAAAAATTCTGACGGATCAAAAGGTTCAAATTCTCTTTCAGAAAAAACTTCTGTCAAAACCCCTGCTGAACACAGCCAAGAAATAGTTTCTTCCAGCGTATTTCCTGCTTTATAAATCATTTCGCTATATCGTGGCAAAATATAATATTGATTGTTTAAGAGAATGATTTCATCACCATCAAAAGTATCTCCAATTCTGATGGAGTTCAACACTTCCTCTTTCGTTAAAACCTCTTTTCCTTCATCCCAAAACCAATATTCGGTAATACGGTTTTTCCATTCTTCTAGAGTAAGAATTATGGTTTCAGGAAGATAAATCCTTACATAAGTTCCTCCTAAAATCCCGCTTCCGTATGTTTGGACATATTCTTTATAATCTTCATCAAAAGTTATGTTTAATGTTTTTTCGCAAGCCAATATATCTTCTTCATCAGCTGTAAATAAGTCCGTTTTATTGGTATTATAATTGGGAATGATCTTGTATTTATCGAAATTCATAACGTTTAAATTTTAATTGCTAAGTTACTATTTATTGAAACTATTTCTCACAAAAAAACCGTAATTACATTACTGCAATTACGGTTTTTTCTTTATACCAATTTTATTTATTCTTTTTAAATTCACTCCATTCATTGAAACGTCTATCAATAATTGGTTTTAAAGAATTGTAATTCTCCCATGTATTTTCAACATGATAAAATGACTCATATTCAAAGCCTTTTTTTTCTGCTTCTTTATCAAAGTGTTCTCCATAATCGTCACAGTAAGCTCCAAATTCTTTCGCAAAATCTGATTCATCATCATAATAATACGCTTCTGCAAATTCATTCCCTAAATCATTAAGATCATAATTTGAAAATTTTTCGTCACAATAATCTATTAAAAATTCAGCACCAGTCAATTCTCTATTTTTTATGGCATTAATTCCCTCTTCAGAATCTTCCAATTGCTCTTCTGATAAAAGATCTTTATCAATACACCAGGTTAAAAACATTCCAATATGAGTGGAAGCATTTACATCTGGTAAATCATCCGGATAATCTCCCCCGTAATGCCATGACGAATCATCATACTTTGCCATACTTCTTTTTTTTTAAAATTTCTCTTACAAAGATACTTTTATAATATTTTTAAAATTACTTATAAAGCCATTAGACTATCAAAATAAGCCACTTAAAACAAAAAACCGTAATTACATTACTGCAATTACGGTTTTTTCTTTATAACAATTTTAATTAATCTACGAAGATTATACCAAACCTGCTTTAATTAAATATTCAGCAATTTGGATGGTGTTTGTTGCAGCACCTTTTCTTAAGTTATCAGCAACAATCCACATGTTTAATGTATTTGGCTGGCTTTCGTCACGACGGATTCTTCCAACAAAAACATCATTTTTACCTTCTGCGTATAATGGCATTGGGTATGTAAAGGTATCTAAATTATCTTGTACTGTCACTCCATCTGTATTATGAAGGATTTCACGAACTTCATTTACCTCAAAATCATTAGTAAACTCAACGTTTACTGCTTCACTGTGTCCGCCTACAACTGGTACACGAACTGCAGTAGCGGTAACTCTGATAGTGTTATCTCCTAAGATTTTTTGAGTTTCACGAACTAATTTCATTTCTTCTTTAGTGTATCCGTTTTCTTCAAAACTATCGCAGTGTGGAATCGCATTTCTGTGAATTGGATATTTATAAGCCATATCACCTTGAACTCCAGCGTACTCGTTTTCTAATTGTTTAACTGCTTTTACACCTGTTCCTGTAATAGATTGATAAGTAGAAACGATAATTCTTTTAATGTTGTATTTTTTGTGCAAAGGAGCCAAAGTCATTACCATTTGAATAGTAGAACAGTTTGGATTTGCAATAATTTTATCTTCTTTAGTTAAAACATCAGCATTGATTTCTGGAACTACCAATTTTTTAGTCGGATCCATTCTCCATGCAGAAGAGTTATCGATAACAGTTGTTCCGGCAGCAGCAAATTTTGGAGCCCATTCTAATGAAGTATCTCCTCCAGCAGAGAAAACAGCGATATCAGCTTTCATATCAACAGCTGTCTGTAATCCTACTACTTTATATTTGGTTCCTTTGTATTCGATTTCTTTTCCAACTGATCTTTCTGATGCAACAGGAATTAATTCTGTAACAGGAAAATTTCTCTCTGCTAATACTTTAAGCATTACTTCGCCTACCATTCCAGTAGCGCCTACAACTGCAATTCTCATTTTTATATTTTTAAATAATCAATTAATCTAATTTGTAACGCAAAAGTAAGTATAATAAAAGTCTCCACAAGGTGATTCACAAAAAATAACAAATTGTTACAAAATAAACATTTTGTAAAAAAAACCGCCTCTTTAGAAGGCGGTTAAGTTAGACTTAGTGTAGCGGTATTATATTTTTATTTATTTTTCAATAAATCTCTAATCTGTATCAATAATTCTTCTTGAGTTGGTCCAGCTGGAGGCGGTGGTGCAACATCCTTCTTTTTTGCATGGTTCATTCCTTTAATTATCAAGAATAAAACAAAAGCCACAATTATAAAGTTAATTACTGCCGATATAAATACTCCGTATTTTACACCTCCAAAAGCAGTTAATTGTTCAATAGTCGATAAATGTGCAGCATCTAAAGCTGGTTTCAACAGCAATGGCGTGATTACATCTTCAATAAATGAGCTAACAATTTTACCAAAAGCAGCTCCAATGATCACCCCGACAGCCAGGTCAACCACATTGCCTTTCATTGCAAATTCCTTAAATTCTGAAAAAAATCCCATATCGTATCTGTTTATATTTATAATTAAGTAATGTCGAAAATACGCAATTTTATTGGAAATTCTTAATATTATCTAAAAAATACCCTCTTAACACGCTGCGAAATACTCGTCATTATCTCATATGGAATTGTTTTTAAGGCTACAGCCATCTCTATCACAGTTGGGCTTTCGCCGAAAATAATTACCGAATCTCCTTCTTTGCAATCTATATGGCTTACATTGACCATCAACATGTCCATGCAGACACTGCCAACGATTTTTGCTTTCTGGTTTTTAATCGTCACATACCCGATTTCATTTCCCCATAATCTTGAAATTCCGTCTGCATAACCAATCGGAATTGTGGCAATTTTGGTTTCTCTATCGGCCATAAAACGGCGTCCGTAACCTACGCTGTCGCCTGACGGAATGGTTCTTATTTGAGAAATTATCGATTTCAGAGTTCCGACATTTTCTAAATATTTTTGCTCAGCCGGATCATTTGAAACGCCATACAAACCAATTCCTAATCGCACCATACTATATTGAGCATCGGGAAAATTACTAATTCCAGAAGTATTCAAAGTATGCCTTATCGGGTTGATATTTAATTCTGACATTAACTTAGAAGACAGTTTTTCAAACAATGCAATCTGCTGTCGCACAAAATCAAAATGTTTCGGATCATCGCTTGTTGCCAAATGCGACAAAATGCTCTGAACACGCACAGTTGAATTGCCTTTTAAAGTCGTAATCAGTTCATCGATTGTATTGTTTTCAAAACCTAAACGATGCATTCCTGTATCCATTTTAATATGAATTGGATAATCTTTTAAGTTCTTTTCGCGAGCAATTTTCAAAAAAGCATTCAGCCCTTTTAAACTATAAATTTCAGGTTCTAATTGATACTGAATCATAGATGGAAAACTTGTCGATTCTGGATTCAGAACCATAATTGGAACTTTTATTCCGCCATTTTTCAGCGATATTCCTTCATCGGCGAAAGCCACTCCCAAATAATCTACTTTATGATGTTCTAACAGTTTTGCAATTTCTAGACCTCCATTTCCGTAACCAAACGCCTTTACCATAACCATCATTTTGACATTTGGCGCCAATTTTGACTTATAGTAATTAAAATTATGGCTTATAGCATCGAGATTAATTTCGAGAATTGTTTCATGCGTTTTTTCTTCAAGAAGCGAAACAATTTCTTCAAACTGAAAAGATCTTGCTCCTTTTATTAAAATGATTTCGTTATTGAAATTCAGATTGTCTATTACAGCAATAAAATCATCTGTATTTTGAAACATTGTGCTATTTGGAAATTTCGATGCAAAAGAAGAAATTGTTGGGCCAATGCCAATTACACGATTTATTTTATTGTCTGAAATTAGCTGGGCAACTTTAGAATATAATTCTTCATTTGTGAAGCCGCTTTGAAAAATATCTGATAAAATAACGGTTTTTGAGGCTCCTTTTTTCTTTTGGCTTTCTAAGAAATCCAACGCAATTTTAAGTGATTGAAAATCGGAACTGTAACTGTCATCAATAATACTACAATTATTGGTTCCGTTTTTCACTTCTAAACGCATTCGAACAGGATAAAGCATTTGAATACGGCTTTGAATTGTTTCCTGATCGTATTCAAAATGCAATAAAACCAACAAGCAAGAAATAGCATTTTCTAAAGAAGCCGAATCGTTAAATGGAATTTCTAAATTGAACGTTTCTTTTTTGTATTGATATTGAATAAAAGTATGATCGTTTTTATATTCTCTTTTTTCAATAAAAACATCTGCATGCTTATCGGTAAAACTCCATGAAAAAAGTTTTCGCGGATGAATCATATATTCAGCAGCAAACTGAGTCAGACATGATTCTACAACTTCTGTTTTTTGATAGATTATAACTGGACAATCTTTAAACAAAAGTAATTTTTCGTCAATCTTCTGCACTAAGTTTAAAAATCCTTCATCGTGAGCACTTCCAATATTGGTGAGTACACCGATTGTAGGTTTAATTATATTCTCGAGATGAATCATTTCGTTAACTGTCGAAATTCCAGCTTCGAAAATTCCTAAATTATGCTTTTCATTAATTCCAATTACCGAAAGCGGAACTCCGACTTGAGAGTTATAGCTTTTAGGACTTCTAATAATATTATAATCGGGGCTCAATAAAAAATTAAGCCATTCTTTTACAATCGTTTTGCCATTGCTTCCTGTTAGTCCGATAACTGGAAAATGAAAAAGATTTCTATAATATGCTGCAAACTCCTGAAGTGCCTGAAGTGTATTTTTGACTACCAAAAAATTAGCTTTATCGGTACAGCCTTCTGGAATATATTGGACAACAAAATTCTGAACTCCGTTTTCTATTAGATCTGGAATAAATAAATGAGCATCATTGTTAACACCCGCCAGAGCAAAAAATAATGTTTGTGATCCGTTTTGAAGAGAACGGCTGTCAATGGAGATATGATCGATTAAAACATCAGTATTTGAGCCAATGCATTTGGCATTTAATACTGAAACCAAGCTTTTTAAATTTAGGCTCATTTAGAAATTTCTTTTTTTCAAATTTAAAAAAAGGTTTGCCACGAATGTCCCAAATTTTCACTAAT
Organism: Flavobacterium sp. UW10123; assembly: GCF_040538975.1. NCBI lineage: Bacteria > Pseudomonadati > Bacteroidota > Flavobacteriia > Flavobacteriales > Flavobacteriaceae > Flavobacterium > Flavobacterium sp. UW10123. The sequence continues at coordinate 179,332 of NZ_JBEWQE010000001.1, forward strand.
TATTCTATTTAATATGAAAATGCAGAAAAAGAAGGTTTGCCACGAATTGCACGAATTTACACGAATTAATTTTTAAAAAAATCTGCTAAATCTGCGTGATTTTTTTTGCCACAGATTAAAAAGATTATCACTTATTATAATCTATTTAATCCTAAAATCTGTGGCTAAAAAATAATTCGTGTGAATTCGTGTATTACGTGGCAGAAAACATTTATTGAGTATATTTGTTTTTACACCACAAATTTCCATGTTTTGAAAAAAGTACTTCCAATATTCTCTTATATATTACATCCGATTTTTATATCGCTATATGCCACTTTGTTTTATTTATTTTACAAAGATGATGTCTTCAGTACACAAGAAAAATATTTTGTTTTAATTCAGATTTTGGTAATCAATGTGATTGTTCCAGTCTTGTTTTATTTATTGCTAAAATCAACAGGACATGTAAAATCAATAATGCTGAGCCAGGCATCAGAACGAACCATTCCGCTCATCTTGCAATGTTTTTTATACATTTTATTGGTCAAAAGAAGTATTGTAATAAACCGCTATCCAGAGCTTCACTTCTTTTTTCTTGCTGCATTATTCAGTACCATTTTAGCTTTGGTATGTGTACTTTTCAAGACAAAAGCAAGTCTGCACATGGTCGCCGTTTCAGGTTTAACGATTTTTGTCATCGGATTAAACATTCATCTTCAGCTTCATAACCCGTATTGGCCTGCTTTACTTATTTTATTGTCGGGAATTGTGGCTTCATCGCGTTTAGAAATGAATGCGCATACTTCTAGAGAAATATTAATAGGATTGTTTATCGGAATAATGCCTCAGCTTTTATTTTTATATCTGTGGTTATAAAATATAAAAAATTAATCCCGCATTTAGGGTTTTCATATTGATCTTTTCGCCATCCAAAGTTGTTGCAGACTTAAACAAAGGACTTAAACCATAATATATATATACATTCCAAGTATTATATCCGGCGGCAAGATATGGGCCGTATTGAAATTTATTAATATCAGCATTATTCTTGATTTTGTATGTTTTCTCACCATCATCAAGAGTCGAAGCATTCGAAAAAACATAACTCAATTTTACTCCGCCATAAATACGCCAAAATTTAGTGCTTTCGTAAGTTGAATTACGCCATCTGAATTCGATTGGAAGATCTACCGAATATTGTCTGTAACGGTTGGAAACAAATTGCCCATAATCGTTTACTCCATATATTGTTTTTCCTGATCCGTCCTCAGAAATAGTAAGATTCTGATAATAATTTTGATAGCTTAAACCTAGACCCGCAGCGATAGCTACAGTTCTCGATTTATTAATGGGCATATCACGCAAAAAACCGCCTGAAAGTCCTAGAGAAAACTTATTCTGTTTAAAATCGATTGGAATATCGGTAAACATATTATAGGTAACCGAAAAATAAAACTGATCTTCTCGATACAAAGAATCAATCTTTATAACTGGTTTTATCTCAGGCTTAACGTCTTCTTGTGCAAAAGAGTTAAAAAAAGTGAGTAAAAATAAGCAGCTAAAAATAATTCGCATATCGTGGTTCGGGTTTAAAGAGGTAATTACAAATAAACGCTTTTTGAATCACATTTATTTCACATACAAATATAATTATAATGCGTTCTGCAGAAAGATATGAAGTAAAAATATTCTCATTTTGACTGCAAATAAAATTAATTGCTGCATTATTTTCAACAAATCAATTCGCAGCGATAAAAAATTAATCAATTTTGTTTTTATCTTTTATACCTTTGCAGAGCATGAAGAAAAAGCAGCTCATATTAAGTTTATCTTTTGCTGTAACAATATTGTTCTCGATATTGTTTCAGTCGATACACAGTTATGAGCATATTGTAAAGCAGCTTTCAGAAAAACAGTGCCATCATAATTATAATGATCCTAATGGTGAAATCACGCATCAGCACCATGATTATGACGTTTGTTTTGTTTGTCATTTTGCTTTTGAATCTTTTATTCTTCCTCAAAATTTCTCTTTTGAATTTCATTCATTTGATAAAGAAACGCCTTATTTCTTCCCATTTTCAGAGAAGATTTTTTCTATTTCAAACACTTCGTATTTCTTACGAGGGCCACCTGCGGCTATAGTTTCTTAAATTTCGATTATTCGAAAAAAATCATTTCTTTCAATTCAAATTCAAAAAACATTGAGTTTCCTAATCCTATTTTTATCAATTAGGGTCAGAATGCTTTATTGTACGTTTTTGGTTTTCATTCGAAGAAAAAATTCCATTTAACTATAGCATCATTTTCAAATGAAAAAAATTATAATTGCCCTTATTTTAGGGTTCTCGAGCGTACTTACTGCTCAAAATTCGGTTTCGGGAACTGTAACCGATAATCAAAACCAGCCATTGCCAGGAGTTTCTGTTTATGCTCCCGAATTACATAAAGGAACAACGACAGACGCAAACGGAAAATACGAATTGAATAATCTTCCAAACGGAAGCCTTCGCATTGCTTTTACTTATGTTGGATATGCCAATCAAAACAAAACAATTGCAAAATTGCTTAAGCAAAATACTCTAGACATTACTCTTGAAGAATCTATTTTAGAAATGGACGAAGTCGTAGTTTCAACACCTTTCAACAAATTGCAATCGCAAAACGTAATGAAAATTGAGCACGAAAGCATTAAAACATTACAACAAAAAGGAACTTCAACTTTGATAGAAGGTTTGGCAACAATTCCGGGAGTTTCTCAGATTTCAACGGGAACTTCTATCGGAAAACCTGTCATTCGCGGGCTAAGTGGAAACCGTGTTTTGGTTTATTCTCAAGGTGTTCGTATCGAAAATCAGCAATTTGGAGACGAACATGGTTTAGGTTTAAATGATGCTGGAATTGAAAGTGTTGAAGTTATCAAAGGTCCAGCTTCTTTATTATATGGTTCTGATGCTTTGGGAGGTGTTTTATATTTCAATCCTGAAAAATTTGCTGATGCTGGCGATTTTAAAGCTAATTTCAGTCAAAAATATTTCACCAATACTCAGGGAAGCAACTCTTCTATCGGATTAAAAACTTCTACAGACAATTGGAAATTCTTAGCTCGTGGAAGTTACAACACGCATTCTGATTACAAAATAGCTGGCGGAGACCGCGTAACCAATTCTCGTTATAACGAAACTGATTTTAAAACTGGAATTGGCTACAGTAATTCAACCTTTTCTAGTGTTTTAAGATACAACTACAACAAATTGGATATTGGAATTCCAGAAGATGGAATTGCAGAACAATCTTCAAGCAAAGACACTCAGTTTCCGAGACAAGGAATTTTCAATCATTTATTGAGTTTAAACAATGTTATCTTTTTTGAAAACTCAAAATTGGATGTTGATTTAGGCTACATCGCTAATGACAGAAGCGAATTTGAAGATAGCAATGAAGCTTCTTTACACATGAAACTGAATACTTTCAATTACAATGCAAAATACCATTTCCCTAAATTCGGAAAAATCGAAACGATTTTAGGCGTTCAAGGAATGCATCAAACCAACAAAAATTCTGGAGAAGAATATTTAATTCCAGATGCAACAACCAACGATTTTGGTGTTTTTGGAACTGCCAATTACGAATGGGACAACAGCGTTATTCAAGCCGGATTGCGTTTTGACAACCGTAATATTACTTCAATCGCTCACGGAATTGAAGGCGAAGAAGGCTATTTTCAAGCTTTAGACCGATCTTTTGATAGTTTTAATGCTTCTTTGGGGTATAAAACAAAACTGGAAGAACCGTTAACGCTTCGTTTAAATGTAGCGACAGGATTTAGAGCTCCAAACTTAGCCGAATTAACTTCAAACGGAGTTCACGAAGGAACAAATCGTTACGAAATTGGAAATGCAAATCTAAAAACAGAACAAAACGTTCAAACCGATTTAAATTTAGAATACAAAAACTCACACTTTGAATTTTTCGTAAACGGTTTCTATAACCACGTAAACAATTATATCTATACTTCGCCAACGGGAGAAGTTTTAGATGATAACGATGTTTTTGCTTATGTTCAAGATAATGCACAATTGTATGGAGGTGAAGTTGGTTTGCATTTTCACCCGCATCCATTAGATTGGTTACACTTTGAAACTAGTTTTGAAACGGTTACGGGTAAAAAAGAAAACAACGATTATCTGCCTTTGATTCCTGCAAACAATTGGAATAATACATTGAGAACTGAATTTAATATCAAAAACTGGTTAAGTGAAGGTTTTGCTTCGCTAAATGTTTCTTCAACTTTCAACCAAAATAATGTAAGCGGTTTCGAAACAGCTTCTAAAGGTTATACACTGGTAAATTTAGGTTTTGGAGGAACCGTGAAACTAGGAAAAACGGCTTTCGATATTAACTTAAACGGAAACAATTTATTTGATAAAAAATATATTGCACACCTTTCTAGATTAAAAACAGATGGTATTCCGAATATTGGAAGAAATATCGTTTTGGGAGTTAATTTCAATTTATAATTAGTTTAACCGCAAAGTACGCTAAGTTTTATTTATTAAGTAACTTTTAAAAAGAATCTCGCAAAGACGCAGAGACGCAAAGTTTTAAAAATTCTTTGCGACTTCGCGTCTTTGCGAGATTAAAAACATTGCGTACTTTGCGTTAAACATATCTCACAAAAAGCACTATTTTTGTTACAACAGATAAAAACTAACTATGAAAAAAACATTTTTATTAATGGCAATTACAACCGCAGGAATTTCGTTTGGACAAGGCAAAATGCAATATCCGCAGACTAAAAAAGGGGAAACTGTTGATGTTTACTTTGACACCAAAGTAAGCGATCCGTACCGTTGGTTAGAAGATGATAAATCTGCCGAAACTGGTGCTTGGGTAAAAGCCGAAAATGAAGTTACTTATGCTTATTTAGATAAAATTCCGTTTCGTGACGAACTTAAAAAACGAATGGAAACACTTTGGAACTACGAAAAAATAGGCGCTCCATTCAAAGAAGGAAAATTTACTTATTATTCTAAAAACAACGGTCTTCAAAATCAATCTGTAGTTTATAGAAAAGATGAAAATGGAAAAGAAGAAATTTTCTTAGATCCGAATACTTTCTCTAAAGACGGAACAACTTCTCTTGGCGGGCTTGATTTTTCTGAAGACGGAAGCAAAGCAGCTTATGCCATTTCTGAAGGTGGAAGCGACTGGAGAAAAGTGATCATCATAGATGCGCTTTCTAAGAAAGTTTTAGAAGATACTTTGGTTGATATAAAATTCAGCGGTATCTCTTGGCACGGAAATGAAGGTTTTTACTATTCTAGTTATGACAAACCAAAAGGAAGTGAATTATCTGCCAAAACAGATCAGCACAAATTATATTTCCATAAGATAGGAACTTCTCAAAAAGACGATAAAGTAATTTTTGGAGCCGACAAAAAAAGAAGATATGTAGGCGGATATGTTACTGAAGATAATCGTTACTTGGTCATTACAGCTGCTAATTCTACTTATGGTAATGAATTATACATTAAAGATCTTACTAAAGCAAATAGTCCAATTGTTACAATCGTTGATAACTTTGATAGTGACAATGGCGTCATTGACAACCAAGGAAGCAAATTGTTTATTGAAACCGATTTTAATGCTCCTAATAAACGTATTGTAACGGTTGATGCAGCAAATCCGAAGCCAGAAAACTGGAAAGATTTTATTAAAGAAACCAAAGATATTTTATCACCTTCAACTGGCGCTGGCTATTTCTTTGCCAATTACACCAAAGATGCCGTTTCATTTGTGCAACAATATGATTATAACGGAAAACTGGTTCGCGAAATTAAACTTCCTGCTGTTGGAACTGCAGGCGGATTTAGTGGTAAAAAAGCTGACAAAATTTTATACTACAGCTTTGCTAATTATACAACTCCAGGAAGTATATATTCCTTTGAACCAAAATCTGGTAAATCTGAGGTGTATCAAAAACCAAAAGTAGATTTCAAAAGCGAAGATTATGAGTCTAAACAAGTTTTCTATACTTCAAAAGACGGTACAAAAGTTCCGATGATTATTACATATAAAAAAGGAACAAAATTAGACGGTAAAAACCCAACTATTCTTTATGGTTACGGCGGATTCAATATTAGTTTAACGCCAAGTTTTAGTATTGCCAATGCGGTTTGGATGGAAAATGGAGGCGTTTATGCTGTAGCTAACTTAAGAGGCGGCGGTGAATACGGAAAAAAATGGCATGATGCTGGAACTAAACTTCAAAAGCAAAATGTATTTGATGATTTTATTGCTGCAGCAGAGTATTTAATTGCTCAGAAATATACCTCATCTGATTATTTAGCTATTCGCGGAGGATCTAACGGAGGTTTATTAGTTGGTGCAACGATGACTCAGCGTCCAGATTTAATGAAAGTGGCATTGCCAGCAGTTGGAGTTATGGATATGCTTCGTTATAATGCTTTTACAGCAGGTGCAGGATGGGCTTTTGATTACGGAACTGCTCAAGACAGCAAAGAGATGTTTGAATACTTAAAAGGATATTCTCCAGTTCACAACGTAAAACAAGGAACTCATTATCCAGCAACAATGGTTACTACTGGAGATCATGACGATCGCGTAGTTCCTGCACATAGTTTTAAATTTGCATCTGAATTACAGGAAAAACAAACGGGAGACAATCCGGTTTTAATTAGAATTGATGTTAAAGCAGGACACGGCGCAGGAAAATCTGTTGCGGCAAGCATTCAGGAGAATGTAGACATCCAGGCTTTTACACTTTACAATATGGGATTTAAAGCTTTACCTAAAAAGTAAGACTTTAAAGCCAGACTTTTTTTAGCCACGAATTCACGATTTATTTGTGAGTTCGTGGCTCTATTTTTTGCCACGAATTTCACGAATTAGCACGAATTTAATTAATGGAATTTGTAGAGTGCTTTTTTGCCACAGATTAAAAGGATTAAAATGATTTTTATTAATCTGTGAAAATCTTTTTAATCTGTGGCAAATATTATAACCACAAAGAATTAGTGGAAATTAGTGCAATTCGTGGCAAACCTTTTTTAAATTTGAAAAACTTAAAACTTAAACCATGAAAATTATAAAATGGGGAATTATTGGCTGTGGAAATGTTACTGAAGTAAAAAGCGGGCCAGCTTTCCAAAAGGCGCCAAATTCTGCTTTAGTTGCTGTGATGCGCAGAGATGCAGCTCTTGCAGAAGATTACGCCAAACGCCACAACGTTCCGAAATGGTATTCGAAAGCCGAGGATTTAATAAATGATCCAGAAGTTGATGCTGTTTACATTGCCACTCCTCCATCTTCTCATAAAGAATACACCATTTTATGTGCTAAAGCCGGAAAACCAGTTTATGTTGAGAAACCAATGGCTCTTACTTTTGAAGAGTGCAACGAAATGATCAATGCTTGTAAAGAACATAATGTTCCATTATTTGTTGCTTATTACAGAAGGGCTTTGCCTCGTTTTTTAAAAATAAAAGAAATAATCGATCAAGGAAAATTAGGAACTATAAGACATGTCAATTGTGTTTTGTATCATCCTTTTGAAGCACGTTATGATGACGAAATCAATCTTCCGTGGACTGTTTTACCACATATTTCAGGAGGTGGAATCTTTGTTGATTTAGCTTGCCATACTTTGGATTTCTTAGATTTTGTTTTAGGTCCGATAAAATCAGTTCGCGGACATGCGACTTCTCAGTTAAAAGCATATCCTGCCGAAGATGCGGTTTCGATGTCGTTCTTATTTGAAAATGGAATTCACGGATCTGGCATTTGGAATTTTGCAAGTTTTGAACGTTATGACAATACTGAAATTGTAGGTGATAAAGGAAAAATTTCATTCTCTACTTTTGGAAACGATCCAATTCATATTCAATATGCTGATGGAGAAAAAGAAACCATTACCATAGAAAATCCTCTTCACATTCAACAACCGTTTATTGAAACTGTTATTGCTGAACTTTTAGGTAATGAAAATGCTTCTCCTTCAAAAGGAGTTTCTGGTGCGAGAACCACTTGGGTTATTGATGAAGTTTTGAAAGAGTTTAGAAATTCCTAATTATCTTCATATTATAATAAAAAAAGCTTTGTCATATTTTTTTATACAACAAAGCTTTTTTTATCTTTTCAATATATTCTTACCTACGCCATTTGCCTCCACCGAGGTAAAAACCAATAGTTATCCCAAAATAGCTATTTTTTTCTTTACCGATAACATTCCCATAATAATCTTGCAAATCTGTTTTCGGAACAAAATTATATTCTGCAGTCAATCTAAATTTCCACCACTCAAAACCTGTACGAATCATTGCTCCAAAAACTGTGTTTGCTTTTGTATTGTACGAATTTCCCGCATCAAGCTGATCAGCAGTATAAAATACATTTTTAACATTATAAATCCCTAAACCTCCTCCAACAAATGGTGCAAAGGATCCGCGATCTTCTTTATTTATAGAATAATAATAATCCGACGTTGCTAAAACAGAAAAACTTGTCATTTCTGTTGTATTATATCTGTCTCTTTGCTCATCAATATAATATAAATCTTTAAACATTCCTGCTCCTTGAAGGCGAAGTCCAAGATTTAAATCATCTTCTAAATTAAATTTAGGCTCTAAACTTAATCCTCCTCCGCCTCCTTTTCCAGATCCTAAAACTAAACCACCGTCTAGGCCTACTCTAAACTTTCCCTTTTCCTGACCATGAATAAAACTTATTACACTTAAAAAAAGAACAACAAAAGTAATTTTCTTCATTAAAAAATATGTGTTAATTAATCGATGTCGAATCTATAATTTATAAAAGACATTTCATTACGGAAAGACGTAAAAAAAAGGACATTCTTTCGAATATCCTCTTTTTTTTAAACTATAAACTATAAAAAATTGGAAAAATTATAGGCTGTATTTGATACCTAATGTTAATCCTAAACCAGAAATACCAACATAAGAACTTAACTCGTCCATTGGTTTGTCTTTGTTAACGCCATTTGGATTTGTTAAAGCATTGTTTGAATTTACATCTAAACCATCTCTGTAATTAGTATGGATTTGAGCTGTAGATCTAGTAGCCAAAGCATCATTTCCGTTTACAGTAAATTCTGTTGTTTCTTTTGTTTTACCATGTACAGTAAAGTTACGGTACTCTAATTCAGCGAAAGCAGAAAGATGTGAAGTAAGTTTGTATGTCGTACCAACCGCAGCTGTAAATCCGATAGTTGGGTTTGGTTTTACTTTATCAACACTATGAACATTTCCAAAAACTGGAGCACCAGTACCTGGGTTAACTCCTACTGGAGCAACAGCGTCAGTTTTAATTTCTAAATCTCCATGAATTGGAACTAAAACCCCAACTTTAGTATATGGTTCAAATCCGTTAGATTCTCCTAAAAACATCACAATTGCAGGTGCTAAATCAAAAGCTGTAATTTGTCCAACTGATTTAAAATTGTAAATTCCTGTAGTTGCAGATGTAGGGATATATGGCTGATCAGAAGTTGTCTGTGCCATAGTTTTATCATTACTAGAATAATAATTAACCCCTAATTCAACTCCAATACGTGTTGAAAAACGGTAACCTGCAGTTATACCAGTTCTAAAACCTTGTCCAAAAGAACCTGTAATGCTTTTTTCAGAAACTAGTTTTCCTCCTACATAAGTTCTGTCTAATGCAGCATTTCCTCCAACAGTTGGAAACTCAGTTGAAGCTGTTTGGTTGAAATATGACCCTCCCAATTTAAAATACCATGTTTCTGGTTTTTCTGCTTTTTCTGTCTGCGCCATTGTTGCCATTGAGCAAACTAATAATCCTAATAAAAATAGGTTCTTTTTCATAATTTTGATTTATTGATTAGTACAAACATAGAATATTTTAACACATTCTTATGGTTTGTAAAGTTAGACTTGGAACGAAAACGTTGTAATTTTGGGCAATATTACTAAAAAAGTATTATGCATGCATATTTTTAACATAAAAATTTAACATGTGTTTAAATTTTAACTGTTAAATTTTTAGTTCAATTTAAAATTAATCTGCATTTTCTCCAATTCCTGCAATAATTCAGCTGAAATTTTAACCTTCAAACGACGGCTTGGCATACTTAGCTTCGTTACTACTTTTATTTCTTCAATCTCATTTACCTCTTGTATTTTTGCATTTCCTTCTCCCTCTTCATTTTCGTTTTCATCTTCAAAAACAGCATCATCTACTTCAAAATCGGCTGGAGTTTCTACCTCAACCAGTTTTTTTATTTTTTCTAATTCCATGATTTCAAAAGTCACAGAATTCTCTCCTTTGTTTTCAGCAAATAAATGACTCAATTTATGAATGAACTCAGGATGCAAATCTTTTATATTTAATAAAACGATTAGCTTTTTAGCGAAAGCTTCTAAAATATCTTGCAATTGACGAATCTCGACAAACTGCATTCTAGGATCCGATTTTTTTCCTGTATCATGATTGACCCAACCGTCTTTTATCATAATTTTCAAAAAGGCAAAGTTGTTTTGAATTAAGAAATGGCGGAATTTCAAATATTCTTCACCAAAAATCTTAAACTCATAACTTTCATCATAGCCTTCTAAATTGAATGCAGCCCACCCTTTTCCGTTTTTAGCTACGCGATGCTGTACGTTATTAATGATTCCGGCAAACATTAAGTTTTTCCCAACATATTCGTTCATACTTTTCAGCGATTCCAAACGAGAATTGCAGAAGTATTTCATTTCAAACCTAAAGTCATCTAGCGGATGTCCAGAAATATAGATTCCGACAACCTCTTTTTCTTTGGCCAGTTTTTCCATCGTGCTCCAGTCTTCGCACGGAGGTACAACAGGCTCTGCAATTTGGACTTCACTCGCTTCTCCAAATAAACTTACCTGAGAGGAATTTTCATTTTCCTGAAACTTCGATCCATAACGCATGGCTTTTTCGTAGAATGTAATTCCATCTCCATCATCGTGGAAATATTGTGCTCTGGTTGTTCCTTCAAACGAATCAAAACCTCCTGCAAGCGCTAAATTCTCAATTGCTTTTTTATTAGCGGCACGCAAATCAATTCGCTTCGCCAAATCAAAAATCGATTTATATCTTCCGTCTTTTCTATTCTCTACAATAGTTTCTACCGCACCAGAGCCAACTCCTTTAATCGCTCCCATTCCGAAACGAACCGCGTAATCGTCATTTACGGTAAATTTATAGTACGATTCGTTTACGTCTGGGCCTAAAACCTGTAATCCCATACGTTTACATTCTTCCATGAAGAACGAAACTTGTTTGATATCGTTCATGTTATTTGAAAGTACCGCTGCCATATATTCTGCAGGATAATGCGCTTTCAAATAAGCCGTTTGGTACGCAATCCAGGCATAACAAGTCGAGTGCGATTTGTTGAAGGCGTAACTCGCGAAGGCTTCCCAGTCTTTCCAGATTTTCTCCAGAATCTTGGCATCGTGACCTTTTGCTGCCGCTTGCTCCACGAACTTCGGCTTCATTTTATCCAGTACGTCTTTTTGCTTCTTACCCATCGCTTTACGCAAGACGTCGGCCTCACCCTTTGTAAATCCTGCCAAAGACTGAGACAAAAGCATTACCTGCTCTTGGTAAACTGTAATTCCGTAGGTTTCAGATAAATATTCGGCACAAGCATCTAAATCGTATTTGATTTCCTCGTCACCATTTTTTCTTCGAACGAAAGACGGAATATACTCCAAAGGTCCAGGACGATACAAGGCGTTCATCGCAATTAAATCTCCAAAAACTGTCGGTTTCAGATCTTTCATGTATTTCTGCATCCCAGGTGACTCGTATTGGAAGATTCCAACCGTTTCTCCTCTTTGGAAAAGTGCATACGTTTCTTCATCATCGATTGGAAAAGTATCTGGATTCAGTTCGATTCCCGTTCTGTATTTCACCAGTTTTACGGTATCTTTTATCAGCGTAAGGGTCTTCAGACCCAAGAAGTCCATTTTCAGCAATCCGGCACTTTCTGCAACCGAGTTATCGAACTGTGTTACATATAAATCGGAATCTTTAGCAGTGGTTACTGGAACATAATTCGTAATATCCGATGGGGTAATGATAACCCCACAGGCGTGAATTCCCGTATTACGCATCGATCCTTCCAGAATTTTTGCTTGCTGAATGGTTTCTCCTGCCAAATCATCTTCATTGGCAATCGCGATTAATTCTTTTACATTATCAAATTCGTCCGAACGAAGTGCTTTTTTCACCTCCTCTTCGCTCTCCGAAATAAAACGCGCCAAATTCCATTTTGACGGCATCATTCCCGGAATCAGTTTCGCAATTCTATCGGCTTCAAATAAAGGTAAATCCAATACACGAGCCGTATCACGAATTGCCGATTTGGTCGCCATTTTACCATAAGTGATAATCTGTGCTACCTGTTTTTGACCGTATTTGTTGATTACATATTCCATTACACGACCACGACCCTCGTCATCAAAGTCGATATCAATATCGGGCATCGATACACGGTCAGGATTTAGGAAACGCTCAAAAAGTAAGTCGTATTTAATCGGGTCAATATTGGTAATTCCAAGACAATACGCAACAGCCGAACCTGCTGCAGAACCACGTCCAGGTCCTACTGAAACGTCCATATTTCTAGCTTCGGCGATGAAATCCTGTACAATCAAAAAGTAACCCGGATAACCAGAGTTCGAAATTGTCATTAACTCAAAATCAAGACGCTCCTGAATCGATTCAGTAATTTCGCCATATCTTCTTTTGGCACCTTCCATAGTAAGGTGTCTCAGGTATTTATTTTCCCCGCGAACACCTCCGTCTTCTTCATCTTCAGGAACCATAAATTCATCCGGAATTTCGAATTTAGGAAGCAATACATCACGATAAAGTGAATATCCTTCAACTTTATCAATAATTTCCTGAATGTTGATAATGGCTTCTGGCAAATCGGCAAAGAGCTTTTTCATCTCGTCTTGCGACTTGAAATAATATTCCTGATTTGGAAGTCCGTAACGATAACCACGTCCACGTCCAATAGGTGTTGCCTGCTTTTCACCGTCTTTTACACAAAGTAAAATGTCGTGCGCATTGGCATCTTCTTTATTTAAATAATAAGTATTGTTGGTAGCAATTAGTTTTACATCGTGTTTTTTAGAGAACTCAATCAGGGTTTTATTGACACGATTTTCGTCTTCCTGATTGTGGCGCATTACTTCCAGATAGAAATCTTCGCCAAATTGATCTTTCCACCAAATCAAAGCTTCTTCCGCTTGATTTTCACCAATATTTAAGATTTTACTCGGAATTTCTCCGTATAAATTCCCAGACAATACCATGATATCGCCTTTGTATTGTTCAACAATCTTTCTGTCAATTCTTGGAACATAATAGAAACCGTCAGTATAAGCAATCGAAGCCATTTTGGCCAAATTGTGGTATCCAGCTTTATTTTTAGCCATTAAAACAACCTGATAACCGTTGTCTTTTTTGCTTTTATCTAAGTGATTTTCGCAGATATTAAATTCGCAACCTACAATTGGCTTTACTTCGGTTTCAGTAGGCTCTTCTCCAGCTTCAACCAAAGCTTTGTTTTTTCCAGAAGCTGCTTTATTGTGGTTCATAACAGCGCTCACGAAGTGGAATGCTCCCATCATGTTTCCGGTATCGGTCATCGCAACAGCCGGCATTCCGTTTTTAGCAGCTGCTGCTACAATATTTCCAACTCCGATAGTCGATTGAAGAACCGAAAACTGTGTATGATTATGCAAATGCGCAAATTTTGCTGCTTTAAAATCCGCTTTATCTTCTTCTGAAACAACGGTCTCTTTGCCTTCTCCCGCTAAAGCTTTGAGCTGTTCTCTGATTTTATCAGAAGCTGCTTTTAAGTTGATGTGTTTTAAACCAATTAACTTAAATGGCTCAGGATTTCTTTCTTGAAAATCTTTGAAATATTCCTTTGGAACGTCAAGTTCTTCTTTGGTAAAAACTTCTCTTCTGACCAATTCCAAGAAACAACGCGTAGTTGCCTCAACGTCGGCAGTTGCGTTGTGCGCTTCCGCGAATGGCTGATCGAAAAGATAACTGTGTAATTCGGTCAAAGTTGGAAGTTTGAATTTTCCTCCACGACCTCCCGGAAGCTGTAATAATGAAGCGGTAACTTCGGTACAAGTATCCAAAACAGGCATTGAACTCATTTGAGAATCCACTCCCATTCTATGGAATTCAGCTCCCATAATATTAACGTCGAAACCTAAATTCTGACCAACAATATATTTGGTTTTGCTTAAAGCAATATTGAATTTCTCTAAAACTTCGGCCAAAGTGATTCCATCGGCTTCCGCCAATTCGGTAGAGATTCCGTGAATACGCTCGGCATCATACGGAATATTAAAACCTTCTGGTTTTACCAAATAATCCTGATGTTCAATAAGCTGTCCCATTTCGTCATGCAACTGCCAAGCGATTTGTATACAGCGAGGCCAGTTATCTGAGTCAGTTATTGGTGCATCCCAGCGTTTTGGTAATCCGGTTGTTTCGGTATCGAATATTAAATACATAGAGTTGTGAAAAGTCAAATTTTAAAGCTCCAAATTCCAAATCCTACACATTGCAAAGCACTGACAACATGAAACATAACAAAATGTGAAATGAAAAATCGGAGGAATTCAAATTTACGCTTTTTTTTAAGTGAATGAAAAACGAAGTTATCAACAAAAGCACAATTAACATCTCAGCATTCAAAATACAAAAACAACCTAATTTGATTCTTTTTTTCTTAAAAAACTTCAATTATTCATTTTGGATACTCATTGAACCAAAATGAACACTTTTAAACTGCAGTGTAACGTGAACTTTGCTTCATCAAATTATAACAATTAAAAAATAATAATCATGAAAACAATTTTTATCACAGGAGCATCATCAGGTTTAGGAAAAGCAACAGCAAAGTTATTCCACGAAAAAGGATGGAATGTAATTGCAACAATGAGAACTCCTGAAAAGGAAACAGAACTTTCTCAATTAAAAAACGTAACGCTTTTGCCATTAGACGTTACAAATTATGAGCAGATACAAACTACAGTTCAAAAAGCAATCGAATTAAACAATATTGATGTCGTTTTTAATAACGCAGGTTATGGATTAATTGGTCCTTTGGAAAGCTTTTCAGATGATCAAATCACAAAACAGCTAAACACTAATTTATTGGGAACAATTCGCGTTACAAATGCTTTTATTCCTTATTTCAGAGAAAAAAGAAACGGATTATTTATTTCAACAACTTCTATCGGCGGATTGATTTCTTTTCCTTTAGGATCTGTTTATCACGCTACAAAATGGGGATTAGAAGGCTGGAGCGAAAGCATGGCATTTGAATTAAATCAGTTTGGAATAAACATTAAAACGGTTTCTCCAGGCGGAATTAAAACAGAATTCCTTCACGGTTCACTTGACACCGGCGTTAAACCCGAATACGAAGCCATGGCAAATAAAATGTTTGAAAATGTAGATGTAATGTTTGAAATGGCATCAACACCAGAACAAATTGCCGATGTTGTTTACGAAGCTGCAACTGATGGAAAAACCAAACTAAGATATGTTGCCGGAGAGGATGCTAAAGCGCTTTACCAACAAAGACTAGAACAAGGCGACGAAGTTTTTCGTGCTGCATTTGGCAAACAGTTTTTGGGAGCATAATTTATTCTGATACCGCTCAGGTTTTGATAATCTGAGCGGTATTAGTTTTTAATTTTTTATAACTTTATATCATGGAAAAGAAAAACAATACACCAACCAAAATTTCTTCTGTTTCACAGTTTCATACTTTATTTGATCTGCCAAAACCGTTGCATCCAATGATTAGTTTGGTTGACAATAAAATTCTGGCTGTTAAAGCAGAAACGAACAATTCTTTTTTACTAGATTTTTACAAAATATCATATAAATATTCTACTAATGGAAAAATGGGATACGGCCAGGGTTATTATGATTTCAACGAAGGTGGTTTGATGTTCACTTCTCCTAATCAATTGATTTTTACGGATAATGAAGAAGGTGCCGAATATCATGGCTATACTTTGTTTTTTCATCCGGATTTTATTCGAAATTATCCTTTAGGAAAAAACATTAAAAAATATGGCTTCTTTTCATACGATACCAATGAAGCTTTACATCTTTCTGACAGTGAAAAAACAACTATTTTAGGATTATTAAATAGCATTGAAAATGAACTTCATACGGCAATTGACGAAATAAGTCAGGATGTAATCGTGTCTTATATCGATGTTTTACTCAATTACAGTAATCGTTTTTACAAACGCCAATTCATTACAAGAAAAACGATTAGTAATGATTTATTACTTAAAGTGGAAGATACTTTAAATGATTATTTCAATAAGGCCGAAACTTTAAAAAAAGGATTGCCAACAGTCGAATTTCTAGCTTCGCAGATTAATGTTTCAAGCCATTATTTAAGCGATATGCTCCGCAATTTAACGGGGCAAAATGCACAGCAACACATTCATTCAAAATTAATTGAAAAATCAAAAGATTTTCTGATGACAACCAATCTTTCAGTTGCAGAAATTGCTTATCAATTGGGTTTTGAATATCCGCAATCGTTTAGTAAATTATTTAAAAAGAAAACGAATCTGACACCTTTGGAATTTAAAAATTCGTTGAATTAATTTTCAAAAAAACTGCCCTTAAAAAATCAGTTTTTATCTCAAAAAATCATAAAATTTCATAAAAATACCCTTCTTGGATGTCGTAGTATTTCGACCTTTTAGTGAATCTAAATAGTGTCCTAAAAACTCTTTTAAAAGCTTTAAAAAACCCAAAAAGCATCCTTTTTGCAAAAATTTCAAAACTAACAATTGTTACTATTTTTATGCATTTTGTTAGATTTTTTCAATTAAATTCTTATATTTTTTACTCATTTTGAGATAAATTTGCAAACTATTAAAACAAAAAACAAACAAGAAAAATTAAAGCCAAGAAAGAAAAAGCAAATCAATTTCTTAATCATTTTTCTTTCAAATTTTAGTTTGCAAAAGCCGTTTGGCAATTTGTAAATTGGTTTGGGTATCGTATATAATGAAATATCGAAATTGACGCTTTTGTATCTTTTTTTACTTTTGTTTTGCTATTATAATGAACAGGAAATTGCTGTGGTTATAGAAATTACAATTAAAAAAAATAAAAAATGAGTAAGACATTATTTGACAAAGTATGGGATTCACATGTTGTGCGTAAAATTGAAGATGGACCAGATGTGTTTTTTATTGACCGCCATTTCATTCATGAAGTTACGAGTCCTGTTGCTTTTTTAGGATTAAAATCAAGAGGCGTTAACGTATTATATCCGGAACGTACTTTTGCAACTGCCGACCACAATACACCAACCATAAACCAACATTTACCAGTTCAGGATCCGCTTTCTGCAAACCAACTTAAAGCTCTTGAAGACAACGCTACTGAATACGGAATTTCGCACTGGGGATTAGGTCACCAAAAAAATGGAATTGTACACGTAGTTGGTCCTGAAAACGGAATTACTTTGCCAGGTGCTACTATTGTATGTGGAGATTCTCATACGTCTACTCACGGTGCTTTTGGAGCTATCGCTTTTGGTATCGGAACGTCTGAGGTTGAAATGGTGCTTTCTACTCAATGTATTATGCAACCAAAACCAAAGAAAATGCGTATCAACGTAAATGGCAAATTGAGCAAAGGCGTTGGTCCAAAAGACGTTGCACTTTATATTATTGCTCAATTAACTACTTCTGGAGGTACAGGTTATTTTGTTGAATATGCTGGTGATGTTTTTGAAAACATGACTATGGAAGGCCGTATGACAGTTTGTAACTTAAGTATCGAAATGGGTGCTCGTGGAGGAATGATTGCTCCTGACCAAACTACTTTCGATTTCCTTGAAGGAAGACTTTACGCTCCAAAAGGAGAAGCTTGGACAAAAGCTGTTGAATACTGGAAAACGCTAAAAACAGATGCTGATGCTGTATTTGATGCTGAATTAAACATTAAAGCGGAAGACATCGAACCAATGATTACTTATGGTACAAACCCTGGAATGGGAATTGGTATCACAAAACATATTCCGAATGCTAAAGAAGTTGAAGGCGGTGAGGAAACTTACAAAAAGTCTTTAGCTTACATGGGCTTCAACGAAGACGACGTAATGATCGGAAAACAAATCGACTACGTTTTCTTAGGAAGTTGTACAAACGGACGTATTGAAGATTTTAGAGCTTTTGCTGAAATTGTAAAAGGAAGAAAAAAAGCAGATAATGTTACAGCTTGGTTAGTTCCAGGTTCTCACGTTGTTGAAGCGCAGATTAAAGAAGAAGGAATTTTAGACATTTTGACTGAAGCTGGTTTTGTATTGCGTCAGCCGGGATGTTCTGCTTGTTTAGCAATGAACGATGATAAAGTTCCTGCTGGAAAATATGCAGTAAGTACTTCAAACAGAAACTTTGAAGGTCGTCAAGGTCCTGGTTCAAGAACTTTGTTAGCTTCTCCAATTATGGCAGCAGCAGCGGCAGTTACTGGAAAACTAACTGATCCAAGAGAACTTTTTTAAAGATTTAGGAATGAAGATTAACGATTTTTGATTTCAGATTTCGGCACACTTCATTAAAAAATCTTTTAAAATTTCAATTCACATTTTACAAAAATATTAACGATTACAATTTTACATTCTAACAATAAATCTAAAATCAGAAATCGTTAATCAAAAATCAAAAATCAAAAATCAAAATGGCATACGATAAATTTAATATACTTACTAGCAGCGGCGTACCGTTGCCAATTGAGAACGTAGATACAGATCAAATCATTCCAGCTCGTTTCTTGAAAGCTACAAAACGTGAAGGTTTTGGAGACAATCTTTTCAGAGACTGGAGATATAATGGAGATGATACTCCAAAAGCTGATTTCGTTTTAAACAATCCTACTTACAGTGGAAAAATCTTGGTTGGAGGAAAAAACTTCGGTTCTGGATCTTCTAGAGAGCACGCTGCGTGGGCAGTTTATGATTACGGATTCCGTGCTGTAGTTTCTTCTTTCTTTGCTGATATCTTCAAAGGAAATTGTTTGAATATTGGTGTTTTACCAGTACAAATCAGCCCAGAATTTTTAGCTAATATTTTCAAAGCTATCGAAGCTGATCCAAAAACACAATTAGAAATCAATCTTCCAAACCAAACGATTACTTTATTGTCAACTGGCGAGCAGGAATCATTCGCTATTAACGGTTACAAAAAGAACAATTTAATTAATGGTTTTGACGACATTGATTACTTACAGGATATGAAGGAAGATATTAAGGCTTTCGCCGATAAACTTCCGTACTAATAGAAATATCATTCAGTCTATTAGACCCGAAAGGCTTCAAAACCTCTCGGGTCTTTCTAAATTAATAATACAAACCTGCTATCATTTCGAATTTAAAGAAATATAGAATATCAATATGGAAAAAAGAAAAATTGAAATAATGGATACGACGCTTCGTGATGGTGAACAAACATCTGGAGTATCATTTTCTGCTGCAGAAAAACTGACCATTGCGCAATTGTTGCTGGAGGAATTAAATATTGATAGAATTGAAATTGCTTCTGCCCGCGTAAGCGAAGGAGAATTTCAGGCTGTAAAAGGCATCACTTCTTGGGCTGAAGAAAAAGGGTACATTAAGAGAATTGAGGTCCTTACGTTTGTTGATGGAGGCGTTTCAATTGATTGGATGAAAAAAGCCGGCGCCAAAGTGCAGAATTTATTAACCAAGGGTTCAATGAATCACTTAACACACCAATTAAAGAAAACACCAGAACAGCATTTTTCTGAAATCGCTCAAATCATTGCTTTAGCCAAAGAAAACAATATTGAAACCAATGTTTACTTGGAAGACTGGAGCAACGGAATGCGAAATTCCCAAGATTATGTTTTTCAATTTCTAGATTTCTTAGCAACACAGCCAATTAAAAGAGTTTTACTTCCTGACACTTTAGGCGTTTTAATTCCGTCTCTAACTTTTGAATTTATATCAAAAATCAGAGCAAAATACCCAACCATTCATTTTGATTTTCATGCTCATAACGATTACGATTTAAGCGTTGCCAACGTTATGGAAGCGATAAAAGCGGGAATCAACGGACTTCACGTAACGGTAAATGGAATGGGAGAACGCGCTGGAAATGCTCCGCTTGAAAGCACAGTTGCAGTAATCAATGATTATATGCCAGAAGTTAATATTGGCATTAAAGAAACTTCGTTGTATTCTGTAAGCAAATTGGTTGAAACTTTTACAGGCTACAGAATTCCTGCCAACAAACCAATTGTAGGTGACAATGTTTTTACGCAAACAGCTGGAATTCACGCTGACGGAGACAATAAAAACAATTTATACTTTAATGATTTACTTCCGGAACGCTTTGGAAGAAAAAGAAAATACGCTTTAGGAAAAACCTCTGGAAAAGCCAATATCGAAAAAAATCTTCAGGAGTTAGGTCTAAAACTTAACAACGAAGATTTGAAATTGGTTACCCAAAGAATCATTGAATTGGGCGACAAAAAAGAAACCGTTACAAAGGAAGATCTTCCATACATTATTTCAGATGTTTTGGACAGTCATACTTACGAAGAAAAAATTACTATAAACTCTTATATGTTGGTACATTCTAAAGGAATGCGCCCATCTACGACTTTATCTTTAAATTTAAACGGAGAAATAATCGAAGAAAATGCACAGGGAGACGGTCAGTTTGATGCTTTTATGAATGCTTTGTCAAAAATTTACAAAAGCAAAAAACTAACGCTTCCAAAATTGATCGATTATGCAGTAAGAATCCCGCCAGGAAGTAGTTCTGATGCATTGTGCGAAACCATTATCACATGGGTCAACAACGGAAAAGAATTCAAAACCCGCGGATTAGATTCAGATCAAACCGTTGCAGCGATTATTGCGACACAGAAAATGTTGAATATAGTTACTTAATATAGGAACAAAGGTTCAAAGTTGCAAAGACACAGAGGTTTTTACCTGCTTTCAAAACTTTGAACCTTTGTTCCTCTGAACCTTTGAACCTTAATAACACATATAGAATGAAATTAAACATAGCCCTTTTAGCCGGAGACGGAATCGGACCAGAAGTAATAAATGAAGCTGTAAAAGTATCAGATGCTGTTGCACAAAAATTTGGACATGAAATCACTTGGAAACCAGCTTTAACTGGAGCAGCTGCGATTGATGCTGTAGGAGAGCCTTATCCAGATGCAACACACGAAGTTTGTAAAAACGCCGATGCCGTTCTTTTTGGAGCGATTGGACACCCTAAATATGATAACGATCCTTCTGCACCAGTACGTCCAGAGCAAGGTTTATTAAAAATGCGTAAAGCATTAGGTTTGTTTGCAAACGTAAGACCAACTTTTACATTCCCTTCTTTATTAGATAAATCTCCTTTAAAAAGAGAAAGAATTGAAGGAACTGATTTAGTTTTCTTAAGAGAATTAACTGGCGGAATTTACTTTGGTGAAAAAGGAAGAAAAGATAACGGAGACACAGCTTACGACAACTGCGTATATACAAGAGCCGAAGTGCAGCGTTTAGCTAAAAAAGGTTTCGAATTGGCAATGACACGTTCTAAAAAGTTATGCTGCGTTGACAAAGCAAACGTTTTGGAAACTTCACGCTTGTGGAGAGAAACAGTTCAAGCAATGGAAAAAGATTATCCAGAAGTTGAAGTTAGCTACGAATTTGTTGATGCTGTAGCAATGCGTTTGGTACAATGGCCAAACTCTTATGACGTATTAATTACTGAAAACTTATTTGGAGATATCTTAACAGATGAAGCTTCTGTAATTTCAGGTTCAATGGGATTAATGCCTTCTGCGTCTATGGGGGCTGAAGTATCTTTATTTGAACCTATTCACGGTTCTTACCCACAAGCTACAGGATTAAATATTGCAAACCCAATGGCTACTATTTTATCTGCTGCTATGATGTTCGAAAACTTCGGATTAATGGAAGAAGGAAAAGCGATGAGAGATGCCGTAAACAAAGCTTTAGAAGCTGGAGTAGTTACAGAAGATTTAGCTAATGGAGGCAAAGCTTACGGTACTAAAGAAGTTGGTGACTGGTTAGCTGCAAATGTATAATTAGTTAATTTTGTTTCAGGTTGTTGGTTTCAGGTTGTTGGAACGTGAAACCTGAAACTTGAAACAAAAAAAGGGATCAACGAAAGTTGATCCCTTTTATATTTTAGAAAAAAAACATTAATATTCTCTTCTGTTTCCGCGATCTCCGCCACGGTTGTTTCCGTAACCACCACGATCGTTTCCTCCGCGGTTGTTATTAAAACTTCTTCTTTCGCCCTCTGGTTTTGGCTCAGATTTATTTACAACAATAGTACGACCTGAAACAACAGCACCGTTCAATTCATCGATAGCTTTCTGAGCTTCGCTATCATTTGGCATTTCAACAAAACCAAAGCCTTTACTTCTTCCAGTAAATTTATCAGTAATAATTTTAACAGAGTCAACTGTTCCATAAGCCTCAAAAGACTCTCTTAAATCTGCTTCCTCAATACTGAATGGAAGGCTCCCAACGAAAATATTCATAGATATTTATTTATAATAAAAAACAAATGTAGTCTTATTTATATCTAATCCACCATATTATCAATTAATTTAAGTTTTTATTCTGATTTGATGTGCCTCAAATTAGAAAATTAATTGTTGTCATGAACAAAATTTTCTTGCGGTGTCACTGGGATTTTATAAAAAACGCCTTCCGAAAAATGTATTGTTTGCTTTTCAGCATCAGAACTAGCATTAACTGCTGTAAATTTAAAAGTTCCAGAAATGGTCTTATCAACTGTATTATATTCTGTAACAACAATTTCTCCGTTTCCTTTGTCTGTTCCAGTGGTAAATTCTGCTTCTTCTCCTTGATTAGTGTTTTTATAAACTGCTTTTATATCATCATTTACACCTAAAACATACGCTTTTTCAGCTGGTTCATGAAGTTGAAATTTAATCTGCTCATAACCTAAAGAACCTTCAATAGTAAAAAAACCATTCGTTTCGATTCCTGCTTTATAAACTTGAGCTCTCCAAAAAACATTATCTCTTAAGGCTTGAAAAGCTTTATTGTTAGACTTTACATCCTCTGATGTACAGGATACAAGTAGAAATAAAAGTGATAAAAAATAAAAGTATTTTTTCATATTTAAAATGAATTTGCTGCAAAAGTATCGTATTAAGAGCTAAACCCTAAAATTTAAAAAGTCAAAAAAATGCTAAAAAAACGACTCAGATATATTTAATGCTTTTTAAAACGTATTTTTCATAAAAAAATTATATCTTTGCGCCCTTAATTAACAGAGGTCGAGTACCTCAAAATTTAATCACTAGATTATGTCAGTAAAAATTAGATTACAAAGACACGGTAAAAAAGGAAAACCTTTTTACTGGGTAGTAGCTGCAGATGCACGCTCAAAAAGAGATGGTAGATACTTAGAGAAAATCGGTACTTACAATCCAAACACTAACCCAGCAACTGTTGAGTTAAACCTTGACAGCGCAGTTAAATGGTTACACAATGGTGCTCAACCAACTGATACTGCAAGAGCTATCCTTTCTTACAAAGGTGCTTTATTGAAACACCACCTTGATGGAGGAGTTCGTAAAGGTGCTTTAACACAAGAGCAAGCAGATGCTAAATTAACTGCTTGGTTAGAAGCAAAAGCTGGAAAAGTTGATGCTAAAAAAGATGGTTTATCTAAAGCAAAAGCTGATGCTAAAGCTACTGCATTAAAAGCAGAAAAAGAAGTTAACGCTAAGCGTATCGCTGATGCTGCCGCTGCACAAGCTGAAGCTGTTGCCGCTGAACAAGCTGCTGAGGCTACTGAAGAAGTTGCTGAAGTTGAAGCTGAAGAAGCTCCTGCTGCTGAAGAGAATAACGAAACAACTGAAGCATAATTTTACTTAGCGATAATGCGTAAAGAAGATTGTTTTTATTTAGGTAAAATCGCTAAAAAATTTAGTTTCAAAGGTGAAGTCTTAGTCTATTTAGACACAGATGAACCTGAGTTATACGAAAATCTGGAATCAGTGTTTGTTGAACACAACAAACACTTGGTTCCTTTTTTTATTGAAAAAAGCTCTTTACACAAAAATGACTTTCTAAGAGTTAGTTTTGAAGATGTTAATACCGAAGAAGATGCCGATGCATTAATCGGAAACGGTGTTTATCTCCCTTTATCTATGTTGCCAAAACTTACTGGCAACAAATTTTACTACCACGAAGTTATTGGTTTCGAAATCGAAGACAAACGTTTAGGTGTTTTCGGAAAAATAACTTCTATAAACGATTCTTCTGCTCAGCCTCTTTTTGAAGTATTAAATGGCGAAGTTGAAATTTTAATTCCTATGATTGACCAATTTCTTGTAAAAATCGATCGTGAGAATAAAAAAGTAATCATGGATCTTCCTGAAGGATTGGTGGAAATGTACTTGTAAAAAGTTTTCAGTTTTCAGTTTTCAGTCACAATTTTGAATTGTGTACCTTCTTAAATATTTACTTAAATTTTTCAGCAATGTCTGTATTCAGTTTTAAGCAATTTTCTATTAATCAAGATCGTTGTGCTATGAAAATAGGCACAGATGGTGTTTTACTTGGTGCTTGGGCTCCAATTAATCATAATCCTTTGAGCGTATTGGATGTTGGTACTGGAACTGGAATTATTGCTTTAATGCTCGCGCAAAGAAGTTATGCAGAACAAATTGATGCTCTTGAAATCGATGAAGAGGCGTACGAACAAGCTGTGGAAAATTTTGAAGCTTCTCCTTGGGGAGATCGCCTATTTTGTTTTCACGCGGGCTTGGATGAAATTATTGAAGAACCAGAAGATGAATATGATTTAATTGTTTCGAATCCACCTTTTTATGCTGAAGATTACAAAACAGAGAATGAACAACGTGATTTAGCTCGTTTTCAAGATGCAATGCCTTTTGAAGAATTAGTTGAAGCTGCCGACTTATTACTTTCAGAAAACGGAATATTTGCTTTAATTATCCCTTTCAAAGAAGAAGAAAAATTTATTGCTTTGGCAAAAGAATCAGAACTTTATCCTTTAAAAATTACAAGAGTTAAAGGAACTCCAAAATCGGAAATTAAGCGTAGTTTATTGGCTTTTAGCCGAAATGAAGTTTCTGAAGTCGAAATTTATGAACTTGTTATTGAAATTGATCGTCATGTTTATACTCCTGAGTATATTGAGCTGACTAAAGATTTCTATTTAAAGATGTAAAAAACATCTTTGTCAAAGTTTAGAACTTTGACAAAGATTCAGAGCTTTTCTATTTATCATTTTTAGCAAAAAGAATCGCTCTTTCCAGAACTTCATCTTTTCCTTGCTGAATACCTAAAATAGTTGGTTTTATTTCGATATCGGGCACAATTCCTATTCTTTGCACCTCTTTTTTATCTGGATAAAAAACACCGTAAGTTGTAAATGAAGTCCAAATACCCTTTATGATTTCAAACCTGTAATTTGCTCCATCTGTACCTGCAGTCTGACTGCCAATTACAATAGCTTTAGGCGCTACTTTTAGTGTCATAGCAGTAAATTCTGAATGACTTATGGATTTTTCATTCACCAAAAGAATAACATTTCCTTTATAGTAATCAGGATTAGTTTTTCCACAGAGAGTTTCTTCTTTTCTCCAAATATAACGTCCCGGATAACTTAAATCAGCATCAATAGACTTTACAAAATTTCTCGGTTCTGGGTTTAAATATTCTGCTATCGCAAAATTAGTCCCTTGAGGATAATTTCGAATGTCAAAAATAATAGATTTACAATCTTTAAACTTTTCCATCATTGCAGAAACATCTTCCGTTGTCAATACGGCCATATTTGCATAACCGATATTATTTTCTAACAATTTGTATTTCTCACTATTATTCTCGTAATTAATATTCAAGTCTTTATAGAGATATCTATTTATTGTTTTTATTGCCGTTTTACCATTTCTTACAAATTCAATTTTGCTAGTATCAGTACGGCCATAAAAAATTGGATATTCATTATTTAAAATTGCCGCATAATTGGATCCTTCAATATATTTTATATTCTCTTTTAAAAGATCGCCAATTGATTTCCCTTCTATTTTAGTAATAACATCCCCTATTCTAATATCATTTATTTTGGATAAGGATTCATTTTTAAATCCAGTAACAATTGCTTTATCATCGATGATTTTAACATCAAAAGAAATACCGTGACGTCCAAAGATATCGAATAATTTATTTGCTCCAAACAAGGCATGGGTATCATTTAACTTAGCGCTAACTTCTTTTAGCGACAAATAATAATCATCTTGTGAAATGGGATTAATCGTTCTTGGTAAAAATTCAAGTAAAGTTAAATTCCAATTTTGATCCATCTGATATTTGTACGGAAAGAAATATTCAACATAGTTCCAAAAACGGAACAAAAGCAAAAGACGAAAGTTTTTGTCTTTGTCGTTAAATTCAGCGTATTCTACTTCATTTTTAAATTCAATTCCTTTTTCAACATAGTACTGTTTACCTTGAATTCTATTTTGTTCAATAAATTTAAGTTTTTGGCAAAGGCTTTTAGAAAACAACAATGTATCTTGTATCCAAGAAAGATCAAGGTTTTTATCAAAATAATCAACTTTTTCGCTTGAGATTTCAGCTTCATATGCTTTAACCTTTCCTAAAGAGTTAATCCATTTTTCAATAACCTTTGAGAATTCTGCATCCGTTTTTGCTCCTTCTATTTTCGGTAATATTTTAAAAAGTTGCTCATCCCAATCAAAATTTCCACTGGCTACATTCGGATGATAATATTTTAAGAACCCCCAAACTTTACAGGTTGCAGCTAACTTTTGAGTTTCGGTAATTGGCTTTGAAAAAGAATATTGGAATAATAGTAAAAATACGATAAGTACTGCTTTTTTCATTCGAAAACTTGGGGTTTGGTTTATGTTAGTTAGAATTAGTATTAAACTTGTTCAAAAATGTTCTTAAACTGATACAGGATCCTTTCGATTAAACGCAGATCTTCGGTTACAATTTCTGCACCTCCCTTCATTTCCTGCTGAAAAGCAATCTGCTTGTTGTATGATGTCTTGAGCCCGTTTGGAAGCGCTACGTCTATAAGCAGATTTCCGTCTTTATCAGGAACCAGAGAAATGTTTTTGATTTCGCCTTTTAAAACGCCAAATTCCCTGTCAGGATAATTCGCCAGACGGATATTTACGCGTTGCCCAATTTTAATTTTCCCTGAATTCAAAGCAGGCGCTTTTACTTTTCCGATAAAACTATTTTTGGCATCCGGAATTATAGAAAATACATTATCTCCTACGTTTATTGTCTGGTTTTCATTCCAAACCTGCAAAAAAGTCACTTTACCGCTGATAGAGGATTTTAATGCATATGCCAGCTCCCAATCCTTTATCACTTTTTTCAGCTGGTAGAAGGACTGGGAAACATTTCGTCCAAGATTAACCTCTTCTCTGGTGCTATTTATTTGAGAATTCTGGCTTGATTTTGTATTGTCAATTAGAGATGACCTTAATTGGGAAATTGATGACAATAGGCTTCTGTAATTCTTCTGAGCCTGAAGAAATCCCAATTTTTTGGCTTCCATTTCCTGAGCAGAAATGATTCCTTTATTGAAAAGGGTTTCAAAACGGGCAACTTCATTCTTTTGAAGTTCCAATTCCCTTTCGTTAATTAATTTCTGCTGCTGGAGAATTTCTATTCTTTCGCTTATCTGGATTTTCTCAGACTGCTGTGCTCTACTTTCTACCTGAAAAGGATGAAGATCTTTATTTAATTCCTGAGCCTGATAATCTTTCTGGAAAATTGCAAAAGCGTTTTCGATTTCCCCTAACTGTGCATTTTTTAGCGATGCAAACGGGAAAGCTTTTTCAGGGTTGTTTATATCATAATGATCAACAATATCTTTTAGCAGAAAAACATCCTTATAATTAGCCGTGTTTTCAATAATGGCTAGCGTGCTGTTTTTATCAACCTCTGTTTTATCCTTCACTAAAATGGCTTCAATTCGCCCAGAAGATTTTGAAACAATCTTCTCTGGCGGAATGTTGGTGGTAATTACAATTTCGGTTTTTACAGTATCCGGATACTTGACGAACCAGGAAACAAAAAACAGCATGATAATGATGGCAAATATCAGAACGGTTCCCCATCTTATCATCCAATGAGGTACTTTGGTTAGGATATCCTGAACCTCTTCGCTTCTTAATTCAAATGTATCTTCTTTCATTGCTAATTGCCTAATTGCAGCTGATTTTTAACCAATTCAAAATAATTCCCTTTCTGTTCAACCAATGATGAATGGCTTCCTATTTCAATAATCTTTCCCTTATCCAAAACCACAATCTGGTCGGCGTTCATTACAGTGCTCAATCGATGCGCTATTACGATTACCGTTTTATTTTTAAAGAAAACATCAAGTTTTTTCATAATCTCCTTTTCATTGTTTGCATCAAGAGCCGATGTCGCTTCGTCAAAAAATAAAATTTCAGGATTTTTATAAACCGCCCTGGCAATCAGCAGCCGTTGCTTCTGTCCAGTGCTCATCCCTAACCCTTCTGCCCCTATTTTAGTATTGAAGCCCAAAGGCAGCTCACTGATATACCCTTTAATATTGGCTGCCTCTGCAGCATATAATAATCTTTCTTTATCAATGCGATCGATTCCAATGGCAATGTTATTGGCAATTGTATCACTAAAAATAAATCCCTCTTGCATGACTGCGCCGATATTTGATCTCCAAGCGCTTTGCGATATATTTTTAAGTTGCGCATTTCCGATTAAAACTTCCCCTTTTTCGGGTTCGTAAAATTTAAGAAGTAGCTTCATCAGCGTTGTTTTTCCGCTTCCACTAACTCCTACTATTGCTGTCACTTTATTGGAGGGAATCAACAGGCTTAGATTATCCAAAACAGGAACATCTGAGCCTAAATACCTAAATGAAAGGTTTTTAATTTCGATGTCTGCGTTTTGGGGAACATCATTTGTCTGATTGGCTTCTTGCTGCAATTCGTCTTCTTTCTGATGGATTTCAGATAGTCTGGCTAGCGAAATTTTAGCATCCTGCAATTCTCTCACAAACTCGATTAACTGGGTAATCGGCCCATTTAAACTCCCCACTATGGCACTTATGGCCAGCATCATCCCGAGTGTTATAGAACCGTCAATTACCAGTTTAGCCGATAGAAAAATGATAAATATATTCTTTAATTCATTAATAATTGAAGAGCCAATGGTTTGTGTCTGCTCCAGAATCAGTCCTTTTATCGATACTCTAAATAGTCTTGCCTGAACATACTCCCATCCCCAGCGCTTTTGCTTTTCTGCATTATGAAGCTTAATTTCCTGCATTCCGTTTATAAGCTCCATCACTTTACTCTGTTCATTTGACACCTCTGCAAATCGTTTGTAGTCCAGTGCTTCTCTTCTTTTCAGAAACAGCACTATCCACCCAAAGTAAAGCACGCTTCCTGCAAAAAAGACTAAAAAAATCTGCAGATTGAAATAGGCTAAAACAGCTCCCATAACAAACATATTAATTACAGAGAAGAGCACGTTAAGAGATGATGTGGTAAGTATTTTTTCGATACGGCGATGGTCGTTTATTCTCTGCATAATATCGCCCGTCATTCTCACATCAAAAAAAGAAATCGGAAGGTTCATCAGTTTTATAAAGAAATCTGAAATAAGAGAAATATTAATTCTGGTTGATAAATGCAATAAAATCCAACTCCTGATAAGTTCCAAGCCTGTTTTCCCCGCAAAAACAAAAAGCATGGCAAAGAGTATCAGATAAATAAAATGGATATTCTGATTCTGGATTCCGACATCGACAATGCTCTGCGTCAGAAATGGAAATATCAGGTTGAGCAGACTGCTTGCAAAGAGTCCTATTGCAAGCTGGATAAGAAATGATTTATATTGAAATAAGTACTGTGAAAGGAATTTAAATCCTAATCCTGAATTTTCTTCCTTATCAAAATCAGACTGAAAAAATTTTGGCGTTGCTTCTATCAATAACGCAATTCCTTCCTTAGTTTCCTCAACGGCATTATTGCCTATCCAAAATTTTAAAAAATCTTTCTTATTGTATTCAATCAGCCCAAAAGCAGGATCTGAGATGTAATACTTTCCTTTTTTGATTTTATAAAGTACAACATAGTGATCTTTGTTCCAATGCAATATGCATGGTAGCGGAGCTTCCTCTATTCTTTTTACAGATAGTTTTACGCCTAAAGTTCTAAATCCGATTTTTTCGGCCGCACCACTCAAAAAAAGCAGATTACTCCCTTCGCGAGTTGTTTCGCTAAAGTCTCTCAGCTCCTGTATATTGATTGTTTTACCGTAATATTTAGCTATGATTTTTAAACATGTCGGTCCGCAATCTTTATTATCTGCTTGTTTATAATGAGCGAATTTTTTCAATTTCTGATTAATTTTCTACCTTGAATGGTAAATTTTTGTTTTGCTAATGTAATATTTATCAGGCACTTTAAGAACTTTTTTATTGCCTTTATAATCCTTTTTGAGCCAAAATAAATGATACATTATTCCTTCAAATTGATTTTTATAATAAATTCTTCCATTATCAAATGTTATTTTACCTGTCAATCCTTCGAGCAGTATAAAATCAAAATGAGCTTTAATCTCTCCTGACATTTCTGCCGCTTTAATTAAATGGGTAAAACTTTCAATTTCAGTATTTAAATTAAATATTGACATTCCTGCCGTTAATGCATCCCAAGCAAAATTACATTCATCAAAACAATAGTGCTCTGAATTAGAAAACACCTTTTTGTAATCTTTACTTCTCATAAAAAAGGTATTCATCATTGGACAATTTTTATATAAGGCAAAACATCCTGTAGTATAATCATGTCTCACACTAATGAAATCATATTCATCAAGCATTTCATTTGTAATGAAATCACGAACATTACCATAAATAATGTCTAAATCGCTTTGCCCCCAAAAATCATATTGCTCAATAATTTCGGGAAATAAAAACCCATAGGCAGGTTTAAAATCACACAATTTATATGGATAATCGATATTTACCTCAAAACCCAGCTTTTTTAAAGCTTCGAGTTTCAACGCCTCTAAGGTTTTAAAAACAATTATTACATTATCTGGTTTGTTAAGTATTGTGCCCAAATTATCTGTAACAATGTAAAAATCTATACTTGGATTAAATGTACATGAATTTATAAAATAAGGAAAATACCAAGGATAATCTCCATACCAGCAAGTAATTACTGCTATTGATTTTAATCTCATTTTAGTATTTTTAAAATTCATCTTCTATTAAATCATTTATAAAGAACTCAAGGCTTTCTCTATTGTATGTCTTTGGATATTCAAAACCATTGACAAAAATGGTGGGTGTGAAATTATATTCATTTTCTTCACACCATTTGTATAGAGAGGTAAATATTCCATCAAATTCGGCAGTTGTGCTTATAGGAAACAAACTAAACCATTCCAATATTTTTTTAATCTCAAACCAATTATTTAATGCTTTTATAAAATCAAATTCACCATTTTGCTCATATATTTTCATCAAACTTCTAAATAGTTTTTTATTGTCTTTGCTTTCTGTTTCAATATTTGCTTTTAATATCACTTGTATTTGTAGATCATTATGATGTTTTTCTAAAATAGCTTCCATCAGTTTGTGTGCTCCCTTGCAATGGCCACAAAACGGACTTGAAATAACTGTAATTATGGTTTTACTTTCTTTGTTGCCAAGTATTATATGATTTTGTGGCAATTGAATTTTGCCTTTTGCAAGTAATGAATTTTTGAAGATATCATAATTTCGTTCAAATCGAATAGCTTTTAATTGATATTCTTTCAGTTCTTTCTGTTTAGTAAGTAATTTTTTCAAAGCTGACCAAATTAGATTAATAAATAAAAAAATAAATCCAAAAACAAGTACTGATTTAGTTAAAACTGCAAAAACTATATTTTGAAAAACAGTCAAATAACTTAGTTCTAAAAGGATAATCGAAATAATAGCTATGCAAATAGGGCACCATTTTTTCTCGACGAACTTTTGATAATATACCGATAAAAATAAAACAGGAATGGATGCTAAAAGCAATATTTTTTGAATTGTAAAATAATCTGTGGCATCGTCAGAAAATAAGAACACCAGTAAGCCAAAGAATTGGGAAACAAAGAAGACAATGCTCAAGTCACTAAAATTTACAACTTCAAAAATTTTCCATTTAGTAGAATCTACCACAGTAGTACAACTAGTGGATGCTGTCTCATTGCAAAAACCATTAAGCAATGTGCTTTTTGCACCAAACAAATCTTTGAGGGCAACAACAGAAAAAAGAATACCAATTATTGGAAAAACAACAAAAAATTTAGTTGAAAAATTTATCTCAAATTGATAAAGCCCCAACATGAATAATACAAAAGCGAAGATTTGTAAAGCCAACCACACAGAATTTTTATTTGATTTTAAGACTTCTACATTTTCCGGTTTCTCTAGTAAAAGTACAATACCATTCCACCGTGATTCAAGTTCTGATTCAGAAATTGCTAATGTCTTTTTATCTTTGTGGTAAAAAAAGGTATTATCTTTTCTTTCAAAAAAGTAGAGTTGTGGCTTATTCATTTCTTTACTCAAAAAAGCAACGAAATGGTTTGGCAATAACTTAATATTAGAAGCTTCAACTCGAATTACTGCATTTTCAATATTAAAGAAACTTAATGTGTCAGCAATTGATAGCAAGGAAGGATAATCAGGATGTGACTGATTTTGAAATAAAAATTCATCTTTGTCAATGTTTATATTTTCTTTGTTAAGATATTGGAATAGGTAATTTAACTCGTTGTTCATTTTTTCGATTAAAATTTTAATTGAGGCATTCATATAATCTATTGCATTTTGCAATAATTTTTTATTGATTTCTTTCCTAAAAGAAACTTTTTATATGAAATACATCTTGCTTTTTGGTAAAAATTTGACAAAATTTACATGAAGACTTTTTTTTAATTATTAATAAATTAAACATTATTTAGAATCAAGAGGAAGTTGTTTGTAATTGCTTATTTGCAAGTGGTATTTATAGATTAGTTGTTAAATATTTTAGTAATTATTCTTTCAATTTCTGCTTTGATTTCTGCACTGCTGCCTATCCATCTGCCAACGATATTTCCATCTTTATCGATTAAGACTTTTACCGGAATTGCTGCTACTGCATAGGTGTCTTCAATTCTGCTTTTGTTTTCTTTGATTGAAAAATGTTTCCATTTATCAATATTTTCCTTTTTTACAGTATTTCTCCATAAATCTAATTTTTCATCCCTTGTAACGCATATAATTTCAAAGCCTTTATCTTTGTTTTTATAGTACACTTCTTTTAGGAAAGAAAAATCTTCTCGACAAGGAGCACACCAAGTTGCCCAAAAATCAAGAAGCACATATTTTTTGTTTTTAAAAGAGCTTAGTCGTAATACGTCAGCATTTATATCTATTACTTTAAAATCAGGTGCTGGGCTTCCGATTCTACTACTTTCAAAATCAATTAATTTTTTAGCAAATTGTTTTCCTCCATATGATTTTTTTACTTCTGGTGTTAATTTATCATATAAATTTTTGATTGTATCATATGGAAATTGTTGATCTGCATCTACCAAAAGGCGATCTAATAAGTCAGGTGTTATAAATGAATTTGGATTTTTTTTTATAAATTCAAAATTAGATTGTCTATTTATTTTTATATTTTGATCCACCAATTGATCCAACTGATTATCAAGCGAATCTAAACTCTTTTGAAATTGAATTTTTAAAGAACTATCATTTACTGTAGTCATTTTAACGGTATACAATCTACTAACTTCTCTGATTGAATCAATTTGCTTGTGAATTTTTTCCTTTTCCGTTGTATTCTCCAATGCATAAAACTCATCATTGGTTCTAGAACCACTTATAATTGTAGTATTCAAATCATCAAAATCGATTACAGCATTCATTATACAGGGCTCCAAATAAATTATCTTTGAATTTAAATTTGTCATATAGAATCTAGCGTCAGTACAAATGATTGCTTTAACAGGAAAATCAATTTCTCCTTTAAATACAAATTTATTGTTATAAATCACTGAAGATTTTGTAATGCTTTTGCCATTGACTTTATATCTCAAATAAATATTTTTTGCATTAGCTTTTTTTGAGCAAACACTATTTAACACAAAGTTGTCCTGTGCTACCATTAGAAATGAAAGGAAACAAAAGAAAATTGTTAGTTTTAATTTCATGTGTCCATTTATTAAGTTTAATATAAAGCAAGAAATCTTAATTGAATAAGATTCCCTACTTTTAACACTAATTTATGTATAAGAAGCTTATGACTATTTAAACGTAAAACAAGAACGTCCATCGCACGCATTACAGCCTGATCCACAATCATATGCGCTAGAACAGACTCCACAGCCTTTTTTGTTTTCATCATATACTCCACTCCCTGCCATAATAGTCTTCATCTCTTTTCTTGATAATTTCCCTTGTGCATTAGCAAGACTCATTTTTTGTGTTTTCATAAATTTTAAAATTTTAAAATTTTAAATTATACATTGAAAAAATCAAAAAAAATCAAAACTTGTCGCGATCAATTTTAAAATTTTAGATTGTTTTTATTTTTTCAAAATTCATAAAAACCAAAATCATATAATTCATTTTTGTAGGAATTTTTTAGGATATTTTTAGGAAAACAAAAAAAATATTTAAAATTTATTAAGAAATAACTGTATATTAGCTTTTATTTATTGCGGATGGAACATGAAAATTTAATAAAAGCCAGAAAAGAAAAAGGATTAACTCAAAAGGAAATGGCCGAAATGCTTGCCATGGAACAGACTACTTATTCTAAAAAAGAAAGAGGCATTACAAAGATACGCGAAAATGAATGGGAACGTTTTGCTAGAATCTTAGATAAAAGTATTGACGATCTGAAAAACAGAAATAAAATAATTCAAAAAAATGAACAACTAGATCATTCATCCTATCTAAATATCATAGAAATTATAATTAAATACAATCAAAAATTGGAAGAAGAGAACTCTTTTTTAAGAAGGCAACTAGGTAGATAAAAAAACAGAGAAGATCTAAATCTTCTCTGTTTCAGTATTTAAAAACAAATTTTAGCAACACAATTTCTTTAGGACATGGCCGCGGTTACCCTAACCAAATAAAAACAACCTAACGGCCAACTCCTAAGAATCTCAGTACCAATCATCAATACTGAGAATTTGCTCAATGTTCCACGATCGAGCGCCTATACATTCAAAAAAAACATGACTAAATTCTAAATAAGGCTATATCGTATTACTTTTAAAAAAGTTAAAAATTCAACAACAAAGACGACTTGTTTCACAAATACCCGATGATGTATTTAGAGGACAAGTTTCGCCTGGCGGTATTAAAAAGCACCCTGCTTCTAAAGCATGAATCCAGCATTCGGGAATTCCTCCTTTCATGGTTTTCTGCTCAAATTTGTTAATGTATTGAGCACCTTCAAGCTTTAAAATCTTCTTTATCATAATTAATACCTTTTTTTAAATAGTAACAGAGTTTTTTTCTCCGTTATCTATTTAATTATAAAAATTAACAAGCATTATATTTTTCCACAACAGCAACATCATGACAATTGAGTTCTTGTAAATACTCATTTCCCAAAATGTTTTTCTGCTCTTTTTTTGTCAGCTTTCTTGTTTCTTTGCTTTTTAAAATTTTTTCTAACATAACTGGTTATTTACGTTTTTTGGTTTAGGCCTCAAATCTTCAATAACTTGATACCTTAAAAATTTTCTTTAGCAGCTTCCAACATAACTATTTGGTATACAGTTCCAGTGCGATGGTACGGTTCCAAATTCGGTACATCTTTTAGCCTTAAATCCATCTTCACAAATAGGAGCATGATCTCCATTTATTGTTTTCAGTTCATTCGCAGTCAACTCTACTGCACCTTTCAATTTCAAAATGTTCTTTAACATAACTGCAGGTTTTTTTAATCGGGGGTTGGGTTATTCTCTTCTATTTTTAACAGTCGAAGCTTCTGTATTTTTTAAGCTATTTTCTCCAAAATTTGAACTTCGTCTACGTAATCGTTTAAGAAATACTTCAATTCATTCAATTCATATTCATTTGGAAATAGCCTTTCGTTGACAATTTTAATGGGTGTATAATTAAAATTGTTCATAGAGCACCAATCATATTGTTTCTGAATTTCCTGATTTATCATCATGCTTACAGAATCAACATTCCATTTTTTAAGCCACTTCTTGTGCGGCATTCTTTTAATATACCAATCCGAAATTGCTTCAACTGTTTTTCCAGGTGTAGTTCTGTTAATAGTTAAAAGTCTTTCTACAACTGCTTTATAAGGATTGTCATTATTTTCTGGATTAATATTAAAAAGAACATTCAAAAATATTTTGTCTGGAAACTTCAATACTAAATCAAAAGCTTCTTGAAAAGTTTTATAACAATGTCCGCAGCTTGGGCTAAGAATTACAGAGAGTCTAACTCCTGCATTTTTATTACCGAATGTCAAGCCTCTTAGATCTTCAAATCCTTTATTATACTTTACTTTTTTAGATAAGAAATTCAATAATGAGTAATTTCTTTTAAATTTTTTAAGCTCTTTTAGAGAGTTTTCATTATCAAGCATTTTTCTTATCATTACTTTAACTGTCGCCCAGATTGGTATTAATAGCAATAAAGAAAATACATAAGGGAAAATTTCATTAAAACTGAAACTTAGCGTAAAAAGATCTGACGAAAACCAAACAATACTCTGAACTAATATTAAAAATGATATTGCAAGACACATTATGCACCATTTTTGAATTTCAAATTTTTGAATCCAGATCGAACAAACTATTACAGGAATAGCTAGTAGGCTCAAGAAACCAATAAAAATTGCTGAACTTAAAGGCTGAACTAGTATTGCAATTGTACTTGAACTAAAGAAAAGCAATGGTAAATCTGAAAAACTTAACCATCTATTTGCAATGTCGTCATTGAAACTTATTACCGAATGGCAAGAAGAATTAGAACTTAAATTACAAAATTTAGAAATTACTGTGTTTTTAACTCCCCATCTTTCCTGAACAATAAATATACTTACTATTAAACCAAGAACCGATGTTACCAAAAATGAAGTACTAAACCAATCAAAACGATTGTAGTAAAAAGACAATCCAGCTACAAGTGCAAGAGGCAGAAAATATTTCAACCAATTATATTCGATTTTTAAATTTTCTCTTGCTACTACATTGTTTGGCTCAATGGCAACAATTACACCGTTCCAATCTAAAAGAAATTTATCATAAGATAATTTTTGATTGCCTTTTTTTGTCGTGGTGATTTTAACACCGCTTTTAATCTTTTCAACTAATATTAATTCATCTTTAAAATATGCCAAAAAATTAGAAGGCAAATCTTCAATCTGCTCTTTCGAAACCCTTACAGCTGCATTCTCCACAGAAAGCAAATCAAACGAGTCTGTAATGGCAAACAAACTCGGATAATTTGGATGAGACAAAAACAGATCCTTGAACTCATTTTTGATGTCTGAGTATCGATTAATTTGCAGAAATTTTTGGACCAGTTTTAACATCGCTTTTGATTGTTTTTAAATCATAATTACACTGCAAAGATTGGGGTTTTTATTGATAAAAATCGCATATACACATACATTTTATTAATTATACCACATACAATTTATAAATTATACCAAGTATAGTGCAAGACACAACTAATTATAAAACAACGCATTACAACATATTTTTCTTTTCAAAAAGCTCACAAAGGCCATTTTCGATTAACGGTTTCGCTTTTTCTCTAGTTTTGGATAAGTAATAATTCAAACATTGAAAAACATGAAAATAAGGACAAGAAAATCATATGATTTTGAAGAAAAAAAATCATAAAAAAGAGGTCTAGAAAACGGCTTCAAATCGTCAAAAAAACCTCAAATCGGAAGTAAAAAAACTCCCTTAAAAGCAAAAAGCAAAACAATAATTTAGAAGTTTTTCCTACAAGTTAAGCTCGATTTTTTTACTGCTTTTGGCTAATAAAACTCAAAAAAACTTATAGCATAAACCAATTTTAGCGCTTTTTTGTGGCATTTAACAATGTTGCAAAAAGCAAATTTTGACAGATTAATATTGCAAAAATA
This sequence comes from Flavobacterium sp. UW10123, assembly GCF_040538975.1. Classification (NCBI taxonomy): domain Bacteria; kingdom Pseudomonadati; phylum Bacteroidota; class Flavobacteriia; order Flavobacteriales; family Flavobacteriaceae; genus Flavobacterium; species Flavobacterium sp. UW10123. The sequence goes on from NZ_JBEWQE010000001.1 coordinate 217,636, forward strand.
TAAACTAAAAATTCAAAGGCATGAAAAAGAAAACATTCACATTAGCAGATTTCGAACTAGAAAAAATTAATAAAGAAACTCAAAAAATTATCCGAGGTGGAGGCAACGATTCTACTAATCCGCCTACAAGCTATCCTATAAAAACTAATGGTGGCGGAAACGGTTGATTCAAATGAAATAAACACTAAAAAATCCAAATAAAACAATCCAAAAAAAGAAAGATATGAAAACTAAAATATTGACATTCAAAGATTTCGAGTTAGAAAAAATAGACAAAAAAACTCAAAAAATTATTCGAGGAGGCGATAACGATTCTATTGACCCACCTGTTGTAAGCTATCCTATTAAAACTAATGGTGGAGGAAACGGTTGATTCTAATTAAATATACACTAAAAAATCCAAATAAAACAATCCAAATAAAACAATCCAAATAAAACAATCCAAATAAAACAATCCAAATAAAACAATCCAAAAAAAGAAAGATATGAAAACTAAAATACTGACATTCAAAGATTTCGAGTTAGAAAAAATAGACAAAAAAACTCAAAAAATTATTCGAGGAGGCGATAACGATTCTATTGATCCGCCTGTTGTAAGCTATCCTATTAAAACTAATGGAGGTGGAAACGGCTGATTCTTATTAAATAAACACTAAAAAATCCAAATAAAACAATCCAAAAAGAAAGATATGAAAACTAAAATATTGACATTCAAAGATTTCGAGTTAGAAAAAATAGACAAAAAAACTCAAAGAATTATTCGAGGAGGCGATAACGATTCTATTGACCCGCCTGTTGTAAGCTATCCTATTAAAACTAATGGAGGAGGAAACGGTTAATAATTCAGCTTTAAATATTGTTCGCAAATTGAGCTGGAGATACTCCAGTTCTTTTGCGAAACGATTTTGCAAATGAAACTGCATTTTTAAAACCAACGCTTTCTGCAATTGCCTGAGTCGAATATTTACGATATAAATGATTTGTAATCATTTGATTAATAACATAATTAATCTTTAATTCATTCGAATATTCTCCAAAAGATTTTCCGAATCTTTTGTTGACAACATAGGACAAATAGGTTGTATTGGTTTTAATTTTTTTAGCAACATACGAAAGTGTAAAATCTGCATTTAAGTATTCTAGTTTTTCTTCTAGTGCCAATAATTTTTCTACAATTTTATTTTCTTTCGCTTCATCGATACTAAGATTTGCGTTTTCCTTTTTAAGCTGAGCATCTTCCAATTCTGGAAAGTCTTCCAAAACTATAGTTTTTTCTAATGCTGCTTTTTCGAGGTCAGCTTTTTCAATTTCTTTTTTCTCAAGATTAGCTTTAAATTCTTCAATTAAAGCGTTCATTTTTTTCTGAGCTTTATTTTTATCTCGAATATTTTTAATTAAGAAAAATACAATACCAACTACCAAAATAACATAGAAGACTTTTAGAGCTTTATTCCATAAAACTTCATATTTATACTTCTCTTGAATGCTCAACATCTCATCACTTAGATTTGCAGTACCCAATTTATAATTAACTTCTAAAGCTTCTTCCCGCAGTTGCCCCTCATATTTTTCATAAGCATCTAAATAAATTTTAGAATGCTTAAAGGCCAATTCAGGCTCGTTTTGAATATTATAAATTTTCGCCTGAACATAATTGGACTGAAAATAGCTGATATCTATTTTCTTCTCCTTAAGATAAAGCGAATCAACTTTTTTCAGGAATATCAGAGCTTTATCGTATTTCTTTTGAGCATAATAAAGATCTCCCAAATTATAATTTGCAGTCTTATAATAGTCTTCGTCATTATTTTGTTTCGCATACATTGCAATATCAAAATAAGATCTCTCGGCATTTTTAAAATCTTTTTTCAACAAATAGATATTTCCTAGACTTAAAGTAGCCGTCATTTTGTTATCCATATAGTTTTGAGAATAGGTTATCGCCCTTTTGTAAAAGTATTCGGCCGAATCAAGTAAAACTGCTTTACTTCGATTCTTCATATAATAACCTTCGTAGACATTCCCTAGATTCGTATAAATGTTACTTTTACTATTCTGAAATTGGTCTTTCTCATAAAGATTTTCGTTCTTGTCCAAAAAGTCACTGTTTTGTCTAAGATTTTTAACGGCGAGTTCATAATTACCCACAGCTTCATTAACCAAGGCGATGTTACTTTTAAACTTTACAATCTGAATAACATCATTAGTTTTGATAGAGAGTTTAATTCCTTCCTGATAATTAGTAAGAGCATTACTAAAGTTTCGTCTCTTCCATTCTATCAACCCTCTATAATTATATAGGTAAGCTCTAAGATTTATTTTTTGAACAGATTCTGGGAGTTTATTATAATAAGCTAATGCCTTGCTAAACCATTCATCACTCTTAGCTCTATTATTTTTTAATTGATAAAGATATGATCCTGCACCATAAGCAAATGCTATGTGTTCATTATTGCTAGATTTTTTTAACTCAGACGCATATTCAAGACCTTGATCAAAGTTACCATTCATGCTGAAACGAATTTTATCTTGTAATTCTAAGTACTTTTGTTCCGTGAGTTCCTCTTTGATTTGAGCAGTCCCACTAGAAAATATTAATAATAAAAAGAAAAAAGAGATGATCAGCCTCATTTAAGTTTGTTTTTGGTATTCAAAAATAGTCTATAAATTATCAATAAACTACAATTAATTTGCCAAATTCCTATTAATATTATTTTTCCACTAAAAAAATATAACAATTTAACATGTATTTGTTATATTTTTATTGTGTAAATTTGCTTTGCTAAAAATTAAAAAACATGAAACCAGACCTATTTCAATCCCCAGATTATTTTAACCTAGACGATTTATTATCAGACGAACATAAATTGGTTCGCGAATCTGCTCGTGCTTGGGTTAAAAAAGAAGTTTCTCCTATTATAGAAGAATATGCTCAAAAAGCTGAATTTCCTAAACAAATTATTAAAGGTCTGGGAGAAATTGGCGGTTTCGGCCCTTATATTCCGGTAGAATATGGCGGAGCAGGATTAGACCAAATCTCTTATGGCCTAATTATGCAAGAAATTGAAAGAGGTGATTCTGGCGTAAGATCTACCTCATCTGTTCAATCATCGTTAGTAATGTATCCGATTTGGAAATATGGAAACGAAGAACAAAGAATGAAATATCTGCCAAAGCTTGCTACGGGAGAATACATCGGATGTTTTGGTTTAACAGAACCAGACCATGGTTCTGATCCGGGAAGTATGATTACCAATTTTAAAGATATGGGTGATCATTATCTTTTAAACGGTGCCAAAATGTGGATTTCTAATGCTCCGTTTGCTGATATTGCTATTGTTTGGGCTAAAAATGAAGAAGGCCGAATTCATGGTTTAATTGTAGAACGCGGTATGGAAGGTTTTACAACTCCAGAAACTCATAACAAATGGTCACTACGTGCTTCTGCAACGGGAGAATTAATTTTTGATAATGTAAAAGTACCAAAAGAAAACCTTTTGCCAAATAAATCTGGTCTTGGTGCTCCGCTTGGCTGTTTAGATTCTGCTCGTTACGGAATTGCGTGGGGAGCAATCGGAGCTGCAATGGATTGTTACGATACGGCTTTAAGATATTCAAAAGAAAGAATTCAGTTTGGAAAACCAATTGGAGGAACACAGTTACAGCAGAAAAAACTGGCTGAAATGATTACCGAAATTACAAAAGCACAATTATTAACTTGGCGCTTAGGTGTTTTAAGAAATGAAGGCAGAGCAACAACCGCACAGATTTCTATGGCGAAACGCAATAATGTAAACATGGCAATTAATATAGCCAGAGAAGCAAGACAAATGCTCGGAGGTATGGGAATTACTGGCGAATACTCTATCATGCGTCACATGATGAACCTTGAAAGTGTTATTACTTACGAAGGTACTCACGACATACATTTGCTTATAACAGGAATGGATGTGACTGGAATTCCAGCATTTAAATAATCTGCGATTATTAAAATATACATAAAATCAATGCGAAAAGCTTCTTCTTGACGGAGAAGCTTTTTATCTTTGCATCAAAATTATTTCAAAAATGAATATCGAAACGATAAACAAAAGCATACAACCTCAAAAAGATCAACTTTTAAACCATTCTTTATACAATAAGATTCAAAATATAGACGACTTACACAGCTTTTTAGAAACTCACGTTTTTGCTGTTTGGGATTTTATGTCATTATTAAAAGCTTTACAAGCTAAACTTACTTGTACAACCACACCTTGGTTTGCTACAAAAAATCCGGAAACTAGATATTTAATTAATGAAATTGTTCTTGCAGAAGAAACAGATTTAAGTATTGACGGAAGAAGACAAAGCCACTACGAAATGTATCTAGAGGCTATGGAAGCTTGTGGAGCAGATACTACTGGAGTTTTAAAATTTTTATCAGAAGTAACTTCTCTTCATAACATTTTTGTGGCCATTAAACAAAGTTCGCTTCATCCAAATGTAAAAGCCTTTTTAGATTTTACTTTTAGAGTTATCGAAGAAGGAAAACCACACGAGATTGCAGCTGCGTTTACTTTTGGAAGAGAGGATTTGATTCCGAGTATGTTTACTGAAATCTTGAAAAACTTCCAGAAGAACCTTCCAGAAAGCGATTTAGCAAAATTGTTATACTATTTTGAAAGACATATAGAACTAGATGCCGATGAGCACGGTCCTATGGCAATGACAATGATTACAGAATTGTGTGAAAACGATGCGCAAAAATGGAAAGAAGTTGAAGAAGTTTCTATTCTTGCCTTAGAAAAACGCATCGCACTGTGGAATGCCATTGAAGAAGATATTTTGATGAAAACTGAAATGGTTTAATCCAAAAACACCTATTTAACGTAACTATTTGTTTAAGATGTTCACAAACCTAATTTGTCAAAATTATGAAACCGCATTTCAAACAAATAGTTATTGTTATACTCAGCATATTTTTATTAAGTTGCAGCACTGAACAATCAGATTCTGAGAACATTTCGGCTCCTCCGGCAACAACTCCGCCCACTGAAGAAGTTCCTACAACTCCGATTTCAAAATCCGTAAATTATCTTGCTTTAGGCGACAGTTACACCATTGGCCAAAGCGTCTGTGAAACCTGCCGTTATCCGGAACAGCTCAAAACTAAATTACAGACAATTTATCCCGAAACTGCTTTTTCATTAAAAGTCATTGCGACAACAGGATGGACCACTGCAAATTTAATTTCAGCAATCAATTCTCAAAATCCAGAATCAAATTATGATTTGGTAACACTTTTAATTGGCGTCAACAATCAATACCAACATTTAGATTTTTCAGTTTACGAAAAAGAATTTCCAGAATTACTCAACAAGGCAATTGCATTGGCCAAAGGCAACAACAAAAAAGTGATTGTGCTTTCGATTCCAGATTATGCCTATACTCCATTTGCTGCAAACTATACCGATTCAAACCGAATGAAGATTTCGAACGAGATAAATCAGTATAACAGTTTTGCTGAAAACTGTTGCATCTCCAAAAATGTTGCGTTTATTTCAATTACCGACATTACCAGACAAGGCCTTAACAATCCTAACTTAGTTGCTTCAGACGACCTGCATCCTTCTGAAACTGCTTATAAAATGTTTGTCGAAAGAATGATGCCTCAGGTTAAAACTGCTTTACAGAAATAAATTAGTTTTACAAATTGCATTTAGTAAAATATTTTCAAACAAAATAAAGATAACTTTGTATGTTGCTATAAATTAATTTGTCATGCAGGCTTCTGTTCCAAAAGATTTATTACCGTATATCAAGCATTATCTTTTTTTAGATGATCCAGAAACTGCGCTGCAAAAATTCCGCTTATTTTCAGATGGCAATACGGGTCTTGTTTTCTCTATAAAAAACAAACTTATTGCTGAAATAAATAAATACGAAGTAAAGAATTATCTGCCCACTTCATTTGTATACGGGCAGTTGAGCAGCTACAAAGATCTTTATTCTGAAAATGAAATTATGCTGATCATTGTCGTTTTTCAGCCCAACGGAATAAATCAATTATTAGGACTTCCTGCCAATGAATTTCACGATTCTATAATTCCTGTTGAAGATATATTTGGCAAAAAAACCTCAACCCTTCAAGAGCAATTGTCTGAGCAAAATAATACAACACGCATTGAGCATTTAAATCGTTTTTTTAGATCCATCATAGCAAAACCGAGCTCAAACCAACTGCTGATAAATAGTTCTCTAAATTTTATTGTTAACAATAAAGGACATTTCTCAATAAAACAATTGGTTGAATATACTGGTTACACTGAAAGGCATCTTGAAAGAAAATTCAAAGAATGCGTTGGGTTAAATCCGAAGAAATTTGGCAATGTGATAAGATTGCATCATTTTCTAAAATTATTAAAAGACAAAACCGAAGATATAAATCTGACATCAATTTCTTATGATGCCGGATTTTCAGATCAATCCCATTTAATAAAAGAATTTAGAAAACATACTGGAATTACTCCAACCGAATACATAAGCAACAGCGGAAAACTAACCAATAATCTTATAAAAACATTTCCGACGACAACATTCTAAAATGTCGGTTTTATACAATCTATAAAATACTGATGCCGCTATTTTTGATTAAAATTAATAGCACATTAAATGAAAAATCTTAAAATAGCCACAGCTCAGTTTGAAAACAAAAGTGGCGATAAAAAATATAACCTATCTGTAATTGAAAATCTTTCTCGAAAAGCATCAATCGAAGGCTGCGATGTGATTTCGTTTCATGAGTGCTCTATAACGGGATACACATTTGCAAGAAATTTATCAAAAGAACAAATGCTTGACTTGGCAGAATTAATTCCGAGTGGAGAAAGCATTTTAAAACTGATTGAAATTGCTAAAAAGAATAACATAGTAATATTAGCCGGACTCTTCGAAAAAGACGAAAACAACAATCTCTTTAAAGCTTATGTTTGTGTAGATAAAAACGGTTTACTGGCGAAGTACCGAAAATTACACCCGTTCATAAATCCATATTTAACCGCAGGTGACCGTTATTGCATTTTTGAAATTGAGGGTTGGAAATGCGGTATTCTAATTTGTTATGACAATAATATTATAGAAAATGTTCGTGCCACAAAACTTCTAGGTGCCGACATTATTTTTATGCCACACGTAACTATGTGCACGCCATCTACCCGACCTGGCGCTGGTTTTGTGGCACCGCAGCTTTGGGAAATGCGCGAAACCGACCCAACTTCTTTACGATTAGAATTTGACGGAATGAAAGGCCGTGATTGGTTAATGAAATGGCTTCCAGCAAGAGCTTACGACAATGCTATTTATGCGATATTTTCGAACCCAATTGGCATGGACGACGATCAGTTAAAAAACGGCTGTTCTATGATTATTGATCCTTTTGGAGATATTTTATCAGAATGTCGCACTTTTGAAGATTCTTTTGCAACAGCTGTACTTACGCCAGAAAAATGCATTCAGGCTGGAGGACATCGTTATATAAAAGCTAGAAGACCAGAATTGTACAGAGACATTATTAGTCAAAATCACGAATCAGAACAAAATGTAGTCTGGCTAAAATCTGATAAAAAAAACATAAATTAAGCATTTCGCCTGTCTAAAGCTATTGAAAGATCTATCTTTGAAGATTCATTAATCTACAGAATAAAGCCAAATAATGGAATTCCTTAAAACTACAACTCAGGATATCAATGCTGTCTTTGATATTTACAATGAAGCTACATCTTATCAAAAAACAGTAAATAATAAAAGTTGGAGAGGTTTTGAAAGAACATTAATCGAAAAAGAAATTGCCGAAAATCGTCATTATATAATCAAAGAAGGAAACGAAGTTGCTTGTACATTTGTACTCACTTTTAATGATTTAATTATTTGGAAAGAAGCCAGTAAAGATCCTGCAGTTTATCTTCATCGCATTGCCACAAATCCAAAATTCAGAGGACAATCTTATGTCAAAAAAATTATAGAATGGACTAAAGAATATGCCAAACAAAACGGTAAAGAATATATTAGGCTTGACACACATAGTGGCAATGAAAGAATAAATAAGTACTACACGAGTTGTGGTTTCACTTATAGAGGAATCAGTACTATTGAATGGACAAACGAATTACCAGAACATTATAAAGAAGGTTCTTTTAGTTTGTTTGAAATTAAACTCTAGATCCTTTTTTGGTTTTCCAAATAAAACCATCCAATAAATAATGTGTAAACTGTGGTACAGTAAGCAAAGGAACCAATAAAATCTGCCAACTCGAAAAATCAAAATTTGTGATGCTAATATTCTCATTCCAAACAAAAAGTTCCCAAAGGAATTCTTCCGAAAAGGCAATCAAAAGCAAAATTACAATGTAAATTAAAAGACCTTTATATTGTTTTAGGAAAGACAATCGCCCCAATTCAGCTTCCGATTTTCCGTCAATTTCTTTAAAATAAACTAAAGCCATATATGGGATTCCATGCGATACGACATTCAATAAAGTAAAAATCAAATCGTCATTAAAATAGATAATTCCGAAATACCACGACAAAGCCGTTCCCAAAATAATGCTGTTTTTCGGAATATTAAAAAACCGATTCTGAATTGATTTTATCGCGGTGTAAACTACATACAAAACTAAAATCCCAATGTAAATCCAAAACAGAATTTCTAGAATTCTTTGGTTTTCAAACCTTAAAAACTCATTTTCTACAAACCAGTTGAACTTTCGCTTAGACGAAAAAAACCAATACAGCATTGGATATCCTGTTGAAGCATAAATGGTAAGATTATCAATCCAAACCGAAATTTTGGTTTTCGTTTCCTTTCTGGCGTACAATCTCATGAAACCGTATTGCTGTCTTATAAAATGAAAAACAGCTACATAAGCCAGAAACGACCAAAAAACTAAACTTCCAAAAGAGAAAAGCACAATTCCCGTTACAAAACAAATAAGCGGCAACAGAATCAATCTTCTTTTTTGTTTCTGGAATTCATCGGCTACAAAATAGGTTTTGAATAAAGTCGCATAAACGTGCGCTACGTCTATAAAAACAATCAGAAAAAGCCAAGTATAAAAAGAATAATGCTCTTCAATCTGAGCAATATAATCCTGAAAAATAAAGATGGTCGCCAATACAAAAAATGACGGACCAATTATAAAAGCCAAATCGGTTTTAGGTTTATGAATCCAAGGTTGTTCCATCTACAATTTCATTTACAACATTAATTCCCTGATGAAAAGCTTCTTCAAAAATCGAAATTCCTGATAAATCACTATGAGCGAAATAAATCTTCTTTTCAATATTCTGTTTAGCCTGCTTCTTTGATTCTCCGAAAATAAATCCCGGCGCAGGCGAAATCATTCCGTGACCCAATAAAAACACTTCTATATCTTCTGTATATTCTTCAATATCCGGATGCGCTACTTTTAAATCGTTCAGAACAAACTGTTTCCAGTATTCTTTATCTTTTTTATAAAGCTCTTTTCTGGTTTTCTTCAAATCAGCCGAAGAAAAACTATAATAGTACGTAATGACTTTTTTATCCTGAACCTGATTCACAGTCTGATGCTGATCATACACATATCCCAAACCTTTTGCATCATAAATTACGTTATCCCACGAAAGCGGAAAACTAAAATTATCTGTTAAATCATTAACTACTAAAGTCGCCAAAAGCCAAGGCGTATAATGAAAATCTTTCGTAAACGCTTTTCTGCCTTCTATCAAATACTGATTGACAAACTGCGGAGAACTCATAATCACTTTATCGGCAATAATCTCAACCGATATTTTATTGACATCATCAAAAGCTTTTGCAATCACTTTATTGTTTTCTACTTTGACATCAAAAACCAAATGATTTTTGAGCGTTTTGTCTCTTGTATATTTTTTCAGATGATTGGCTAAACGCGAATTTCCTTCGGCCCACGTTAAAACGCTGTCGTGCTTTTCGGACGTACAATCTTGTTTTCTTCCTGCAAAATAATGAATTCCCGCCCAAGCCGAAACGTATTCAATTCCCAATCCAAAATCGTCTTTACAGCAATAATCGATATAATTAAACAAAGGTTCAGACGTAAAATGATTGTCTTTAAACCATTGTTTCATGGTAATTTTATCCAAAGCTCTAGTCCTTTCGTCTTTAGAAGAAAGAGAAAGCGGAATATCAAACAAATACTTTTGATCTTCGCCTTTGGCAGTTCTAAAAGTATCCATTTTTTTGAAGAATTTATCAAATTCCAAATCATCAGAAACTAAATTTCCTTCTTTTGGAACTACGCCTTCCTGCCAATTGTTTTTGTAAAACAAACGCTCGTCTGGTGCGAAAGTCAATTGTAATTCATCAAAAACAGGAAATCCTTTTTCATCATAACCTTGAATTATCTTTTCTTCTTCCAGAAAATGAAGCAGTTCTTTATCTTGAAAATTCGGTAAAGGCAAATAATGCGCTCCCAAAGGATATTTGGAATACTTATTTTCTCCGTTGGAAGAATTTCCACCCAAATGATTCTCCAATTCTACGACTAAAAAATCTGAAATTCCTTTTTTATGGAATTGTCTAGCGGCGCTTAAACCTGAAATTCCTCCGCCAACAATCAAATAAGGGATCTCAATCTGTTTAGTTGGTTTAGGAAAATCTTTAATCCATAAACGATGCCCAAGCAAATGTTTTGTTCCCGATAAACGAATCATCAGTACCGCAATTTTATCCGAACAAAACTGCAGAAACGGAACCGCAATTAAAGCCGCTCCAACTACTTTTATAAAACTCCTTCTGGATTTATTGCAGTTTTCCCCACTCTTCATCAAAATAGCGTACTAAAATCTGGTTGTCTAAACGATTGATTTCAATTTGATTCGAAATCATATCATTCGTAAAATAATTAAATCGGTCGAATTGATAATTGTAAAATCTCAATCCGTCAGCTTTTCGGTTTACGGTATTAAAAGTAGTTCCGAAACCATTAATCGCGATAGTATACCCCCATTCTCCAAAAGACGGAACATACGCATGATATGCATCAACCTGCGGAAAAACCTGCATCACCGTTTTATTGATACACCAAAAAGATTTTGGAGCAAAATAAGGTGAAGTGGTTTGTATTACCACTGCCGCATCGGGTTTTAAAATGGTTTTTATGGTTTGATAAAAATTAAGCGAATACAATTTCCCCAAACTATAATTGGATGGATCCGGGAAATCGATTATCGCAACATCATATTTTTCTTTGTTGTTTTTTGCCCAAATATAAGCGTCGGTATTGATTACGGTAACTTTAGGATCATTCAACGAGTTCTGATTGAAATTCGTCAACACCGAATTGGTTTTGAACAGCTTTGTCATTCCTTCGTCCAAATCTACCAAAGTTACTTTCTTTACGTCTTTGTATTTCAGGATTTCACGCACTGCAAGTCCATCTCCACCGCCTAAAACCAAAACATTTTCGACACTTTTTGCCATCGACATCGCGGGATGAACTAAAGCCTCGTGATAACGATATTCATCAGCAGAACTAAATTGTAGGTTATTGTTCAAATAAAGCCTGTAATCGCTCTTATTATGCGTTAAAACGATACGCTGATACGGTGTTGAGTTCGTATAAATGATATTTTCTCCGTACAACTTCCCTTCTGAAAACGCGAGAATATCATTTGAAAAAATAAAAACAGCTAATAATACAAGAAAAGAGAAAACTGCTTTTGCTCTTAATAGAGACGGTTTCTTTAATTCTCTTTTCAATAAAAAGCACAATGCAATAGCAATACTAACATTAATCATTCCGAAGAAAAGAGAAGTTCCCATGATGCCTAATTTTGGCACTAGAACCAACGGAAATAGAATAGAAGCCAAAAGCGCTCCGATATAATCAAAAGTAAAAACATTCGAAACCAGATCTTTAAACTCGACTCTGTCTTTTAAAATATTCATTAAAAGCGGAATCTCCAATCCGACCAAAAATCCGGTTACGAAAACAAATAAATATAAAATGAATTGAAAAGAACCGACATTTTCAAAAAGCAGAAACAAAACTACTGAGCTCAAACCACCGATAAGTCCGACCAGAATTTCGATTTCTACAAAAGTGTTCAGCAGATTCTTATTGAAAAACTTCGAAAAAAAAGAGCCTATACCCATAGAAAACAGGTATACGCCGATAATAAATGAAAACTGTTTTACCGAATCGCCTAATAAATAACTCGCCAACGTTCCTGCAACCAACTCATAAATAAGTCCGCAGGTGGCAATTATAAATACGGCAAAGAGTAAAAGAAACTCAAACCTAAGAAACTTTTTACCCATGAATTGCAGCACTAATAATCATCGAGATTCCGATGATAAATGCTGCCAAAACAATGGCAACAGCAATATTATTTTTTTCTACAACTTCTTTCCAAGTATTCTCTGGAGTCAATTTTTCGATAATATAATAACCGATTAGCAAAATAACTATTCCTAAAAAAGAATAAAGAATTGAGTTTACTATTGGCTGTGCGTGAAATAATTCCATATTTGATAGTTTTTATTTGTGGTAAAAATGATTGTATGATGAACGGCTTCCGCTCGATGTTGATTTATAATTTTCTGTCGATTCGCAATCGCAGATTCTATTTCCTGCAATAGTAAAATAAAGATAAACCCCAAAACAAGCCAATCCAATAAGTAAGGATGTAATATTGTTGCGTATAAAATCGAAAATTCTTTCCATAATTTGTTTAATCTTGGTAGCGAGAATAAGAACTGTCAGCCCATCTATCTCTTTCAAAACTCAATTTAAAAAATCGTATTATAAAATAAATGGCAATCATACCGATAATAACCAGCCAAACATTTCTGCTAGAAGATTGGTTCCAGATCACATTTACACGCATTTCAGTATTAGTAGCATCTTCTGGAGCTTTCATTGGCGTTATTAAAAGATGATATTTACCCGCTTTTACACCACAAATATTAAACTTCTCAGATTGGCTTCCTTCTATCCAAGACTCTCCATCGGTATAACCATGATAGTATTCTAAGTCTTTATTAGCATAAATTTCATCACCGTTATCTTCGTTTATCAAGGCAATATTAAGATTTACCCACGAATTATCAACATCTGAAGAGACCCTGATTGTCATTGGAGCCGATCCGCCTTTTAAAACAAAAGCTTCACTTGTAATTTCTTTATTATCGAATTCACTAAATTTTATTGATTTTGAAAAAACATTCTGTTCCGGCTGATCTTTGTAAATAAGCCAATTCGAAATAATAATCAGCAATGCAATAACACAAAAAATAATAGCTGTATTTCTGAGATCAAAACGAGACGGCTGAATAATATTTGTTCCTGATTGATAAGGCAGATAAACTTTCTTAAACGCTTTTCTTATCTCGCTTTTTTTTATGTATTCGCCATAAAATGCCGTATCCACCTTATGTATTGATTCAATAGAAATCATATAAGGTGGTCTTATATACTCAACAACATAAATTATGGTATTCTGTGGCAATTCGAAATCAAAAAAACCTTCAGCGTTAATGATTTGAGTATTCGAATAATCATAAATATCATAATCCAGACCATCATGTTCTAAAATCAAAGGATGAGATTTAACATTAAAAGTCTCTTCCATTTCAGTTAATACAATCCAATGGCCTTGTGAAAGCGAAAGATAAAGAAACTCGTTCTTATCATTTTGAAGTATAAATTCAGTCCATTTATAACTTTGAACACTTTTGAACAAAATTCCAGTAACCTTATAATTGCTCCCTTTTAGAAATCCAACATCACCAATTGCTAAAGGAGCATCATTCTCTACTGATTTATATTTGTTTTTTCTTCTAAACTTTCCTTCGTTATCACGAGCGTATAAACTGTGACATTTCGGACAAACAAAATTGATAACTTCAAAACCAACCTCTAACTCGGTTTCTGTATTACAATCGTAACAAGGAATCTTCATATCTTATCGGTTAATTTCAAAATCTTTAATAATTTCTGCTTCAAAATAGGCAACATAATCCGCCATTACAGCGCGTACTTTTTCCGAATTATCCTGAAGATAATTACACAAATAAACGTCTAATGTAAGCTGATTGTATTCTGGCCAAGTGTGTATACAAATATGAGATTCTTTCAGGCAGTACGAAATTGTAAAACTTTCGTTCTCGAAATCATGCACTACAACGCCAACTTTCTCAAGATCATATTTTTCTAAAATAGAATTGGTAACTGCAACAAACCCTTTACTGTTGGTAAGCTTAGAAATTTCGTCGACATGTAAGGTAACCAGTTTATGCAATCCTGGCGAATAAGGAGGTAAATCCATCAAGTTATTTATATTACACAGGAGCCAAATATATAATATTTCTAGAATAAAATAATGTGAGAAACCGTATTTTGAAAATAACTTTTTAGGACTATGTTTTTGTGATTTTTTCTTTTTTTTAGATTTTTTGCAAGATCTAATGAATCAATATTTTTTGATTTATAAATCATTAAACTCTCTTTTGCTTTAAATCATTATCCTTAAAACTGATTTATTTTTAATTGAATAATCTCTCTAAAAAATAGACACGCGATTAATCTTTCTAAAAAATGGAGACGCGATTAATCGCGTCTCTACCGTTATTCGGGATTGTTTTTGTTTTATTTTCCATAAAATTTGTCTTTATCCCAATTCAACGGATTGTTCTCTATATAATTTTGTATGGTTTCAAAAGATTTTTCATTTCTAATGATATGATCATGAAAACGCGGTTGCCAACCAAAATCTGCATGTATTTTTTTCATCTCAAAAGAACATCTTCCTTTATACCATCTTATAATTCTCGAAATATTATCGTGCAGCATGGGGTTTTTATTCCCAGCAAAACCACCTGTTTTATATATTGTTTCGGGTAGAGACACGATTAATCGCGTCTCTACGGGTTCGGAAACCGATGCGTTTTTATCGATAATTAAAATCCCATGAACGTGATTTGGCATAATCACAAAATTACCCAATTCGACATACGGAAAATGTTCTGGAATATCTAACCAATATTTTTCTGCCAATATTCCTAATTCCGATGCTTCCAATTTAGAATCAATAATATCTCCAAAATAAAATTCTCTATTGTTAGTACAAATAGTTATAAAATAAGCACCATTTGCACCATAATCCCAATTTTGCAATCGCGAAGATGGAATTCGATATTTATTTTTAAATTTTTGAGACATTGTTCAACAGATTTTTCGAAAGGTGTTCGTAATATATAATCCTGAAATTAATTGCCGCTGATTTTCCCATGCAAATATTGTAAAATCAAATTGCCCAAAATTTTTATTCAATAAGTTTTTTGGGCGTTGATATTGTAGTCTATAATTTGGTAATAGAGACAATAAATAAAAAACCTCGAAATATAGATTTCGAGGTTTGGTATTATTTAATTAAAATTTTGCAGAAAGGAAGGGATTCGAACCCTCGATACAGTTACCCATATACTAGCTTTCCAGGCTAGCTCCTTAAACCACTCGGACACCTTTCTATTTTGGTCTGCAAATAACACAAAAAAAATTGAGTTTAAAAAGTAAAATTAAGATTCGTTTATACTTTTTCGAAATTCTTCCATAAACAGCTTCACTGCTTTTTTCTGATAGCTGCCAATAGTCAGCATAAACGAATCTCGTTTGGTCACGACTCCTGTAATCTGAATGGCTTTTAGACTATGCTCCCAGCCTTTCAGGGCTTTTTCGGCTACAATGGTTGCCCAATCGCTGTTTTCTACCATTTGCAATAGCGCATGAATTGAATTTAACTCTATCGAAATCTTCGGGTTCATGTTGTGTTTTGCAAACAGCAATTCAACATATTCTCTTGAATTGGAACCTTTTCCCGGAAGAATCAACGGTACTTCATCTAATTTCTTAAACGGTATTTTTTCTAATTCAGCTAAAGAATTCGATTTTGAAACCGCCATAACCATGTTTGAAGTAAACAAAGGCACTTTCTGGATTGGTGGACCAATTTCGTGTGATGAAATAACCAGAACCAAATCCAATTCATTATTAATCAGTTTTTGTTCTAATGCTTCTGTTGTACCGTATTCTACAACTATTCTTAAATTCAGATATCTTTTGGCAAAGGCGTTTACAACGGGCAGAATCAATAATCCGAAGATATAGGTTACGCCAATTCGGAGTTGGCCGCCAATCATTTCGTTTAAATCTTCAATTGCCTGTTTTCCGTTTTCAACATTTTCAACCACTTTTTTGGCATGAATTAGAAAAACAGCTCCAGCTTCTGTCAATTGCACTTTCTTGCCAATTCTCTTAAACAATGGCATTCCGAGTTCTTCTTCGAGTTTTTTAATCTGCTGCGAAAGCCCCGATTGCGTTACAAAACACAATTCTGCTGCTTTGGTAAAGTGCAAAACCTCAGCTGTTTTAATAAAATATTGCAATTGATAGATTTCCATATTGATAAGTTTTACTACTTATTATGAGTAAAATTATTAATTTTTCTAATGAAATCATAATCCCGACCTTTGTATCAAATAATAAAGATCATGTTTAAAGCCTTAAAATCAAGAAATTTCAAGTTGTTCTTTTACGGACAATCTGTTTCAGTTATCGGAACTTGGATGCAGAAAACCGCTGTAAGCTGGATGGTTTACAGTATTACAGGATCGGTATTTTTATTGGGTTTGGCAACTTTCTTAAGCATGATTCCGTCTTTGTTTCTTGCACCTCTTGCGGGAAGTATTATTGGACGTTACGACAGACATAAAACCATTTTGTTTTTACAATCTCTTGCTATGCTTCAGGCGGGAACTTTAGCTTTACTGATTTATCTCAAAATTTATAATATCAATTTTATTCTGGCTTTGAGTCTTATTCAAGGAATTATCAATGCTTTTGACATGACGTGCCGTCAAACCATGATGATTGATATTGTCGACAATAAAGAAGATCTTCCCAACGCGGTTGCACTTAACTCAACTATGAACAACTTTGCCAGAATCGCGGGTCCTGCGCTTGCGGGAATTATTCTGCACCAATATGGAGAAGATATTTGTTTTATCGGAAACTTTGTGAGTTATGTTCCTGTACTTATTTCATTAATGATGATGAAAATTACACCGCATATTAAAGCCGAAAATAAACTTAAAATGCTGGACGATCTTATAGAAGGTCTAGATTATGTAAAAAAAGAAACCGAAATGGCAAGAATGCTCTTAATGTTAACCTGCAGCAGTTTATTTGTAATTTCTTTTAACACTTTGATGCCTGTTTTTGCGAAAGACATTTTTAGCGGAAACGCCGAAACTTTCAGTTGGTTTGAAAGCGCTGCCGGAATTGGCTCTGTTTTATCTGCCGTTTATTTAGCCAATTTAAAATCGGCTGAGAATATGGGAAAACTAATGATTGCCGCAAGCTTATTGTTAGGATTTAGCATAATTATTCTAGCCATTTCAAGCAGTATTACGATTGCATTAATCTGTATGACGCTAAGCGGAATCGGAATGATGGGCCAAACTTCTTCTATCAATATTTATATTCAGACGCACAGTATTGTTAGTATGCGTTCTAGAAGCATCAGTTATTATATGATGGCTTATCAAGGAATGATTCCTGTGGGAAGTTTAATTATTGGGTATGTTTCTCACTTTATAGGTGTAAGAGCCACTGTTGCGCTTCAAGGAGTTATCTGTATTCTTTCTGTGATAGTGTACTTGTATTACAAGAAACACAAAGCAGAAGATGAATTGGAGACTTGTCCAGTTACTTATAAAAATTCTAAGTTTTAAATCAAAAGAAAACATTCCGTAGGAATGTCTGGTTGGTAGAATTAGAATGGAATTACGATTATACGTTCCATAGGAACGTTTGATTAACGAGACGGATTTTTTATTGTCGTTAAAAAACATGTGTCCCTACAGGACACAATGCAAAACGATAATTTTTTTCTACCGATGAGATATTCCTATGGAATATACACGCCGCGATAAATTTTCAACTTTGTCAAAGTTTTAAACTTTGACAAAGTTCTTTAACGCAAAGCATTGGAATTTGGGATTTTTAAAATATTGTAATTTAAACTATGATATTTCTCCACGAAGTGCCGTTTCAAAAATATCTTTAAACTCATTTTGTGGAATATTATGTCCTAACAGATACATCAATTTTGTAATTGCGGCTTCTGTTGTAATGTCTTTTCCTGAAATAACGCCTAGAGATTTCAAAGCCGTACTGGTTTCGTATTGTCCCATGTTTACGCTTCCGCCAGAACATTGGGTTACGTTTACAATATGCATTCCCGATTTTATGGCTTTTTCTATTAGGTTTAAAAACCAATCTTCGGTTGGGGCATTTCCTGAACCGTATGTTTCTAAAATAATTCCCCTTAAACCTTTAGTTGCAAGAATTGAAGCCAAAACAATTTCGCTCATTCCTGGGAACATTTTTATGATGGCAACGTGATTGTCTAAATTTTTATGAACGATCAGATTGGCATCTTTATTTACAGGAAGAAATAAATGTCTGTTTAATTTTAAATGAACACCAGATTCTACCAATTCAGGATAATTTGGCGCTGTAAAAGCTCTAAAATGCTCTGCGTTTACTTTTGAAGTTCTGTTTCCACGATATAATTTGTATTCAAAATACAAACAAACTTCGTTAATAACAGGCTTTCCGTCTTCTAAAAGTGAAGCAATCTGAATTGCTGTAATGAGGTTTTCTTTGGCATCAGTACGCAAATCTCCAATTGGCAATTGCGAACCTGTAAACACCACTGGTTTTGCTAAATTCTCCAGCATAAAACTCAATGCCGAAGCGGAATACGACATAGTATCTGATCCGTGAAGGACAACAAATCCGTCGTAAGCGCTATAATTTTCCTCGATAATGGTGGCAATCTTTGTCCACATTTCGGGATTCATATTTGAAGAATCTATTGGATGTTCAAATGAAATCGATTCGATTTCACAATCCAATTGTTTGATTTCCGGAATCTTCTGAATTAATTTACCAAAATTGAAGGCTTTCAGCGCTCCAGTTTCAAAATCTTTGCTCATACCGATGGTTCCTCCGGTATAGACCAATAATATTTTTGCTTTAGATGACATCTTGGTATTTTAATTTGTTGACAACAGGATTAGCATACATCGCTAAAAATCCTTGTCTTGTCACAGGATTATCACTTCCGATTCTCATTTCTAAACGACGCTCAAAAAGCTGTTTTTCGCTCTCTTTGTATTTGTGAGCGAATTTATCTGTTTCGTTTAAAATATCGTAAGCAATAAAATTTGTCGGCCATAATTGATAGTTTTTCAAGATAACATCATCAATAGTTTGTGCCAGAGCTTGAACTTGTTTGTTTACATTATCATTCTCAGCCACAATCTGATCGATTTCTGTATCCAAAACATCGCCAACAGAAATATGTATTCTTTTTTTAGTTCCCATGACGCCACTTATAATGGTCATGAAATCTTCATTTTTGTCTTTTACGTAAACTTCGTTATTTGCTTCCGCCATTAATTGTGGCATTTTCAAAACATCAGTCGGATCGTATTCATAAGAAATAGAAACCGGAACAATTTTTAATTTCTTAAAATAATTCATCAAATCTTCTTCATCAGAAGCCATTCCGATCATTTTTAAAACTCCTGGATTGGTTTCGTCGTTTCCGTCTTTTGTTCTTCCTTCTCTTTGAGCAATCCAAACCGAACGGTTTTCGCGAAGCAGTAATTGTCCCATGTATTCAGACAATAATTTTGAACTTTGCAGCATTTCACGAGGCGTTAATCCTCTTAAAACCAAAAAATTTCGATTTAATTTCGCCAAAGTTGCCAAGAAAGCTTTCTTCACTAAATTGTCTCCAATTGCCGAAGCAGTCATGACCAAACCATGTTCGAATAAACAAACGTTTAATAAGGTTGTATCTAGAAGAATATCTCTATGGTTTGAGATAAACAGATAAGAAGTATTAGGTTCCAGTTTTTCAAAACCTGAAGTTGTAAGGCCTTCAGAGCTTTTTTCTAAAACTTTCTGGATTGTATTGTAAATAAAGTTGCATTGAAAATCACGAATAGAATGTGTTTTCTTTAATTGTTCCTTCCAAACCTCATCTTCTACATCCGGAAATGTAAAGTTCATCATGGTTTTCATCATCGGATGATTGACAACACCATGAAGTGCTTCATTTATTTCGGAATCATAGAACGGTCGAATGGCATCAAATCTCTGCATTATTTATTTGGGTTTAAGTGGGCAAAAGAACAAAAAAAAAATTAAAGTTTTGTAAGGCTTAAGTTAAATACCAAAAACGTCTTTTGAATTTTGCGTTGTAATTGCTGCAATTTCTTCGGCAGAAACACTATAAACTTCGCTTAATTTGGCAATAACATTGACCAAATAACTGCTTTCGTTTCTTTTTCCTCTGTACGGAATCGGCGCTAAATACGGCGAGTCGGTCTCCAAAACGATGTGTTTTAAATCGATTTGATTTAAAAACTGATCAATTTTTCCGTTCTTAAACGTAACTACACCTCCAATTCCCAATTTCATATTGTAAGAAATTGCACGCTCTGCTTGTTCTAAAGTTCCGGAAAAACAATGAAAAATCCCAAATAAATCTTCAGACTTTTCTTCTTCTAGTACTTCAAAAATCTCATCAAATGCTTCTCTACAGTGAATTACGATTGGCAATTTGTACTGTTTTGCCAGTTGAATTTGTCTTTTAAAAGCAATTTGCTGTTCTTTTAAATGCGTTTTATCCCAATATAAATCGATTCCGATTTCGCCAACTGCGTAGAATTTTCTTTTTGATAATTCTGTTTCCACATGCGCCAATTCGTCCAGATAATTATCTTTCACATAAGTGGGATGCAAACCCATCATTAGGAATATATTTTCAGGATAATTTTTCTCCAAATCATACATAGACTGAGTTGCCGCAGCATCGATTGCGGGAATAAAAAAACGTGTAATTCCGGCATCAATAGCGCGTTGAATCATTGCGTCACGATCCTGATCAAATTCTTCAGAATACAAATGGGTATGGGTATCGGTAATAAAGGGTGTTGAATTCAAGTCTATAATTTTAAAGGGACAAAATTACGACAATATTAAAAGAATAGCAATTTCGTGAATTGGACACACATAAAACGGATTTTCTGTATTTGATTAAAAAGAAAAACCTTTGTCAAAGTTTTAAACTGTAACAAAGGCTTGAATAATAATAACCAATTTTTTATCATTCTGAGGAACGAAGGATCTCACAAGAAGCTTCGAAAAGAAAAACCCCCATTTTTTCTTTCGATCAGCTAGTGCGATCCCTCGTTCTTCAGTACGATAAACCAAGATTATTTTGCTGTTTCTATATATAGCAAAGCGCGTTCCAAAACTTCATCTTTGCCTTGTCGAATATCTAAAATTGTTGGTTTTACTTCAATATCGGGTACAATTCCTACACGTTGGGTTTTTCGTATATGGAAAAACTAAAAAAAAACAAATTCTTTCAAAAAGAAAATCGAATTTAGAACTAAAATTCCAAATTCGATTGAGGTTTCCCGTAAAGGGATAAAATTTTTCTTAATAATTACATTTTATTCCAATTCTTCTGAAAGCTGTTCTACTTGATCATAATCTTCGTAATCCTGAGAAATGGTCTGCAAAATGGCCTTACAGTCGTCATATTTGCCTTGTTTTAGTTTAGACAAAGCTAGATTCCATTTTGCTTTTTCTTTATAAACAGAATTTTCTGCTTCTAATTCTTTGAAAATATTTTCTGCTTTCACGTATTTGCCAACCTGCAATAATGAAACTGCGTAGAAATATTTAATCTCGTCCGAATTGTTTTCTTTCAAAATCATTTCAAAAATCGGAATCGCGGTTTCATATCTTTTTCCGTTGAAATTATTCTCTGCTTGCTTTAAAATTGCTTCAGACACGCCTCTTTCTGTAAAATAAGCACTTTCGGGATGATTATAATCTTCAAAATTTGGATAATGCTTATAATCAAAGAAAAACAATCCGAACATAATAATTACAGATGCCGCTGCCGCAAAATACCACGGTTTAAGCGAAGCTGTTTTGTGCTGTTTCTTATTGAAGTATCTATCTGAAATTTTAGTGAGGTTTTCTACAAAAGCGAGGCGATCTGGTTCTGTTGCGAATTGATTTTCCTTTTGGAAATAAACTTCCTTAAAGTTTTCAAATTCAGAACGAAGAACTTCATCACCTGATAACCGTTTTTCTAGACTATTTTTTTCATCAATATCTAATTCATCTTTAAGATAATTATCGAAAATTCTATATTTCTTTTGCTTTTGATCAAATGCTTCGATTTGCTCAACTAGTCCATGGGCAGATTCATTTCTGGAAACAACATTTTCATAAATTGTAACTTTTTTATGCGTAGAATTTTGCAATTCTCTAAGCCAATGTCTTTTGCATAATGAAAAAAAGCAAGCATCAAAGGGACAGTCCAATTGCAGTTGATTTGCTTTTGCTTGATCGAAAAGCAAAATCATAATTTCCTGAATTACATCTTGAGCATCTTCTTTGTCTCCAGAATTATTAGTGATAAACTGAACCACTTTGGGGGCAAATTTTTTATAAATCATTTTAATAACTACAGAATTATTGGTAGCAATTCCGTCAATATATTTCTGATCGGGATGAATTTTATTTAAAACCATAAAAAAACATTTTATAGCTAATTTAAAAAAAGAATCTCAAAAACTACACACAATCGCGTCATATTCAATACCATAACAGCGAAAAAACATTAAATTTTATATTTTTCTTCTATGCACATATTAAATAGAAAATCTTTTATCCAGTTAGCTTTTTGGCAGTAATTAACTTATTTTTGGATTTCAATCCTAAATGAAATGGAAAATCTTCATGAAATTCTCAAAAAAGAGAATTACAAAAAAATAAAATTCAAAATCACTAAAACACAGCATTTGCAGATAAAGGCCAAAATAAATGGCATTTCTGGCAATTTCATTTTAGATACGGGCGCATCAAATACGTGCGTCGGTTTTGAGTCTATTGAACGTTTTGAACTTTCTGCAAAAAATTCTAAAACAAAGGCTTCTGGAGCAGGCGGAACGGGAATGACCACTCAGATTTCGTCTCAAAATAAATTGCAGTTAGGAAGCTGGAAAAGTAAAGGTTTTAGTATCGTAATTTTTGATCTTTCGCATGTAAATGAGGCCTTAGAATCTTTTAAAGCAAAAGCTGTTCACGGCATTATTGGCGCTGATGTTCTATTGGAAGGAAAAGCAATTATTGACTATTTTAACCATTATTTGTACCTTAAGTAGAAAAAAGCCTAACTAAAAAAGTCTTCATTAAAATGAAGACCTTTTTAGTTTTATATCGTTTCTTGATTATCAATTTCTACTTTCGGTACTGAATGTTTTTTCAACGAAAAATAAGCTACTACTGTACTCAATAACATTAAAACTCCTCCCAAAATAAAAGGTGCTCCTGCAAATTTAAAAGGTGCATCGTCATGAGTGAAAAAGTAAAATGTATTGGCCATCATTGGCGGACCAATAATTGAAGAAGCACTCATTAAACTGGTCAAAGTTCCTTGAATTTCTCCTTGTTCGCTTGGCGCTACTTTACTTGCTACAACAGATTGTAACGCTGGACCCGCAATTCCGCCAAGGCAATATGGAATCAAAAACACAAACATCATCCAGCTTTCTGTTGCAAAAGCAAATAATAGCATTCCGATTGTATATAAAGCTAAACCAATGTAAATGCTTTTCTCATTTCCAATTTTTGGATTGATATATCGAACTAATCCTCCTTGCACTACTCCAACCAATAAACCGATTATTCCTAACGAAATCCCGATCATTCTTTCGTCCCAATTAAATTGATAAATAGTGAAAAAACTCCAATTGCTTTGTACGGCATGAGAACCTACATATAAGAGAAATATCGCAACAATTAAACCAATTAAGGTTGGGTGTTTTCTTAATCCTAAAATGGCTCCAATTGGATTGGCACGTTTCCAGTCAAATGGTCTGCGGTTTTCTTTTTTTAATGATTCTGGCAAGATGAAGAATCCGTAAAGGAAATTCAGCATACACAAAACTGCTGCTGCATAAAAAGGAACTCGAGATCCATATTGACCTAAAAGTCCACCAATCACTGGCCCAATGATAAATCCTAATCCAAAAGCAGCGCCAACTAATCCAAAGTTTTTAGCTCTGTTTTCGGCAGTACTAACGTCGGCAATATAAGCTGAAGCGGTTGTAATACTTGCGCCGGTAACTCCAGCTATAATTCTTCCTATGAAAAGCCAGATAATGGTTGGCGAAAATGCCAATAAAAGATAATCTAACGAAAATCCGAAAAGGGAAATTAAAATAATTGGTCTCCTACCATATTTATCACTCAAATTTCCAATTACAGGTGCAAATACAAATTGGGTTATCGCATAAGCGAAAGTCAACCAACCACCAATTTTTGCAGCTTCGCTGATGTCACCGTGAATTAATTCTTCAATTAATTTTGGTATTACAGGAATAATAATTCCCCATCCAGTAATGTCTATTAACATGGTTATAAAAATAAAACCAATTGCTGCTGACTTGTCTTTTTGTAGCATAATATTTTTTGTAAGGTGATGCAAATAAACATATTTTTCAATTAACAATAAAAAAAATCCCAAACTCCAATTTAATGGAATCTGGGATTTTTCATTGTGAAATTCCGAATTCGGGCTCGGAATTTCACTATCAAAAATTAAAACTATTAATGAGTATGTTTAGGATTAAAACCGTCTTCGCTTAATTCAGTATGCACATAATCGGCATGCATTTCAGCTTCGTAGTCGATTTTTTCTCCTTTAGAGAACTTACGGATAATTTTCTCCATAATATCATAGATAACTGGTACCACAATCAAGGTAAGGAATAATGATGAAATCAAACCTCCGATGATTACCCATGCTAATCCGTTTTTCCATTCTGCTCCTGCTCCAGATGCCAATGCAATTGGGAACATACCAAATACCATCGCAATTGTTGTCATCAAGATCGGACGTAAACGTGCATGGTTTGCTTGGATTAAAGCTGTTCTGATAGATTCTCCAGCCGCTCTTCGCTGATTGGTATAATCGACAAGCATGATCGCATTCTTACACACCAGACCAATCAACATGATTACCCCTAAGATAGTAAAGATATTTAAAGTATTGTTTGTTAATGCTAATGCAAATAAAACTCCAATGAACGAAAGCGGAATAGCAAATAATACGACAAACGGGTGAACGAAACTGTCATATAATCCAACCATTACAAGGTAAACCAAAATAATAGCAGCTAATAATGCAATTCCTAAAGTACCAAATCCTTCTGATTGATTCTCTTGGTCACCACCCCAGATGTAATTTACTCCAGTTGGTTTTTGCAATTTGTCAAGTTTTGCCTGCCATTGCTGAACAATTGTTCCTGCTGGCACCCCAACGTTCTGACCTTGCACGGTTACAGAAGCTGTTTTATCTCTACGCTCCAATTTACTTGGTCCAGAACCTTCTGTAATTGTTGCGAATTGGTTTAATTTGATCTGCTGACCTGCATTGTTGATGAAAATCAAGTTACTAACGTCTGTGATATTTTTTCTATCAAATTCGTTGTATTTGATGTTGATGTCATACTCGTATTCACCAGCTCTAAATTTACCGTCTGTATTACCACTATAAGCAGTCTGCATGGTTAAACCAACCGTTTGAAGTGTCAATCCTAATGCAGCCATTTTATCTCTATCAACCTGAACGTTGATTTCAGGGTTTCCGTCTTCAACTGTTAATTTAATCTCAGTTGTTCCAGGAATAGTACGTAATTCAGCTTCGGCAAGTTTAGCAAATTTCATGGCACTTTCTACGTTTGGACCTGTTACGATCAACCCTAAAGTTGCATCCTCAGCTGTACCTAAGATACCTACTGGAACTGTTTTTACTTTTGCACCAACTAAAACTTTTTCTAGTTTACGTTTCACTTTTGCAGCATATACATTGGCGTCATCTGTACGATCTTTTTGATCGATCATTTTAACGTCAATCTCTGCTTTGTATGCTGTTGCTTGAGCTGCTCCTAAACCTTCACTGGTTTGACCAACTGTTGTAATTTGACTGAAAACATATTTCTCTCCTTTTAAGAAAGCTTCTGCTTTTTGCGTCATAAAGTTAGTTTGCTCTAATGAAGCGTCTTTTGGCATCTCGATTTGCACTAAGAACTCACCACTATCAGATGATGCAAAGAACTCACCTCCAATGTATCCACCTCCCATTAACCAGAAGATCGTACCAAAGAACATTACAAGGATAACTCCCATTGTTTTAATGTAGTGATCTAAACACCAGTTAAGCAAGTTTGATACCCAGTTTGTAAAACGAGTCAAATAGCTTTCAAAACCAAGAATAATTTTTCCGAAAAGGTTTTTACCTTCAATATGTTCTAGTTTTCCAAAACGAGAAGATAACCATGGAATAATTGTAAACGAAGCCAATAATGAGAACATCGTTGAGATAATTACTGTAACGCAGAATTGTGTAATAATGTTCGATACCAATCCTGTACTCATTGCAATTGGCAAGAACACCACCACAATTACTAATGTAATCGAAGTTACGGTTGCACCAATTTCGGCAGTTCCATCATAAGCGGCACGAATTCGACTTTTACCCATCTCCATGTGTCGATAAATGTTTTCAAGTACAACGATCGCGTCATCAACAAGAATACCAACTACAAGAGATAAACCAAGTAAAGACATTAAGTTAAGCGTATAACCTAACAAATAGATCCCGATAAATGTAGCAATCAAAGATGCTGGAATAGATACCATTACGATCAATGAGTTTCTAATACTGTGCAAGAAGAACAACATTACGAAAGCTACCAGAATAACCGCAATTAACAAGTCATGCACAACAGAATCTGCTGCTTCAAGAGTAAAGACAGTACTGTCTTTTGCTACTTCTAATTTTAATTGAGCCGATTTGTAATCGCTCTCCAAAGTTTTAATTGTCTTAATCAACTGCTCACTTACCGCAACGGCATTGGCATCTGATTGTTTTACAATTTGAAGTACAATCGCGCTTTTTTGATCTACACGCGCAATTTTCTCTGCTATTTTTTGCGTATCCTGAACGTCTGCAATTTCTCCCAAACGAATTTGAATTCCGTTTTGAGAAGAAACTACTAAGTTTCTTAATTCGTCAACATTTTTATATTTACCCGCCAAACGGATTAAGATTTTTTGGTTACGAGTTTGGATGTTACCCGTTGGGAAATCTAAGTTAGAACTCAAAATTGTCTGCTGAACTTGAGGAACTGAAAGTCCGTAACCTTGCATTTTTACTGCGTCAAGGTTTACCTGAATCTCACGCTCTTGACCACCAATAATGTTTACCTGAGCAACCCCTTGTACACGAGATAAAACTGGAGCAATCTTTTTATCGATCAAATCGTAGAAAGCTGCTTCGTCCATTTTACCATTCGCACCAAGCGTCATAATTGGTAAATCACTCAAAGAGAATTTAGTCAATGACGGCGGATCTGCATCATCTGGAAGATCACTTAAAATCGCATTAATTTTACGCTGTGCATCATTCATCGAAATATCAACATTCGCATTTGAAGTCAACGTGATAGATACTATCGAAAGACTCTCGTAAGATTTCGAATCGATTTTCTTAATATTTTCAAGAGATGCAATGGCATCTTCAATTTTCTTTGTTACTGTATTTTCAACCTCACTCGGAGAAGCTCCAGGATATACAGTTGAAACCGTAATAACGTTGGTTTCGAATTTTGGGATCAGCTCGTAGCCTAGTTGGCTGTAACTGAACAATCCACCTAGTGTCAGAATTGTAAACAATACAATTACCAACGACGGACGTTTTATGGATATTTCGGCTAATTTCATATATTTTATTTTAGGCTGTAGGCTATACGCTGTAGGCTTTAGGCATCTTTGAAAAGGCTTAAAGCTTATTGCTTACGGCTTAAAGCGGTACAATTATTTAATAATTTCTACAGTATTTCCGTCTTGTAGGTTGATTTGACCAGTAACAATTACAGTTTCTCCGTCATTTAAACCATTAATGATTTCAACTTTATCTCCTAAAATTCTTCCTGCCACTACTTTTCTTAATTTAGCAACACCATTTTCTACAACAAAAATTTCGTTACTGCTCACACTACCAACAAAAGCATTTCTCGGAACCACTTTCAAGTTTTGTTTTTGACTCTTCGCACCAAAGTTTGCCGTTCCGTACATACCTGCTTTTAGGTCGTTGTTAGCATTGTTTGTAATTTCAATTTCAACAGGGAAATTTAAAGACGCATCTGCTTTTGCAGCGATGAAAGTAATTTTTCCTGAGAAAGTTTTATCAGGATAAACACTTGCTGTAATGTCTACAGTTTGTCCTAATTTTAAACTAGCAACTTGAGTTTCGTTTACCGTTACAGTCAATTTTAATTTAGAAACATTTACAATATCAAATAAAGCAGTTGCAGGCATTCCAGCTAAAATAGAACCTGGTTCGATATATTTTTTATTGATGTATCCATTGATTGGGGCTTTTACTCTTGTATCTCCAACGTTAATTTTAGCTTGAGTATAGTTAGATTGAGCATTAGTTAAAGCTAATTTTGCTTGATCTAATTGTTGTTTTGTAACACCGCCAGTTTTAAAAGCATTTTCATATCTAGCATAATCAGATTTTGCGTTTTGATATGCTGCTTCAGCTGCTTGAGCGTTTACATTGATAACATCACCTCTTACTGTTAAAAGAGTTTGACCTACTCTTACATAGTCACCTTCTTTAACTAAAACACTAATTACTTTTCCAGATTTTTCAGCAGAAAAAGTCAATTCCTGAATTGGTGCGAAGTTTCCGTTTGCAGTAAAACCTAAGTTAACATCTTCTGTTTTTACTGTAGCCACTTTTACAGAAACTGCTGCGTTTTTTTCTGCTACAATTGCAGTTTTCGCTTCGTTTTCTGCTTTGTTCTTATTTAAAATGTAGCTAACTCCAAAAAAAGCTACAATTATGATTACGAGTGTTATTATTATTTTCTTCATTGTAATAATTTGTTATTTAGTAAGAGATTTAAGTTCGCCTTTCGATTTGATTAGAGATATTTCGGCAATTTTATAATTTAAAACTGCTCTTGTAAAGTTATTTTGAGCTTCAAGAGATGCATTTTCTGCGTCTAGCAAATCGGTTAAAGATGCTAAACCTTGAAGGTAATTGTTTTTGGTATTTCCTAAAATTTCTAACGCCAAACGCATATTTTCTCTCTGATTTTCGATAGTCACAAGATTATTATTAATCTGTGTCATTGCATTTCTATAATCTAAATCAAGAGAAAGTTTTGTGTCTTTGATGTCTTCTTGTAACTCTCTGATTTGAACATCTGCTTGTCTTACTTTTGCACGAGTTCCGAAACCTGTAAAGATTGGCACGTGTAAGTTTAAAGCAATTGCAGAGAAATCTGACCAGTAAACACCTTTATCTGGTTTTGCAAACCAAGGCATTTCAGGTCCTTGTCCGATATAATTGTAACCTGCAGACAATGAAAGTGTAGGATAATAACCTGCTTCAACAGCTTTTTTATTGAATACTAAAAGTTCTTCTTGTTTTTTCAAAAGCAAATATTCTGTTCTGTTTTCAATATTTGGCTCTTGTGTTAAAGCAGCTGGCACAACTTCAAATTCTTCTTTTGGCATAACGATTTGAGTTTCTATAGGCATACCCATATAAAACTTTAATGCATTTTCCTGTAATTCAATCTGATTTTTAACCTGCTGACGATCTGTATCAATGTTAGACATTTTTACAATAATACGATCCAAATCAATTTTTTTAGCTAAACCATTATTAAACTGTCCTTGTACAATATCACGAACTTTTTGTGTATTTACATAGTTACTATCTAATAGAATAAGTCTTTCTCTTTGCACATAAACGGAATAGTAGTTATTTGCAACTCTTTCAATAACTTGTTCTTCCGTTAATTGATCATTTATCTGATAAAACTCACGAGTAGTTTTTGCTGCTCTCAAACCTGTAAAAACAGATTGATCAAATAATGCCTGAGTCAAAGAAAGCCCTGCAGTTGATGTCCATTTCTGTCCAAATGCGGCCTGAATTGTAGTTCCCGGCTGCCCAAAACCTGCACCATCGATAACTGTAGTCTGAATTACCGGATTATACGTTAAATTTCCGTTTGCACTAATTTGTGGTAAAGCTCTCGAACGTATTTCCTGAATCTGATACTCACTATTCTCTACCTGAAGCTTAGCTTTTTTAGCATCGGCTTTATTTTGAAGCGCATAATTGACCGCGTCTTTCAAGGTTAAAGTGGTTTGTGCGTTGACAGACAAGCCAATGGTGCACAAAAATATAAGAAGGATTCTTTTCATAAGTAGTTAAATATTTATTTTTTAAATTTTGAGATAGTACCGTCATTTTCCATCCTCACTCAGAATAATGACGATTGAATATATTTGGATGAATTAATTAGTTATTCTTTTTAGCTGCTTTTCCAATTCCTCTACTCCTTTTACAGTAGCCATTGCACGAGTATGGTATTCTAATGCTTCCAGCTCAATTCTTTGTGCTTCGCTCTCAGAAACGGTATTTTCGTTTATATGAAAAACCAGTGTATAATAAAACTTCACATAAACCTCTACATTCAAATCACTTCGGTAAAGACCTTCACGAATTCCTTTTTCAATATTTTCTCTAAAAAGTTGCGTGCATTGATCAATTTCGAATGAAAGAATATTTTGATAGATCTCAGGATAATGCTTCTTTAACTGATAAATTGGAGACGTATCTATGTTATTTTTAAACATGTCACGAAACATTTCTCTAATTTCAAAATTCTCATGAATAGCATTAAAATTCTTTGCTATAATGGTATCCATGATTTCGTGTACCTGGCCATGAACCAGCGAAGTGCTTTCTTCAATCAGAACTTCTTTATTGCAGAAATACTTGTAAATCGTTTTTTTCGAAATACACATTTCACCCGCAATATCGTCCATTGTAACACTCTTAAAACCAAGCTTTAAAAATAACTCGCTTGCTTTTGCTATAATCTTCTCTTTCATTTTAAATTCTCGATTGCATCACAAATATACTTTGGAAACTAAAATTAAAAAAATAGTTTCCTGTTTATTTGTAATAATTTTACATCAATTTATTGATTTAGTAAGATTTATATGCTAAATTCTAAATTTGCTATAAGTTTAATGTCTTTTCCTAAGGCTGCACCCGAAGTATGATTAAAAGAGCTGTAATCCAAACCAAAGTCTTCACGTTTGATGTTTCCTTTAATTTCAAAAGCTACTTTCTTCTCTCCGTTATAAATATTTTCTCCAAGAAATTCAGCATCCAATTCAACTACTCTCGTGATATCTTTTATCGTTAGATCGCCTTTGAAAAAATTAATGTTCTGATTTACTTTTTGAAATGACGTCGATTTGAAACTGATAATCGGATGCTCATCTTCTTCAAAAAAATCCTGAAGCTGTAAATAAGCATCTATAGATTGGAAACTTTCATTTTTGTTGTTAATATCTAATGAGAATTCAACAGAAGCATCTTCAATTTCATTGTCTTCAATATTCACATACCCATCAAATTTATTTGAGTCTCCTCCCAAATAAGCAGTTCTTGATCGTCTCATTTCTAATAAAACATCTGACTGGCTTGAATCTAACATCCATTTTGTTTTCATAAACACCTGATTTAATTGATTTTAAGAATCATCAAAACTCTCCATGGAAACTTTTACAGTGTTCTTAGTTTCCATTTTATCGCTGCAAATATATACAGGAAACTCTGAATACCAAAAAAGTTTCCAAGTTTTTTGAAAAAAAATTAACGCATTAAAAATGAGATGCATTAAAAGTCCATTTAAAATGATTCATACGCTTTTAACATTTCATCCTTAGAAATTCATATTTGAATTGTATCTTTGAGCCGCGAAATCAGAATTTATTATGCACGATATAAGTCAGTACCAAGATTTTTTTATCAATTATCTAGAGAGTCAAAACATACATAAAGAACCAACAAATCTTTACGAACCTATTGAATACATTTTAGGACTTGGAGGAAAACGCATTCGTCCCGTTTTAACTTTAATGGCCGCAGAAGTTTTTGATACTGATTATTTGATTGCGCTTCCAGCCGCAATGGCGGTTGAAGTTTTTCATAATTTTTCGCTAGTTCATGATGACATTATGGATGATGCGCCTTTAAGAAGAGGAGAAGTTACCGTTCATGAAAAATGGAACATAAATACTGGAATTCTTTCTGGTGATGCCATGCTTATTCTGGCTTATCAATATTTTGAGCAATACGAACCTGAAGTCTTTAGAAACTTAGCAAAACTTTTCAGCAAAACAGCTCTTGAAGTTTGCGAAGGACAACAATGGGATGTTGATTTTGAAGAAAAAAACGATGTTACCATTCCGCAATATCTAAAAATGATTGAATATAAAACTGCCGTTTTGGTTGCTGCTGCTATGAAAATGGGCGCAATTGTAGCCAAAACTTCAGAAAAAGAAGGCAATTTAATTTATGATTTTGGATTGAATTTAGGTTTGGCATTTCAGCTTCAGGATGATTATTTAGATGCATTTGGAGATCCGGAAACTTTTGGAAAACAAGTTGGAGGAGATATTATTGAAAACAAGAAAACCTATTTATATTTAAAAGCTTTAGAATTTTCAACCCCTGAAAAAGCTTCAGAATTAGAAAAATTATTCAGCTTGCAATTGGATGATAATTCAGAAAAAATACAAACGGCAAAAGCCATTTTTAATGAATCAGGAGCATCACGCGCCACGCAGGAAGCAATAGAAATGTACACTTTTAAAGCCTTTGAAACTTTAGAAAAAATGGACATCAATTCTGAAAAGAAAGATATCCTAAGAACATTTGGCGAGAATTTAATGGGACGCAAGGTTTAGTGTTCAGTTATCAGTAGTTAGTGTTCAGTGTCAGTTTTCAGTAAAAAATCTAAAATCAGCAATCTAAAATCTAAAATCAAATGTTTGTAGCACCAGTAAGCACCGAATCACTTTTAGCGCAAGCGCAGGCTGAGACTTTATATTTAAGTTTGATTGAGCAGATTAATAAAGATTTCAATTTAGCTAATGAAGGAATTGATTTTCCGTTAAGCATTTCGCCAGATGAATTAAAGATTCAACTTCACGAAAAAATCTACAGAATGATTCAGTACAAATTTGCTGAATATCTCAACCTTTTATACATAATTGATGTTCCTGAAAATGAGATCAAACAACTCGATGGTTCAGATTTGGTAATTCTCGCTGAACAAGTTGCTTTTTTGATTTTAAAGAGAGAATGGCAGAAGGTTTGGTTTCGGAATTATTATAAGTAAGGTTCTGAGATGCTAAGGTTCTAAGGTTTTATCTCAGTAGGGCGCACTATGTTTTCTAGTTTGTCTAACTCCTCTATAAGCCCAAAACCTTCAGTGTCAATTTTACTACCTACAATCTGGAAACGCGCATTTTTAAAGCAAATCTTTGCTATTCCTATAGTTTTTTTATTCTTTTTAAAAATAAAAATATCTCTATACTCAGCAATACAAGAACAGACCTCATTTTTTAATGAATCTTTTTCACTAAATACATTTTCAATCTGTTTTTGTTGCTTAAAAGATAGGCTTGATTTTTTGTAGTTATATTTCAATAAAAGATTTTCAAAATTTTTCTTTGGAATAGTTTCTGGGTAATTCCCATAAAAAAAGCCGGAGAACTCTTTTTTCTTTGCTGTCTGTGCAGCATTATCTTTAGCTAAATGTTCAAATTCTTTTTCAGAAGAATCTAAATAATAGTGATCTATTTTATCCGAATCAAAAAAAGGTCGCAATTCTTTTTTTGCAACCTTTTCATTATTAGCATCTAACTTTTTGGAATTATTACAGCTTAAAACTAGAATTGCTGTAATTACAAAAATATATTTCTTCAAATTCCTGTATTTAAAACCTTAGAATCTTAGCAACTCAGCACCTTAGCAACTTTAAAAATAAACCCTCACAAAAGGCATAAATCCAGATCCGTAAAGGCTTTTATTCGGATTATACAAAACATCGTAACGTCCACCAATAGTTACATTTTTTGTTCTGTAACCTGCACCTAGATATAGCGCAGTATTCCAATAACTATCTGAATAAGAAGGGAAATTAAAAGTAGCTTCATATTGAGTATCAACCCTTACTTGTTCTAATTCAGCAGACAACTGAATTTCAGGAATTGGGTTCACCAAGCCGATAAGACTTCCTCCCCAAACGAAAGATTCATAATAATGTTTTTGATATAAATAACCAAATTGAAGACCAGCTCCAACAGCAACAACTTCATTTACGTTATAAATAGCACTTGGCATAACCGAAATATTAGTGTATCCGGATCCGAAACCTAATCCGAGTCCACCACCAAACTGAACTTTATCCCAGAAGTGATTACTGTTATCAATGACATAGTTTTGCTGTCCTGATACATTGGTTGAAAATAAAACTGCCAAAATCACAAAAAAAGAATTGAAAACGATTGAAATTTGATTTTTATTCATACTTAACGTTTATTTTAACAAATTTTTACGTAAAAGTACGTAAAAAAAAGATTTAAATAAATGCGATTGTTGTACTTTTGCGTTTCTATATAACAAAAAAGTATATTCACTCAATATTATGGATAGGTTTTCATTTTTAAACGCAGCGCATACCGAGTTTTTTGCACAATTATACGATCAATATTTAGTTAACCCAGACAGTGTAGAACCTAGCTGGAGAAGTTTTTTTCAGGGTTTTGACTTTGGAATGACGACATATAATGACGAAAATCCAGTGCAAACTATCGTTGAGTACGTGACTAGCGATAATACAGATTATAGTCAGATTTCTGAAAAACTAAAGAAAGAATTCAATGTTTTAAAATTAATTGACGGATACCGTACGCGCGGGCATTTATTCACAAAAACAAATCCAGTTCGTGACCGTAGAACTTCATCTCCAACTTTGGATATTGAAAACTTCGGATTAACTACAGCTGACCTTTCAACTGTTTTTGATGCTGCTCAAACAATTGGATTGGCACCATCTTCATTACAAGATATCGTAAATCGCCTTAAAGCTATTTACTGCCAACACATTGGTATTGAATATATGTATATCAGAAATCCTGGCGTTGTAAAATGGATTCAGGATAAATTGGCTGTAAATGTTAATCAGCCTAATTTCTCTACAGAAGAAAAGAAAACAATCTTAAATAAATTAAACGAAGCGGTATCTTTTGAGAACTTCCTTCATACTAAATATGTTGGACAAAAACGTTTCTCATTAGAAGGTGGAGAATCTATCATCCCGGCTCTTGATGCTTTGATCGAGCAGGCTGCTGAAAAAGGTGTAGAACAATTCGTAATGGGAATGGCTCACCGTGGTCGTTTGAACGTTTTGGCAAACATCTTCGGAAAATCTACTCAGGATATTTTTGGTGAGTTTGACGGTAAAGATTACGATCAGGAATATTTTGATGGTGACGTAAAATACCACTTAGGTCTTACTGCTGACAAAAAAACAAGATCAGGAAAAAGCATCAACATCAATTTAGCACCAAACCCTTCTCACTTGGAAACTGTTGGAGCTGTAATTGAAGGTATCACAAGAGCAAAACAAGACAAATATTACAATGACGATTTCTCTAAAGTATTGCCAATCGCAGTACACGGAGATGCTGCTATTGCTGGTCAGGGTATTTTGTATGAAATCATTCAAATGTCTTTACTTGACGGATACAAAACTGGTGGTACAATTCACATTGTAATCAATAATCAGGTTGGTTTTACAACGAATT
This sequence comes from Flavobacterium sp. UW10123, assembly GCF_040538975.1. NCBI lineage: Bacteria > Pseudomonadati > Bacteroidota > Flavobacteriia > Flavobacteriales > Flavobacteriaceae > Flavobacterium > Flavobacterium sp. UW10123. Next base: position 253,560 of record NZ_JBEWQE010000001.1, read on the forward strand.
ACTTAGATGCTCGTTCTTCTACATATTGTACAGACGTTGCCAAAGTAACGCTTTCTCCAGTATTACACGTAAATGCTGATGATGCCGAAGCTGTTGTTCATGCAGTATCTTTTGCTTTAGATTACAGAATGCAATTTGGACGTGATGTATTCATCGATTTATTAGGATACAGAAAATACGGTCATAACGAAGGTGATGAACCTCGTTTCACACAGCCGGTTTTATACAAAATCATCGCTAAACATAAAAACCCAAGAGACATCTATGCTGAGAAATTATTATCTGATGGCGTAATTGATGCTTCTTATGTAAATGGTTTAGAAAAACAATACAAATCTAAATTAGAAGAAAACTTAGAAGCTTCTCGTAAAAAAGATTTGACTATCATTACTCCATTCATGAAAAACGAATGGGAAGGATTTGTTCAGGTAACTGATACACAAATGCTTCAAAAAGTAGACACTACTTTTGATAAAAAAGGATTGGATTCTATCATCAATACCATCTCAACTTTACCATCTGACAAGAAGTTTATCAATAAAATAACTAAAATTGTTACAGATAGAAAAGCTGGATACGACAACAACACTCTTGATTGGGGAACTGCAGAAGCATTGGCTTACGGATCTCTTTTAACAGAAGGATTTGATGTTCGTATTTCTGGTCAGGATGTTGAACGTGGAACTTTCTCTCACCGTCATGCTGTAGTTAAAGTTGAAGATTCTGAAGAAGAAGTAATTCTTTTAGATGCTATCGAAAACAAAAAAGGAAAATTCGGCGTATTCAACTCTCTTCTATCTGAATATGGAGTTCTTGGTTTTGATTATGGATATGCATTAGCAAACCCAAAAGCCTTGACAATTTGGGAAGCACAATTTGGAGATTTCTCTAATGGTGCTCAAATTATGATTGACCAATATATTTCTTGTGGAGAAGACAAATGGAACAACCAAAACGGTATTGTGATGTTATTGCCTCATGGATATGAAGGTCAAGGTGCTGAACACTCTTCTGCAAGAATGGAACGTTACTTACAACTTTGTGCAAGACATAATATGTATGTTGCAGATTGTACAACGCCAGCAAACTTCTTCCACTTGTTAAGAAGGCAAATGAAAACAAATTTCCGTAAACCTTTGGTGGTTTTCTCTCCAAAAAGTTTATTGCGTGACCCAAGATGTGTATCTACAGTTGACGAATTAGCAAACGGAAGTTTCCAAGAAACAATTGATGACAATACAGTAGATAAAAAGAAAGTAAAAACATTAGTTTTTGTTACTGGTAAATTCTATTATGACATTGTTGCTGAAAGAGAAAACAACGGAAGAAATGATGTTGCAGTTGTTCGTATCGAGCAATTGTTTCCTTTCCCAGTTGAGCAGATTAAAGAAATCATTGCGAAATATCCAAATGCAGACGATTATGTTTGGGCTCAGGAAGAACCTAAAAACATGGGAGCTTACAGCTTCATGCTAATGAACTTTGATCTTGTAAAATGGAGATTGGCTTCATTAAAAGCATATGCTGCGCCAGCATCTGGAAGTTACACACGTGCAAAACGTCGTCATGCAGATGCAATTAGAATGGTATTCGATAAAAATTTATTCAGATAAAAAATGTTTCAAGTTTAAAGTTTCAGGTTTAACAACGTGAGACTTTAAACCATAAAAACCTTAAACAAAAAATAAGATGATTTTAGAAATGAAAGTCCCATCACCAGGGGAGTCAATAAAAGAAGTTGAAATTGCAACTTGGTTAGTAAAAGACGGAGATTATGTAGAGAAAGATCAGGCTATTGCTGAAGTTGATTCAGATAAAGCTACTCTTGAATTGCCTGCTGAAATGAGCGGTGTAATTACACTAAAAGCTGAAGAAGGTGATACAGTGGCAGTAGGTGCTGTAGTTTGTTTAATTGATACAGATGCTGCAAAACCAGCAGGAGGCGCTGCAGCAACACCAGCAGCAGAAGCTCCGAAAGCTGAGGCTCCGAAAGCAGAAGTAAAAGCTGAGGCTCCAAAAGCTGCGCCAGTTCAAGCTCCAGCAGCTACAAGCTATGCAGCAGGAACTCCATCTCCAGCAGCAAGAAAAATATTAGATGAAAAAAATATTGCTCCAGCAACTGTTTCAGGAACTGGAAAAGGAGGAAGAATCACTAAAGATGATGCTGTAAACGCAGTACCTTCTATGGGAACTCCAACTGGTGGAAGCCGTGGAACTGAGCGTACAAAATTATCTATGTTACGTCGTAAAGTGGCTGAAAGATTAGTTTCGGCTAAAAACGAAACTGCTATGCTTACTACTTTCAACGAAGTAAACATGACTCCAATTAACCAAATTCGTAACGAATACAAAGATGCTTTCAAAGCTAAACATGGTGGTTTAGGTTTAGGATTCATGTCATTCTTTACAAAAGCAGTTACAAGAGCTTTACAATTATATCCTGATGTTAACTCTATGATGGATGGTGATTACAAAATCGCTTACGATTTTGCTGACATCTCAATCGCAGTTTCTGGACCAAAAGGATTGATGGTTCCTGTTGTTCGTAATGCTGAACTTTTAACTTTCCGTGGAATTGAAGCTGAAATCAAAAGATTAGCTTTAAGAGCTCGTGATGGTCAAATTACAGTTGACGACATGACTGGAGGAACTTTCACAATCACTAATGGTGGTGTTTTCGGAAGTATGTTATCTACTCCAATCATCAACCCTCCTCAGTCAGGAATCTTAGGAATGCACAACATCATTGAGCGTCCAATCGCTGTAAACGGTAAAGTTGAAATTCACCCGATGATGTATGTTGCTCTTTCTTACGATCACAGAATCATCGATGGACGTGAGTCTGTTGGTTTCTTAGTTGCTGTAAAAGAAGCTTTAGAAAATCCAGTAGAATTATTAATGAATGGCGACGCTAAACGTGCTTTAGAGTTGTAATTTTTTAAGTAATTTTCGACAATATAAAAGCCTGTTCTTTCATTAGAACAGGCTTTTTTTTGCTTAAAATCAACTTAAGATTAGCTTAAGATGTTAATTTTTTAAATAAATGTAAATTTTACCCCTTAAAAAGTATTTTATTTAGAATAAATAAGAATAACTTGTTTAGTTGCTTTCCAACAATTAAATTTGCACTATCAAAATTAATTCTAAATAAAAATGAAATTAAAATTTACGATTTCGCTCTTAACTTTTTGTTTTTTCTTGTTGATCGGGAATACGATTACAGCACAAGAAAAAGCAACTGTAAAAGGAAAAATATCTTTAAATAATAATGAATCTCCCGAAGGAATTTCTTTAGCGTTAAAAGGCACAAGATTTGGAACAACTGCCGACGAAGAAGGTAATTACAAAATAAAAAATGTTAAGCCAGGAACTTACACATTAAAAGTTTCAGCAGTTGGTTATAATGCCACGGAAAAAAAGATTACTGTCACTGAAGGACAGGAATTAACTGAAAATTTCAGCCTTACTTCAAACTCAGAAGAATTAACAGAAGTAGTTGTAAATGGACGTAAAAATCAATTTGTACGTAAAGACAATCAACAAGTTTCAAGATTACCACTTAAGAATCTTGAAAACCCACAAGTTTATACTACAATTACCGGAGGCGTCTTAAAAGAACAAGTAGTTACAACATTTGATGATGCCCTAAAAAATGCGCCAGGTGTTACACAACTTTGGACTTCAACAGGTCGTGGCGGAGACGGTGCCAGCTACTACTCTCTAAGAGGATTTCCTGTTCAAGCAACTATTGTAAATGGTGTTCCAGGTTTAACAAATGGTAGTTTAGATCCTGCAAATATTGACAGAGTTGAAATTATTAAAGGGCCTTCTGGAACTTTATTTGGTAGCAGCTTAATTTCATATGGCGGATTAATTAATACCACAACAAAAAGACCTTATAAAGGATTTGGCGGAGAAGTAAATTATACAGCAGGAAGCTACGGATTAAATCGCGCAACTGTAGATCTTAATACCTCAATCAACGATAAAAAAACACTTAACTTTAGAGTTAATTCAGCATACAATAAACAAGAAAGTTTTCAAGATGCTGGTTTTGTAGAATCATTTTTTATTGCGCCATCATTGTCTTATGAAGTAAATGATAGATTATCATTCTTAGTTAATACAGAATTTATGAGCAATGAAACAACAAACCCAACAATGTTGTTTTTGGACAGAGCAAATCCGTTAAGAGTTCACAATATTGCTGAATTAAAATACGACAACAATCGTTCATACACAAGCAACGAATTAACAATTAAAACGCCTTCTTACAATATTCAGGCGCAAATGAATTATAAACTTTCTAGCCAGTGGACTTCTCAGACTATTTTCTCGACAAGTTCAGCTAAATCTACCGGTAATTATGCTTATCTATACGAAGGAACTAGTAATAAGGCATTTTCTTCTATTAAGGAAGGTATCGTTTTAGCAAGATTTTTCAATTACCAAGACAATAAAAACACCACTTTTGACATACAACAAAACTTCGTTGGTGATTTTAAAATCGGAAATCTAAGAAATAGACTTGTAGTTGGTTTAGATTACTACAACAGAGTTGGCCTTGATCGCGGTACAGGATATTTTGGAAATGGATATGTTTATATTGGAGACGATTTAGCATCATTTAACGCAATCGTTGGCCAATCAAATGGTGACACAGGAAATTTAACAAAGGCCGGATCTGATGCAATTGTAGGAAACGCTCCAAGAAATAATAATAAAACAAAACAAGAAGTTTACAGTGCTTATTTCTCTGATGTAATTAACTTCACTCCCGCTCTTTCTGCAATGGTAAGCTTACGTGCGGATCGTTTCATAAACAGTGGAGATGTTTCAACTGACGATGACAACTATAACCAGACTTCTTTATCTCCAAAATTCGGATTAGTTTATCAACCCATTATTGATAAGGTATCTATTTTCGCAAACTACATGAATGGTTTTTCAAACGTAGCTCCAAGCGAAAATGTAAATGGAACAGTAAGAACTCCTGTGACGTTTGATCCTGAACATGCAAACCAAATAGAATTTGGTACAAAATTGAATATTTTTAAAGACAAAATTTACGCTACTTTAAGCTACTACGATATTAAAGTTTCGAATATGGTTTATAGCGTTAGACCAAATGCAACTGACGTAACAAACTTTCAAGACGGTGCACAGCACAATAAAGGTTTTGAAGCTGAATTTATTGCTAATCCTATTACTGGTTTAAATATTATTCTTGGCTACAGTTATAATGATGCAACTCTAACTAAAGGAGATGCTGACTTTGTAGGATTTAGACCAGAAAGCGCAGGAGCTTACAACTTAGCAAATTTATGGGCAAGCTATAAATTTACTAATGGTTTATTAAGAGGATTTGGTGTAGGATTTGGAGGAAACTATGTTGGAGACAACAAAATCATGAACAGAGCAGTTTCAGGAACATTTACAATTCCAGAATATACTGTAATTAACTCTTCTTTATTTTACAATACTGAAAGATTTGGAATAACATTAAAACTAAACAATATCACAAACGAAGAAATCTATGACGGATGGTCAACAGTACATCCAAAAGATCCTAGAACTTTCGCTGCAAGTTTTACGTATAAATTCTAATAAAATATAACTAAAAACACCTTTCTATATTGATAAGAAAGGTGTTTTTAAATTCTAATTGATTATGATTACAATTGCCAGTCTTATTGTTTTCTTAGCTTTTTACACACTGTATTACACTTCGAAAAGAGCAGTGTTGTCGTATGATCTAGGTTTTGAAAAATGGATGCAGAAAAATCCAAAGCAAACCAAAATCATTGGATTGATGCTTTTGCTTTCTGCTTATGTAATGTGGCTTTTCACGCAATCATTAGGCTGCGGAACTTTGATGTTTTTCATTCAACTTATGACTGTTGGAAGTTTAATCATTATCCTTACTCCTTTAAAAAAGATAAACAGCAAATTGCTTCTAGCACTACTAATTTTTGTTGCCGCAACTGAACTTTATTACAACTAAAAATCCACTTTAAATTACAATATGCCAGCAAATCCAAAATATCTAAATCCTTCTTTTTGGCCTCGTTTTTCCAAAATTACTGCTGCAATTTTAGGCGGATACTTTGTTTCTGTTACTTTTCATTTGGCATTAGCAACTTGGTTTAGCCGAAAAGATGTGCTAATCACAATGGCTTTCAGCGGTTTTATTCTTTGGGTGGCATTAATGATTATTGCTTTCTTAGCCAAAAGCGGCTGGAAAATCTGGGGAATTTACATTCTGCTGACTTTACTTTTTTGTCTTTTCATTTATCTCGGTCAAACCTATAATACGGCACAATAATATTTATGAATAACCGTCATTACAATATCTATTTTCACACGCATACTGTCAGCGGAATCGTTATCAGTGTAGTTCTTTTTGTAATTTTCTTCGCTGGATCATTTTCTTTTTTTAGAGATGAAATCATCAATTGGGAAAGAAGTGAATCTACAGCAATCACAAGAGAAATTCAATTAGATTATAATGATGCACTTCAGCATCTTGACAAAAAATATGTTTTACACGGAAGAAATCTTACCATTTCTAAACCGTCTGTAGAAAATAGAGTTGCTATATATATGGAAGGAACCAAAGATACACTGGCTCCAAAAAAACAGCAAGCTGGAGAGTTTTTTTATTTAGACAATAAAAACTACAAAGCCTATACGTATGAAGAATCCTATTCATTAGGTGAACTTTTATACCGTCTGCACTTTCTAGCACAAATTCCATATCCTGCAGGATATTATTTATCTGGATTTACAGCTTTGTTCTTTTTGTTCGCCATCATAACAGGAGTTTTATTGCACTGGAATAAAATTGTTTCCAACTTTTACATGTTCCGTCCGAAAGAAAAGTTAAAAACACTTTGGACAGATGCGCACACCGCTTTAGGAATGATTGGTTTGCCATTTCAGTTTGTATATGCGGTTACAGGAGCATTTTTTATGATTAAGCTTTTAATTGTAGCTCCAGCTGTAATGGCTCTTTACAAAGGAGATCAAGATAAATTATACAAGGAACTGGAATATACTGATCCTGATTATAAGTTTGAAAATAAAAAATTGGCAAATCCATTTGACATTAACGAACTGGTTGCCAAAACCAAAAAGAATTGGGCCGATTTTGAAATTACACGTGTTTTTATCCAAAATTACGGCGATACAAATATGCATGTTTTGGTTGAGGGCGAACTTTTAAGCCATAAAAAATTTACAGGAATCGGAAAAGTAGTTTACAGAGTTGCTGACGGAAAAGAAATTGCAAAAAAAGACCCTATTGCACAAACGAGCTATTTAGATATTGTAAAAAATGTTTTGTATAGAATACATTTTGGCGATTACGGCGGATATGCTTTAAAAATAGTAAGCTTCATTTTAGGAATTATAACTTGTTTTGTCATTATCTCTGGAGTTATGATTTGGCTTGTTGCCCGACAAAAAAACAATATGCCAGAAAAGAAAAGACGTTTCAATGCCGCTGTAGTTCGCATTTACTTGGCAATTTGTTTAAGCATGTATCCGATCACAGCTTTGGCTTTTATTGGAAGTAAAATTTTCTACCCTTTAAGTCAGTCTAATTTATATGCACTTTATTTTGGAGGTTGGTTATTACTTACAATCTTCTTTATCATTAAAAAGAATGATGCCTTCACCAACAAGTTCTGTCTAATTTCAGGAAGCATTTTGGGATTTTTGATTCCCGTTACAAACGGAATTGTCTCTGGAGATTGGTTCTGGACTTCATTTATGGAGAACAAATTTCAGATTTTCTTTATCGATGTTTTCTGGATTTTCCTTGCTGGAATTTCATTATACACTGCTTATCATTTAAAACTTAAAAGAGTCGTTTCTTAATAAGAACCGCATTTTTTTATATAATAGCACTATTTTTTTTAGTCCCACGATTCCGACAGCTATTGGATTGTGGGACTATTTTTTTATCAATAAAGACTCTTTTATCGCAGTTATTCATAAATTATTTCTAATCACTTGTCCCTTATAAATTTTGAGCATACTTTTACGCTTTTAATCAAAAAATGGGATTCAAGACCAAAATACGTTTTATACATAAATGGCTCGGATTAATTTCTGGGATTATCGTTTTTATAGTCTGTATTACGGGTTGCATTTTCTGTTTTCATGATGAAATAAAAGACATTACCAGAAAAGAATGGCGTTTGATTGAACCTCAAAACAAACCTTTTCTACCACCATCTCAGCTGCAAGAAAAAGCAAAAGAAGTTATCCCTAGAAACAAAGCTACCATGATCGCTTATTATGGAAAAGATAGGTCGGCGATTGTTTACACTTATTCAGATACAGGAAATCTCTACTTATATTTTAATCCGTATACTGGAAAATATCTAAAATCAGAAAATCCAGAAACCGATTTTTTCATTATTGTAGAATACATTCATCTATATCTTCTTCTGCCCGATTATATCGGAAAGCACATTATTGGCGGTGCAACCATTATTTTTATTCTTTTACTGATTTCGGGAATTATACAATGGTGGCCAAAACGAAAAAGTGACATCAAAAGAAGTTTCACCATCAAATGGTCGGCAAAATGGCGACGCGTCAATTATGACTGACATAATGCCACAGGTTTTTATATTTCTATAATAGCCTTAATTTTAGCCATAACCGGACTTACATTTACCTACGAATGGGTTGGCGACGGAATTTATAAATCTTTCAATTTTGGAGGAGACAAAGCCGCCGAAACAAAAACTCCAACAATCGATACAACCTCTTTCAAAGCAAATTTGGTTACAGCAATTGACAAAGCATTTATTCAAACTCAGAAATTGCAGCCACAAGCAGAAATGTTTTTTATAATGATTCCCCAGAAAAAAGGGGATATCGTCAGCACAGGCGCTTATCCACACACATTGCGTTACGATCAGCAGAGCAATTATTATTTTCATCCGTCAAGCGGAAAATTAATCCAAAGTCAGACTTTTGATAAAAAAAGCCTCGGACTGCAAGTTGTTGAAATGAATTACGGAATACATACAGGACAAGTTTTAGATCTTCCTGGAAAAATTCTAGCTTTTACCGTAAGCCTAATTGCTGCGGCACTACCAGTAAGTGGATTTATAATTTGGTTTGGAAGAAACAGAAAATCAAAAAAATAAAGGCATAAAAAAACCGTTCCGAAATATCGGAACGGTCTTTTTATGATTTTGGTTTCTGAAATTATAATTAATTTCTGTTTGCTAAAGCATCTTTCTGTAAATTTTTAACCGAACTTACTTTGTTATCTACATAAGCAACTTCGCTTAAAGTATTTTCATTAAAGAAAATCCATTTTCCAGTTTTAACTCCGTCTGCGTATTCTCCAACGGCTTTTTTATTTCCTTTTTCGTCATAAGATACCCAGACACCGTCTAATTTACCGTCTTTAAAAAAGCCTTCTTGCTGCACATTACCATTTTCGTAGTAATAGGTTGCTTTTACCTTGTTCCCAGCAGCTTCTAATTCAGGCTTTCCTTCTTGTGCAACTACAATTCCAGAGAACAATATTGCAGCTAAAATTACACTCTTTTTCATATCTTTAGGTATTAATGTTAAGAAATCTTTATCAAATATAGTTAATTGTTTACATTAAAAAAACTTTTACTTAACAATTTGGTAACATTGAATAAAAACTTAACATTGGAAAAATCTATTAAATAAAAAAACCAGCGCTGAGACACTGGTTTTACTGGTATTTTCGAAAAATTGAAACTTTACGATAACGTTGTAAATTTCGTAAATAAATTAGTTCAATAATGCACTAAGCTCTTTATCTAATTCCGGATCAGAAGGTCTTGATGCATCAGATTTCAGAATATTACCTTGCGGATCTATTAAAATGAATCTTGGAATTCCTGTTACACCGTAGTTAACAACAAACTCAGATTCCCAATCCTTATCTGCAAATAGCTGAACACCACCTAGTTTCTTATCGTTTACAAACTTTTTCCATTTTTCATTGTCTTTTGCTTTGTCAATAGAAATACTTACAAACTCTATATTTTTTCCGTGATATTTCTCCTCAATCTTTTGTAAATAAGGAATCTCAGCTCTACAAGGCGCGCACCATGTTGCCCAAAGATCAATGTAAACATATTTTCCTTTTAAATCAGAAAGTTTTGTTTTTCCTCCTTTAAAATTTTCGTAGTCAAAACCTGGAGATGCTTTTCCAACCATTTTATTTGCCTTAGAAACTCTTTCATATTCTTCGGCAGCATATTGATGAAAACTTTCAAAACTACGTTTTAGAGCTGTTTTAAATTCTGGAGCAAAATTTCCTTTTTCCAAACTCTCTGTATCGGTCTTTAATTTACCATCAAGCAAAGACGTAAATTCGCTTGATTCTTTAGTAAAAGCATCCTTCTGAAAGTTTTCATCTTTTAAAGCTTGTTGCGCCAAAAAATTACTTTCATCCACACCTTTACCTTTATACAGTATAGTTTCATCAAATTCTTTTGCATTCATAGTCAAATTGACTTCAGAATTTGGTTTTAAATATAGATTAGAAGATTCTGTCCCGTCAGAAAAAACATAAAATCCTTGAGGAGCATCAAAAGTTGCAACAAAAACCTCTTTTTTATCAATTGGAATTACTTGTCTGAAATTATCTCTTCCTTTAATCACTAAAGTATCGCTATTTCTATTGGCGATTTTAGCAGTGAACTTAATTGAATTTTTGCTTTGAGCAACAATATTCAAAGCATTAAAAAGCACTAAACCTGCAACAAAAAGTTTTTTCATAGGTATTATGATTAGTTTTTAGATGAATCAAAACTAAAGAAATTAAAGCTTCTGACTTTTAGAATTAACAAAATATTTAACACTACCTACCCCTTACTTTAACAAAGTCTCGAATTGTGACTGAAGTGATAGTGAAGCAGGCTCCCATGCATCAGTTTCCAAAATATAACCTTTGGGATCTACTAATACATACTCGGGCACTTCTTTTATACTACATTTTGTTATAAAATCAGATTTAAATCCTTTATCAGATAAAAGCTGAATTCCACTTAATTTCTTTTCTTCTATATATTTTTTCCATGAATCACGCTCGTACTGCTCATCTATTGAAACATTTACAAATACAACATTCTTGTCTTTATATTTTTCAGTAACTCCTCTAATATTATTAAACTCCTCCAAGTATTTATCATTCCAGAATGTCCAAAAAATGATATAAACATACTTTCCTCGAAAGTCTGATAATTTTGTTTTTCCTCCTTTATAATTTTCGTACTCAAATTCGCTGGCGCCTTTACTATTTAACTCACGCAATTTTGAGCCATCTTCATATTCTTTCGATAATTCATTATAAAATGCTTCCAACACATTTGTCATTGTGTCTTTAAAATCTGAATCATAATTTCCACTATTAATACTTTCTAAATCTGCTTTCTTTTCTTTTTCAACCAGCGATACAAACTCAGAACGCTCTTTCAGTAAAACTTCTTTTTTAAAATTTTCCTTTTTAAAAGTGTATTTTACTAAAAAGTTATTTTCATTTATCTCTTTTCCTTTATAAACAATGGTTTTGTCCACATCTTTTCCATCAAATGTTAGATCTATTTCAGCATTTGGCTTTAGATATAAGTGCAGATAATTATTCCCATCGAATAAATCATAAAATCCCTTCATTATTTTGAAATTAGCTTTAAAAGATCCTTTTTTATTAATTAAAATCACCTTTTTAAAATTATTGGCTCCAGTTATAACTAAACTGTCGCTATTTCTATTAGAAATATTTGCGGTAAATTCTACTTCGCCTTCAGTTTGACTGCAACTACTCAGAATGCTAAAAATCATTAAAGCTAAAACAAAGCATTTATTCATATCTATTAAATTTTGGTTTTTGATAAATTCAAATCTAAAAAAATAACGATTCAAATTTTAACATTTGACAAAATATTTAAAATTATACGCATCAAGTTTCCCTCTTTATTATATTATATTGAATTTTGTATTTACTTTTGCAATCTAAAATTTAGATCATGTATAGAAGTCATAATTGCGGCGAACTAAATGCCTCAAATATTAATACGGAAGTTACACTAGCGGGATGGGTACAAAAATCGCGCGATAAAGGATTTATGAACTGGGTTGACTTACGTGACCGTTACGGAATTACACAGCTTATTTTTGACGAAAGCCGTACCGATAAAACTGTTTTTGAATTGGCAAAAACTTTGGGAAGAGAATTTGTAATTCAGGTAAAAGGAACTGTTATTGAGCGTGAAGCTAAAAACAAAAATATTCCAACTGGTGAAATCGAAATTTTAGTCTCTGAATTAACTATCTTAAACACTGCTTTAACTCCTCCATTTACAATTGAAGATGAAACTGACGGCGGAGAAGACATCAGAATGAAATACCGTTATTTGGATATCAGAAGAAATCCAGTAAAAAATAGTTTATTGTTCCGTCATAAAGTAGCGATGGAAGTTCGTAAATATCTTTCTGATTTAGATTTCTGCGAAGTTGAAACGCCTTATTTAATCAAATCGACTCCAGAAGGAGCGAGAGATTTTGTGGTTCCAAGCCGTATGAACGAAGGGCAGTTTTATGCATTGCCTCAATCTCCACAAACTTTCAAACAACTTTTGATGGTAGGTGGAATGGATAAATATTTCCAAATCGTGAAATGTTTCCGTGACGAAGATCTACGCGCAGACCGTCAGCCTGAGTTTACTCAGATTGACTGCGAAATGGCATTTGTTGAACAAGAAGATATTTTAAATGTTTTCGAAGGTTTGACAAGACACTTATTAAAAGAAATTAAAGGTATAGAAGTAGATAAATTCCCAAGAATTACCTACGACTATGCTATGAAAACATACGGAAATGACAAACCAGACATTCGTTTCGGGATGAAGTTTGGAGAATTGAACGAATTTGCACAGCACAAAGAATTCCCAGTTTTTAATTCGGCTGAATTAGTTGTGGGAATTGCAGTTCCTGGAGCAGGAAATTATACTCGTAAAGAAATCGACGGGTTAATTGACTGGGTTAAACGCCCACAAGTTGGAGCATCTGGGATGGTTTACGTAAAATGCAACGAAGATGGAACATTTAAGTCATCTGTAGATAAATTCTACGACAATGATGATTTAGCAAAATGGGCAAAAGCTACAGAAGCAAATCCGGGAGATATGATTTTTGTACTTTCTGGTCCAGCAAATAAAACACGTGCACAACTTTCTGCACTTCGTATGGAATTAGCAACTCGTTTAGGATTACGCAATCCAGAAGAATTTGCTCCATTATGGGTTGTAGATTTCCCATTATTGGAACTTGATGAAGAAAGCGGTCGTTACCATGCAATGCACCATCCATTTACTTCTCCAAAACCAGAAGACATGGCCTTGTTAGAAACAGAACCAGGAAAAGTTCGTGCAAATGCTTACGATATGGTTTTAAACGGAAACGAAATTGGAGGTGGATCTATTCGTATTCACGATAAAGCCACACAACAATTAATGTTCAAATATTTAGGATTTACCGAAGAAGAAGCAAAAGCGCAATTTGGATTCTTAATGGATGCCTTCCAGTTTGGAGCACCTCCACATGGTGGTTTAGCTTTTGGTTTGGATAGATTAGTTGCTATTTTAGGAGGTCAGGAAACGATTAGAGATTTTATTGCATTCCCTAAAAACAATTCAGGACGCGATGTAATGATCGATGCCCCTGCTTCAATTGATGATGCACAATTAAAAGAGCTTAGAATTAAAGTCGATATTGCTTAATTGCAGTAAATTAGTCATAAAAAATAGAAAAGCCGCTGAAAATTCAGCGGCTTTTCTGCTTTAATGAATTGTTAAGAAAAATCCTAAGCGCTATTTTTTTGAATTATTATATTCTTACAATTGAAACATTTTCATATTCCTACAATTAATGATTCGTAAATTAAGGTATTCCATAAGCAAATTGATGCAATAAAGCGCGTAAAAACACTGTAAATCAATAATTTTTACAAAAAATTAACACGTATATGTCTTTTGTATGATTTTATATATTACATTTGTTTTATTATAAATTATTATTACAATTACAATGCGTACAGGTACAGTAAAATTTTTCAATGAATCTAAAGGTTATGGATTCATTACAGACGAAGAAACAGGAAAGGACATCTTCGTTCACGCTTCAGGAATTAACGCGGAAGAATTACGCGAAGGTGACCGTGTAAGCTATGAAGAAGAAGAAGGAAGAAAAGGGAAAGTTGCTGCTAAAGTAGCAGTAATCTAAGAAAAATATAGCAATTTATTTTTTTTGCCTCTGAATGGTCTAAGAAGACGTCCCGAATACTTCGGGACGTTTTTTTTTTGCCCTTTTCTTAAAAAAATATTAAAATAACGCAATGTTATTTATAATGAATAAAAATTAGACATAAACACTGTTTCGCACCCTACTTAAATCTTGTTTTAACTTGTGTTTTACAGACTTCCAAGTTATCTTTGTGGCTCATTTTTTAAGTATAAAATCTAAGTTTATGCAATCTGATCAATACAGTTACATCCCTATTTTAATGCAGTTTATTTTAGCTGTTGGTTTTGTGGTAGGAACAATCATTATTTCTGGCAAATTAGGACCAAAAAGATCCTCTGAAGTTAAAGATCAAAACTTCGAATGCGGTATCGAATCTGTTGGTAACGCTCGTATTCCTTTTTCTGTAAAATACTTCTTAGTTGCCATTTTGTTTGTATTGTTCGATGTAGAGGTGATCTTCCTTTATCCATGGGCAGTAAACTTCAAAGACTTAGGAATTGAAGGAATGTTAAAAATGTTAGTTTTCATGTCTTTGCTTTTGGTTGGTTTCTTTTATATCATCAAAAAGAAAGCATTAGAGTGGGAATAATGATTTTAGATTTTAGATCTGAGATTTTAGATTTATCTAATATTGAGATTTAAAATTTGAATTCAAATTTAAAGTACTGATTTAAAAAATTGATTTTACTTTGACGATTGCAAAAAATCTAAAATCTAAAATCAGAAATCTAAAATAAAATGAGCGATTCAAAAGTAAATATGGTTGCGCCGCCAGAAGGAGTTACTGGTGAAGGTTTCTTCGCTACAAAACTTAGTGATGTTGTTGGTTTAGCAAGAGCCAACTCATTATGGCCGCTTCCTTTCGCGACTTCATGCTGTGGTATCGAATTCATGGCAACAATGGCATCTCACTATGATTTAGCTCGATTTGGTTCTGAGCGTGTGAGTTTCTCGCCTAGACAAGCCGATATGTTATTAGTAATGGGAACTATTTCTAAAAAAATGGCCCCAATTTTAAGACAAGTATATGAGCAAATGGCTGAACCTAGATGGGTAATTGCCGTTGGAGCATGTGCTTCTTCAGGAGGAGTATTTGACACTTATTCTGTTCTTCAGGGAATTGACAAAGTAATTCCTGTTGACGTTTACGTTCCTGGATGCCCACCAAGACCTGAACAAATTGTTGATGGAGTAATGAGACTTCAAGACCTGGTAAAAAGCGAATCTGTACGAAGAAGAAGCTCACCAGAATACCAAGAATTATTAGCTTCATATAATATCTCATAAAATGGCTTTAGAAAACACCCTGATCCAAGATAAACTTACTGAAACATTTAATAACGATGTTTTCAATTTTCAGCAAGAAAGAGATATTTTTTCTTTAGAAGCTTCAGCTGATAAAATTACACCATTGATTCTGTTCCTTAAAAACGATCCAGAATTAAAATTTCATTTCTTAACTGACTTATGCGGTATCCATTATCCTGATAATGAAAGCGAACGTCAGTTTGCAGTTGTTTATCATTTACACAACTGGTATGAAAACAAAAGATTAAAAATCAAAGTTTTCTTGAACGGTGAAAAACCAGAAATTAAATCGGTTTCAAATATTTTCTTAAGTTCAAACTGGATGGAAAGAGAAACTTTCGATTTCTACGGGATTAACTTTATTGGACATCCTCAGTTGAAACGTATTTTGAATATGGACGAAATGGTATCTCATCCGATGCGAAAAGAATTCCCAATGGAAGACAGCGGAAGAACCGACAAAGACGATAGATTCTTTGGAAGAACAACAACAAATTGCTAAAAAATAATTCAACATTATAAAATGTCAGAACTATTATTACCACCAGAGCATCGATATGCTAAAATAATTAAGGAGAGACTAAACGATGACGGAAGTGAACTTTCTGTACTGAATTTAGGTCCTACACACCCTGCAACACACGGTATTTTTCAAAATATCTTGTTGATGGATGGTGAAAAAATTCTTGAGGCTGAGCCAACCATTGGTTACATCCACAGAGCATTCGAAAAAATTGCCGAAAATCGTCCTTTTTATCAAATTACACCTCTTACAGACCGTATGAACTATTGTTCCTCTCCTATCAATAATATGGGATGGTGGATGACAGTTGAAAAACTATTAGGTATTGAAGTTCCTAAAAGAGCTCAATATTTAAGAGTTATCGTTATGGAGCTGGCTCGTATTACAGACCACATTATCTGTAATGGTATCTTAGGTGTTGATACTGGTGCGTATACTGGTTTCTTATACGTTTTTCAATTTAGAGAAAAAATCTACGAAATCTACGAAGAAATTTGTGGAGCTCGTTTGACTACAAATATGGGAAGAATAGGTGGTTTTGAAAGAGACTGGTCTCCAGAAGTTTTCAAAAAACTAGATAAATTCCTAGAAGAATTCCCACCAGTTTGGGAAGAATTTCAAAACTTATTCGAGAGAAATAGAATTTTCCTTGATAGAACTGTAAACGTTGGTGGTATTACTGCTGAAAAAGCAATGGCTTACGGATTTACAGGTCCAAACTTACGTGCTGCCGGAGTTGATTACGACGTACGTGTAGCACAACCTTATTCATCTTACGAAGATTTCGATTTTATTGTTCCTGTTGGAAAATCAGGAGATACTTACGATCGTTTCTGTGTTCGTAATGCTGAAGTTTGGGAAAGTTTAAGCATTATTCGTCAGGCGTTAGAAAAAATGCCTCCAGGTAACGAATACCATGCTGAAGTTCCAGATTACTACCTTCCTCCAAAAGAAGATGTTTACACTTCTATGGAATCTTTAATTTATCACTTTAAGATTGTAATGGGAGAAGTTCCTGTACCAGTTGCAGAAATCTATCACCCTGTAGAAGGAGGAAATGGAGAACTTGGTTTTTATTTAGTAACAGACGGAAGTAGAACTCCATATAGATTACATTTCAGAAGACCTTGCTTTATTTATTATCAAGCATTCCCAGAAATGATTAAAGGTGCCATGCTTTCTGATGCAATTATCATTCTTTCAAGTTTGAACGTAATTGCTGGAGAATTAGACGCCTAAAAGATTGTAGATTTAAGAATTTAGATTTTAGATTGCTGATTGAGAATGCAGATTTTAGAATTTAGATTTAAAATTATAATTAGGGATTGAAAAATTCAGATTGAAGAATCTAAAACTTAAACAATGATTGAAGAATCATAGATTATAGATCAAGATTAAAAAAATCTAAAATCTAAAATCTAAAATCTAAAATTAAAAATGGAACGTAAACATTACAAACAAGAAATAAACATGACTGAGGCATTGATCGCTCGCATCAATGAATTAATCAGTCATTATCCTGAGGGCAAACAAAAATCGGCTTTATTGCCTGTTTTGCACGAAGTTCAGGATGCACATAACAACTGGCTTAGTATTGAATTGCAAGATAAAGTTGCTGAAATTCTTCAGATAAAACCAATTGAGGTTTATGAAGTAGTTACTTTCTATACGATGTTCAACCAGAAGCCAATTGGTAAGTACATGTTTGAATTCTGCCAGACTTCTTGTTGTTGTTTAAGAGGTGCCGAAGATTTGATGGATTATACTTCTGAAAAACTAGGCATTAAAATGGGTGAAACAACTCCAGACGGAATGTTCACTATTGCTGGTGTAGAATGTTTAGGTGCTTGCGGATACGCTCCAATGATGCAATTGGGAGATTTCTACAAAGAAAAACTAACAGAAGAGAAAATCGATCAGATCATTGCTGATTGTAGAGATGATAAAATAATATTACACGATAAATAAGATGTCACAAAAAATATTATTAGATAAAATCAATATTCCTGGAATTAAAACCTACGAAGTATATCGCCAAAATGGTGGTTACGCTTCTGTAGAAAAAGCTTTAAAAACATTAACTCCAGACGAAGTAACTGAGGAAGTAAAAAAATCAGGATTACGTGGTCGTGGTGGTGCAGGTTTCCCTGCCGGAATGAAATGGAGCTTTATTGACAAAAAATCAGGAAGACCAAGACACTTAGTTTGTAATGCCGACGAATCGGAGCCTGGAACATTCAAAGATAGATTCTTGATGGAATATATTCCTCACTTATTGATCGAAGGAATGATTACTTCTAGCTACGCTTTGGGCGCTAACCTATCATATATCTACATCCGTGGAGAATACATGTGGGTTTTCAAAATTTTAGAAAGAGCAATCGCCGAAGCAAAAGCTGCGGGTTGGTTAGGAAAAAATATATTAGGAACAGGTTATGATCTTGAACTTCACGTACACTGTGGAGCTGGAGCATATATCTGCGGAGAAGAAACAGCATTGATCGAATCATTGGAAGGTAAAAGAGGAAATCCTCGTATTAAACCACCTTTCCCAGCAGTTTCTGGTCTTTGGGCAAATCCAACTGTGGTAAACAATGTTGAAACAATTGCGACTGTGCCTTGGATTGTAAACAATTCTGGTGATGATTATGCTAAAATTGGAATTGGACGCTCTACTGGAACTAAATTAATTTCTGCTTCAGGACACATTAAAAATCCTGGTGTTTACGAAATTGAATTAGGTTTAAGTGTTGACGAATTCATGAATTCTGATGAATATTTAGGAGGAATGTCTTCAAGCAGACCTTTGAAAGCATTTGTACCGGGAGGTTCTTCTGTGCCAATCTTACCAGCTGAATTGATTTTCAAAACAGCAAATGGTGAAGATCGTTTAATGACTTACGAATCTTTAAGTGATGGTGGTTTTGCTACCGGATCGATGTTAGGTTCTGGAGGATTTATTGTTTACAATGATACTGCTTGTGTCGTAAGAAACACTTGGAACTTTGCTCGTTTCTACCACCACGAATCTTGCGGACAATGTACGCCATGTCGTGAAGGAACAGGTTGGTTAGAAAAAATCTTATGGAGAATCGAAAACGGTCAAGGCCGTGAAGAAGATATCGAATTATTGTGGAGCATTCAAAGTAAAATTGAAGGAAACACAATTTGTCCACTTGGTGACGCCGCTTCTTGGCCAGTAGCTGCAGCAATTCGTCACTTTAGAGATGAGTTCGAATATCACGTTCGTTTCCCAGAAAAAATTAAAAATAGAGATCACTTTGTCGCTGAGCCTTTTTCTCAGGTAAAACATTTAGTTGGCGGTAAAGTAATCGTATAAAAATATATAGCAGAAAGTTAAAAAGTTAACAATATTAAAAGGACAGCAACTCTTTTGAATATTCCGACTTTCAACATTCAAATCAATAAGAGATGAAAGTAACCATAGACGGTCAAAGTATAGACGTAGAACCAGGAACAACGATCCTGCAGGCTGCACGTATGATTGGTGGAGATTTAGTTCCGCCAGCCATGTGCTATTACTCAAAATTAAAAGGCAGCGGCGGAAAATGTCGTTGTTGTTTAGTTGAAGTTTCTAAAGGTAGTGAAGCTGATCCAAGACCAATGCCAAAATTAATGGCATCTTGTGTAACAGGATGTATGGACGGAATGGAAGTAAACAGTAAATCTTCTGCCAGAGTTACCGAAGCGCGTAAATCTGTAACAGAATTTCTATTAATCAATCACCCATTAGACTGTCCAATTTGTGATCAGGCGGGAGAATGTGATCTTCAAAATTTAAGTTTTGAGCACGGAAACCCAAAATCACGCTATATTGAAGAGAAAAGAACATTTGAACCAGAAGATATCGGTCCAAATATTCAACTGCATATGAACCGTTGTATCTTATGCCAAAGATGTGTACAAGTTGCAGATCAATTGACAGACAACAGAGTTCACGGAGTATTAGATCGTGGTGACCACGCTAATATTTCAACTGGTATTTCTAAAGCTATCGACAATGAATTCTCTGGAAACATGATCGACGTTTGTCCAGTTGGAGCTTTAACAGATAAAACTTTCCGTTTTAAATCAAGAGTTTGGTTTAACAAACCTTACAACGCACACAGAGAATGTACTACTCCAGGATGTTGCGGTAAAACTACAGTTTGGATGTTTGGTGGAGAAATTCAGCGTGTAACTGGTCGTAAAGACGAGTACCATGAAGTAGAAGAATTCATCTGCAACAGCTGTCGTTTTGATCATAAAAATGTTGATGATTGGGTTATTGAAGGACCAAGAGAATTTGAAAAAGATTCTGTTATCAACCAAAATAACTATACTCAAAAATTAGAGAAAGTTACCATCGATACTGAAAAGAACATTCTTTTAGGTAGAGATATCGACCGTAAAAAAATTAGTATGGCAGCAATTCCATTAACTGATAAAGATCAAAAATAATAAGAAATGGAAAGTGCATTTATTATAGAAAAAAGTGTTGTTATTGTTGTCGTTTTTGCGGTAACAATGATTATGGCGATGTATTCTACTTGGGCAGAACGTAAAGTTGCTGCTTTCTTGCAAGATCGTGTTGGGCCAAACCGTGCGGGATGGGGAGGATTATTACAACCACTTGCGGACGGTATGAAATTATTCTCTAAAGAAGAATTTTTCCCAAACACACCAAATAAATTTTTATTCGTTGTAGGACCGGCAATTGCAATGAGTACTGCTTTAATGACTAGTGCTGTGATTCCGTGGGGAGATCGTTTGCATCTTTTCGGAAGAGACATTATTCTTCAAGCTACAGACGTAAATATTGCTTTATTATACATTTTTGGAGTGCTTTCTGTTGGAGTTTACGGTATCATGATTGGTGGATGGGCTTCTAACAACAAATTCTCTTTAATGGGGGCTATCCGTGCTGCTTCTCAAATGGTTTCTTACGAGATTGCAATGGGATTATCAATAATCGCTTTATTGATGATGACAGGAACAATGAGTTTAAAAGAAATTTCATTACAGCAGCAAGGAATGAACTGGAATGTTTTTTATCAGCCATTATCATTCTTAATTTTCTTAATCTGTTCATTTGCAGAAACAAACAGAACCCCTTTCGATTTAGCTGAATGTGAAAACGAATTAATTGGAGGTTACCATACAGAATATTCTTCGATGAAAATGGGATTCTATCTATTTGCTGAATATGCAAGTATGTTTATCTCTTCTACTATTATTTCTGTATTATTCTTTGGTGGATACAATTACCCAGGAATGCAATGGATGGTAGAAAATGTAGGTATAAATACAGCTAACTTATTAGGAATTGGAGCATTATTTATAAAAATATGTTTCTTCATTTTCTTCTATATGTGGGTACGTTGGACAATTCCAAGATTTAGATATGACCAATTAATGCACTTAGGTTGGAGAATATTAATTCCACTTTCGATCGTTAATATCATGATTACAGGTATTGTAATATTAAGACACGAAATTGCAGCAGCTTTAGGATTCTAAGAACCACAAAAAGCTTCAAATAAAAAACAAAATAGATTTTGAATTTGATTGATTTCAAATTGTAAATCATAAACTATAATAGTAAAAATGTCAATAGAAACTATATCATTATCGGGTAGAAAAAAGGTGGTGTCAAATAAAGACATGTCTTTTGTTGAACGATTGTATCTTGTGGCGATTGTAAAAGGTTTGATTATAACTGTAAAACACCTTTTTAGAAAAAAAGTTACCATTCATTACCCAGAACAGGTTCGTGAAATGAGTCCAGTTTATCGTGGTCAGCACATGCTAAAACGTGATGAGCAAGGCCGTGAAAACTGTACTGCTTGTGGATTATGTGCTTTATCATGCCCTGCAGAAGCGATTACGATGAAAGCTGCAGAACGTAAGCCTGATGAAAAACACTTATATAGAGAAGAGAAATATGCAGAAATCTACGAAATCAATATGCTTCGTTGTATCTTCTGTGGTTTATGTGAAGAAGCTTGTCCAAAAGACGCTATTTACTTAACAGAATCTAAAGTATTGGTTCCTGCTAACTACAATAGAGAAGATTTCATTTTCGGGAAAGATAAATTAGTAATGCCTTTAGAAATGGCTTTGAAAAACGCTCAACTTAAAAACGCTAACTAAATGATACATATTCCTGATTTTGCACACGCAACAACTATTCAAGTTATCTTTTGCTTTTTAGCGTTTATTACCGTTATTACTGCTTTCTTGACTATTTTCAGCAGAAACCCGATTCATAGTGCCATTTACTTGGTAATTTGTTTCTTTTCTATTGCTGGTCATTATTTACTATTAAATTCTCAGTTCTTAGCTGTTGTTCATATAATAGTCTACTCCGGAGCTATTATGATCCTGTTCCTGTTTACCATCATGTTGATGAACTTGAACGAACAGCGAGAAGTTCACCGTCCTAGAATTACACGTTTAGGTGCTATTGTTTCTTTCTGTTTAATATTGATTGTTTTGATTACAATCTTTATCAACTCGAAACCAATTGTCGGTGAATACGATTCTACTGGAGAAGATTTCCAATCAATTAAAGTTTTAGGTAAAATTTTATTGGACGAATATATGGTTCCTTTCGAATTTGCTTCAATCTTACTTTTGGTTGCTATGATTGGAACAGTTCTATTGTCTAAAAAAGAAAAATTAAATAAATAATGGGTAATATATTAAATCAAATAGGTATTGAAAACTACATCTTTTTAAGTGTTGTACTTTTCTGTATTGGTATTTTTGGTGTATTGTACAGACGAAATGCTATTATCGTTTTCATGTCTATCGAAATTATGTTGAATGCGGTAAACCTTTTATTTGTTGCTTTTTCAACTTATCATCAAGATGCACAAGGACAAGTTTTTGTGTTCTTCTCGATGGCGGTTGCTGCAGCCGAAGTTGCGGTAGGATTGGCCATTTTAGTTTCTATCTTTAGAAATATCGGATCAATCAGTATCGATAATTTAAAAAATTTAAAAGGATAATCAGAAATGGATACCAATTTAGCTTTAATTTTAGTTTTAACTCCTTTACTAGGATTTCTAGTAAATGTCTTTTTTGGAAAAAGCTTAGGCAAAACAGTTTCTGGTGCAATCGGAACTATTGCTGTAGCAATTTCTTTTGTAGTTTCTCTTTTACTTTTTAATCAAATAACTTCAACTGGAAAAGGAATCGAAGTTACTTTATTTGATTGGATTCAAATTAGCAACTTAAAAATCAACCTTGGATTTTTATTAGATCAATTATCTGTTCTTTGGTTACTTTTTGTAACGGGAATCGGATCTTTGATTCACTTATACTCTATCAGTTACATGCACGATGATGAAAATATGCATAAGTTTTTTGCGTATTTAAATCTATTCGTATTCTTCATGATTACACTTGTAATAGGAAGCAATTTATTAGTTCTTTTCATTGGATGGGAAGGTGTTGGACTTTGTTCTTACCTATTAATTGGATTCTGGCATAAAAACCAGGATTACAATGATGCTGCGAAAAAAGCTTTCATCATGAACAGAATTGGAGATTTAGGTTTATTAATCGGAATGTTCATCATTGGATCAATGTTTTCAACATTAGATTATGCAACTTTAAAAACTGCAATTGCTGGAGCTTCAAACTTAAATTTACCTTTACTTTCTTTAGCTGCTTTATGCTTGTTTATTGGAGCTTGCGGTAAATCTGCTCAAATTCCGTTATACACTTGGTTACCCGATGCGATGGCTGGACCAACTCCAGTTTCTGCTTTAATCCACGCGGCTACAATGGTAACTGCTGGTATCTTTATGGTAACAAGATTAAACTTTGTTTTTGACCTTGCAACAGATGTTCAATCTGTAATTGCAATTATTGGAGCAATCACTTCATTAGTTGCAGCTACA
The DNA here is from genome assembly GCF_040538975.1 of Flavobacterium sp. UW10123. Taxonomy (NCBI): domain Bacteria; kingdom Pseudomonadati; phylum Bacteroidota; class Flavobacteriia; order Flavobacteriales; family Flavobacteriaceae; genus Flavobacterium; species Flavobacterium sp. UW10123. Next base: position 277,611 of record NZ_JBEWQE010000001.1, read on the forward strand.
ATTGGATTAGTTCAAAATGACATCAAAAAAGTATTGGCTTACTCTACAGTTTCTCAATTAGGTTTAATGTTTTTAGCATTAGGATTTGGAGCTTATGAAGTAGCGGTTTTCCACGTAATCACTCACGCTTTCTTTAAAGCTTGTTTATTCTTAGGATCTGGATCTGTAATTCACGGATTACACGGAGAACAAGATATGCGTAACATGGGAGGTTTGCGTAAAGCAATGCCAATCACTTTCTGGACAATGTTGATTTCTTCATTAGCAATTTCAGGAGTTCCATTCTTCTCTGGATTCTTCTCTAAAGACGAAATTTTATTGACTGCATTCCACCACAGTATTCCATTATACGTTGTTGGATCTGTTGCTTCAATCATGACGGCTTTTTATATGTTCCGTTTAATGTTCTTGACTTTCTTCAAAGAATTTAGAGGAACAGAAGAGCAAAAACACCATTTACACGAAAGTGGTTCATTAATTACTATTCCGCTTATCATCTTAGCTATTTTAGCGACTTTTGGTGGATTAATCAGTTTACCTGGAAACAGCTGGTTAAATGGTTACCTTGCTCCTCTTTTCACAAAAGTGGCAGGCGAAGAGCATCATTTAGGCACAACAGAATACACTTTAATGGGTGTTGCAGTTTTAGGCGGATTACTAGGAATTTTAATTGCTTACGTTAAATACTTTAAACAAGATAATGTTCCAGAATTTGATGAAAACATTACTGGTTTAAGTAAAGTGTTATACAACAAATACTATGTAGACGAAGTTTACGACGCTGTATTTGTAGCACCAGTAAATAGTTTATCTAAATTCTTTAGAGATTATATCGAGACAGGATTGTCTGCTCTTGTTTTTGGATTAGGTAAAATAGCAAACGAAATTGCTTTCCAAGGAAAAAAATTACAAACCGGAAGTATAGGATTATATCTATTTGTATTTGTTTTAGGACTTTGTGCAATTGTTTCCTATATATTTTTAGCTCAATAATATTATTACTATGAACGTTTCTACTATATTAATTATACTTTTAATTGGTGCATTTGCCACTTACTTTTCTGGTGACAAACTAGCTTCGAAAGTTGCTTTACTTTTTAGTTTAGCCGCTTTAGGATGTTCAATTGTATTATTGAATAATTATAACGCAGGTGAAAATATCAGCGTAATCAACAGCTGGATTAATCAGCCAAAAATTTCTTTCGCTTTAAACGGTGACGGACTTGGGCTAGCGATGGTTTTATTAACTGCAGCTTTAACTCCGATAATCATATTTTCTTCTTTCGGAAATGAATATAAAAATGCAAAAGGATTTTATGCTTTGATCTTATTCATGGCTTTTGCTATGACTGGAACTTTCTTAGCTTCTGATGGTCTTTTATATTACATTTTCTGGGAATTAGCTCTTATTCCAATCTACTTTATTGCTTTGATCTGGGGTAACGGAGATGCTGAAGAGCGTAGAAAAGCAGTGGTTAAATTCTTTATTTACACGCTTGCTGGTTCGTTATTTATGTTAACTGCTTTCATTTATTTATACCAAAAAGCAGGTTCTTTCTTAATCGAAGATTTATACAAAGTAAACTTATCTGCTTGTGAGCAATTCTGGATTTTCTTGGCTTTCTTTTTAGCTTATGCTATCAAAATTCCAATTATTCCTTTCCATACTTGGCAAGCAAATGTATACCAAAAAGCACCAACCGTTGGAACAATGCTTTTATCTGGTATCATGCTAAAAATGGGATTGTATAGTGTACTTCGTTGGCAATTGCCAATTGCGCCAATCGCTGCAAAAGAATACATGTATATATTTATAGCTTTAGGAATTGCTGGTGTTATCTACGGATCAATCGTTGCATTAAGACAAAAAGATTTAAAGAAATTATTGGCTTATTCTTCTCTTGCTCACGTTGGATTAATTGCTGCAGGATCTTACACTTTAACTCTAGATGGTTTTAGAGGTGCAGTTATGCAAATGATCGCTCACGGTTTTGTTGTAGTTGGATTATTCTTCGCTGCTGAAGTAATTTTCAGAAGGTACGAAACTAGAGAAATTGAAGAAATGGGTGGTATTCGTACTCAGTCTCCAAAATTCACATCAATGTTTTTAATCTTAGTATTAGCTTCTGTTGCATTACCAAGTACATTTAACTTTGTTGGAGAGTTTACAGTATTATACAGTTTATCTCAAATTAATATCTGGTTTGCTATTCTTGGTGGAACTACTATTATTTTAGGAGCTTACTATATGTTAAGAATGTTCCAGCATGTAATGTTAGGAGAAACAAATTCTAAAACATTTGCTGATGTAACACTTAACGAAGGAATTTCATTTGTTGTAATCATTGCTGTTTTATTATTCTTCGGATTCTATCCAAAACCAATCACAGATTTGATTACACCAAGCTTGGAAACCATTTTACAAGTTATCAATAAGAACTAATATTTTAAACAAAAAATAAATTAGGATTACACTTAAAAATTGGAATCCTAAATCAAAAAGATAAAAATGAATACATTAATAGCTATAACAGGATTGGGTATTTTCTGCCTATTGTTTGAAATTCTTAATTTAAGAAAGGCCATTGTTCCTATTACCATTTTGGGTTTAATAGGTGTGTTGGCTCTTAATTACTGTGAATTTGGAACAGAACAAAGTTATTACAACAATATGATAGCAGTGAGCAAGTTTTCTACAGCTTTTTCATCATTGTTTATCGTTTTGACTATATTCCTTGTAGCATTAAGTCATAATTTTTACCACAATCACCCAACGAAAATTTCAGATTATGTGGCTATTAAAATTTTCTTATTAGCTGGTGCTGTAGCAATGGTTTCTTTTGGAAATTTAGCAATGTTCTTTTTAGGAATTGAAATCTTATCTATTGCTTTATATGTACTTGCTGCAAGCGATCGTTTAAATATCAAAAGCAATGAGGCTGGTATGAAATATTTCTTAATGGGTTCTTTCGCTTCAGGAATTATCTTATTCGGAATCTGTTTGATTTACGGTGCAATGGGAAGTTTTGACATTAGTGATATTCACGAAAGTGCACTTTCTGCAGAGTTACCAATATGGTTTCCAATTGGAATGATTTTAATGGTTGTTGGAATGTTATTTAAAGTAGCGGCAGTTCCTTTTCACTTCTGGGCTCCAGACGTTTACGAAGGTTCTCCTGCTTTAACTACAGCTTTAATGAGTACTTTAGCAAAAGTAGTCGCAATTGCAACTCTATTCAAGTTGGTTTCTGGTATGAACTTAATTGCTTCATTAGACAACCAAGACCTTCTACATACATTTGAAGTTATCGTAGTTATTATTTCTATTGCGTCTATGTCTGTTGGTAATATTATGGCATTAAGACAAGTAAACGTAAAACGTATGCTTGCTTTCTCTGGAATCTCTCACGCAGGTTTCATGTTAATGACATTATTAACTGTTTCAGCTTCTGCTGGAGTTTTATTATACTACACTGCTGCTTATGCATTAGCTGGTATAGCTGCTTTTAGTGTAATTTTATATGTTTGTAGAGATCATGACAATGAAGATATTACAAATTTCCACGGTTTAGGAAAAACAAATCCGCTATTGGCTGCAGTTCTTACAGCTTCATTATTATCAATGGCCGGAATTCCTATTTTCTCTGGATTTTTTGCTAAGTTATTTTTATTCAACCAAACTATTCAAGCAGGATACATTGGTTTAGTAATTGTTGCTGTAATTAACTCTATCATAAGTGTTGGATACTATTTCAAACTAATCATTGCAATGTATTCTAAAGAACCAAATCAAGAAAGAACAGGAAGACCATTCCTTATTTATGCTACAGCCGTAGTGTCAATTGTTTTAAATATTGCTTTAGGTTTATTTCCATCATTAGTTTTAGACTTATTGAAATAAAATTATTTCTTTAAAAAATACTCAAAAATCCATTAAATCAGTTTAATGGATTTTTTTTATGCCTTAAATTAAGAACAGAAATTCATGTTAAAAATTTCTTCTAGACAATTGCACTTCAAAAAATCTCCATATATTTGAGTTCAATTAAATGTATTAAATTATGAACTTTAATTCAAAAAATCCATTTTTAAACAGTAAGCGTTTTTCGTCTAATGCTGAACCAAGAACAGAAGTACACCACGCTCAGATTATTGATTACAATCAAGAAATGACGGTGTCTGGAACAATCAACAAAACAGCAATCCTATTCCTAATCTTATGCGGAGCTGCTATGGTGACATGGTGGATGACTTTTAACGGAATAAACCCAATGCTTCCTACAATTGGAGGTGCAATTGTTGGTTTCATTTTAGTATTAGTTTCTTCATTCAAACCACAATTATCTCCTTACCTAGCTCCAGGATATGCATTATTTGAAGGATTATTCATAGGAGGTATTTCTGCAATATTTGAATTAAAATTTCCTGGAATCGTAATCAATGCAGTTGGTGCAACTCTTGTTACTTTCTTGGTTTGTTTAGGTTTATATAAATTTAGAATCGTAAAAGTTACAGAACAATTCAAATCTGTTGTTGTTGCTGCAACATTGGCTATTGCCACTTATTATTTAATTTCTTGGGTTGTATCAATGTTTACAAGCTGGACACCTGTTCATTACGGAAATTCTATGATGAGTATTGGTATTAGTGTTTTTGTTATCATCATAGCTGCTCTTAACCTTTTCTTAGATTTTGATTTAATTGAAAAAGGTGCAAGAGAAAAAATGCCAAAATTTATGGAATGGTATGGAGCAATGGGATTGATGATTACATTAGTTTGGTTGTATATTGAATTCTTAAGACTTTTATCAAAACTTTCTAGCAAAGACTAAATAAGTCTCTTTTAAATAATCTAAAGCCTTTTTGAGTAAAATCAGAAAGGCTTTTTTATTTCAATCAATTAATTTTTCTGGTTATAAATGTCAAAACTTCTAAGAATAATCTGCTATTCAAAACACGAAAAGAATCTATTTCCTACAAAAAATTAAAATGTAATTTATGTAATAAAAAAAAATGCAGTCCCTTTCTATTTTTTTTGTTTAACGTTTGAAATTAAAAAAAGCGAGAAAAATACGGCTTTCCGTACTCGATAAGTGATGTGTAATAAATTACAATCAATGCAATTTATTACATTTTTATTATTTTAAAAGCTACATTTTTTAAGTATATTCTTTTTTTTAGCTAAAAAATTATACTATTTAAAATTAATATATAATTTTGTGTAATCGATTACAATTAAACCACTTGGAATCGAAAGTAAAACCACTTACTTTTTTTTATTAACTATCTTAAACAAACCTTATGAAAAAAAACCTACTTTTCGTGGCTGTCTTTCTTATGACAGTTCAACTATGGTCCCAAACCATTCAAACTAACGAAGCTTCAGGCTGGTTAGAGTCAGCTTTTGTAAAATGGCAACCAGTCAGCGGTGCCCAGACCTACAATGTGTATTACACAGGTAACGGATTTACAGATCAAAAAATAGACGACCAGCTTATTAGAAGTTATGGCTCTTATTTTCGTGCTGACATTCCAGGACTTAAAGCCGGAACTTACACCGTTAAAGTAAAACCTGTTGTAAATGGCACCGAAGGATCTGGAGCAACAACTGGAAGTTTAACCGTAACAGCACACGACAGAAACGGATTCGCATTTGAAGGCGGTCGTGTTCCTGGTGGATACAAAGCAGACGGAACTCCTAAAGACAATGCTGTAATTCTTTACATCACCCAAAACACCAAAAACACGATTTCGATGAATATTACTGGAGCTAGCGCAAATCCTTGCATTGGTCTTCAAAATATTCTTTATGCCATTAAAAAAGGAAAAGACACGCGTCCGTTCATTATTCGTTTAATCGGAAATATTACAGATATGACTGTTATGGAAGGTGGCGACGTAGTTATTGAAAACGCAAACAACGCTTCAAGCTATGTTACTATTGAAGGTGTTGGTGACGATGCCGTAGCAAATGGATGGGGAGTTAGATTAAAATCGGCTTCAAACATAGAAGTAAGCAACCTTGGATTTATGAACTGTAATAGTACTGCCGGTGATAACGTAGGAATGCAGCAGGATAATGATCACGTTTGGGTTCACAACTGTGATTTATTCTACGGAAATGCAGGAAGTGATGCCGACCAAATAAAAGGTGACGGAGCATTAGACAATAAAACTTCTACATACATCACACTATCTTATAACCACTTTTGGGATAATGGAAAAGCGAGTCTTTTAGGTTTAAGTGAAGGAACAACTTCAGGATTATACATCACGTATCACCATAACTGGTTTGATCACTCCGATTCTCGTCATCCTCGTGTACGTTATTATTCAGCACATATTTACAACAACTATTATGATGGAGTTTCTAAATATGGTGCAGGATCAACTATGGGATCTTCGCTTTTTGTTGAAGGCAATTATTTCAGAAATAGCAAGCACCCAATGCTAACTTCTCTTCAAGGTTCTGACATTTGGGACGAAGCCAATCAAGTGAATAATGCAGGAACAATGGGAACGTTCTCTGGTGAAGCTGGAGGAAGCATTAAAGCTTTCAACAATACTTTTGACGCTTCTAACGGAACAAATAATATGCGTTTTGTAGCGTATAACGATCCTAATCCTTTATATAATATCTCTGGAAAAATTAGCTCTACAACAGATTTTGATGCTTATGTAGCTGCAACAAGAGGAGAAGTGGTAAGCAGTGCTGTAAAATCTAAATCGGGTGCTAACACGTACAACAATTTTGATACTGACGCTAATTTATATGTAAAAAATTTAGTAATCGATACGCCTGCTGCTGCAAAAACTAAAACTACTCAATATGCAGGACGTGTTTCTGGAGGAGATTTAAAATGGACATTTAATAATGCTACTGACGATACTTCTTCTTTGGTTATTACAGCATTAAAAACAGCTCTTACAAATTACACTGGAAATTTGGTCGCTGTACAAGGTGAAGGAAATCCTCCTTCTGGATCGCAAACTTTAACTTTGACTTCCGCTTCAAACAACAATCAAACAGTTGTAAGCGGAACAGCTATTTCTTCAATCGTGTTTACATGGGGAGCAGATGCAACTGACGCAACTGTAACTGGACTACCAGCTTCTGGATTGACTTTTGTAAAAAACACAACAGCAAAAACTATAACTATTTCTGGTACACCAACTGCGACAGTTTCGTACTCAATTGCAACTTCTGGAACTAGTGGTTCCCCAGCTACTGGTTCTGGAACTGTAACAGTAACTCCAGCTGGAACACAAATATTAACTTCATCTGGCAATAACAGCCAAACTGTTTCTTCTGGAACTGCTATTGCTTCTATTGTATTTACTTGGGGCGGAAATGCTACAGACGCTTCTGTAACAGGATTACCTGCTTCTGGATTGTCTTTTGTAAAAAATACTAGCGCAAAAACAATAACTATTACTGGAACTCCAACTGCAAATGTGTCTTACTCTGTAACAACTTCTGGTACTGCGGGGACTCCTGTAACGGCATCAGGAACCATAACGGTTACAACGGGTTCAACAGGTGGATCTGAACTACATAATTTTACAACTTCTGGAAAAACGAGTACATTCTATTCTATTACAGGAAATATGAATTCTACTCCAGCTTCTGTAACATACAACGGATTGACATTGACTGAGCGTTTAAAAATAGAATCAAGCACATCAATAACATACACTACGACTAGTGCATCTACATTGACTTTGGTTTTCGATTCAAGTTTTGCGGGTACAATCAAAGTTGATAACGTTTCGTACACAGCATCTGCAGGTATCGTAACAGCTTCAATTGCTGCTGGTTCTCATACTATAACTAAAGGATCTGTTGCCAACTTATTCTACATCAGCACGGTTTACAGCGGAAGCACTTCAAGAATGGCTGTTACAACTGAAACTGCTGCAAAAGAAAGCACAGAAACTTCACAAATAATCTTATATCCGAATCCAGTTTCAAGCACTTTATACTTATCAGACCCAGAACAGAAAGTACAAAAAGTACTTATCTACAACATTTCTGGAAATCTAGTGATCAATTCTGGAAATTCTCAAAGCATTGACACAAGTAGCTTAATTCCTGGAACTTATCTTGCAAAAATTTACACTGTCGATGGGTCATTTAATCAAACATTAATTAAAAAATAAAGACTAATTTAACGTAAAAAGGCTTCCAAATTTGGAAGCCTTTTTTTTATATCAAATAGTATCAATTACAAATCAAATTTAATTCCTTGTGCTAGCGGAAGATTTGTGGTATAATTAATTGTATTGGTCTGACGTCTCATGTAAATTTTCCAAGCATCAGAACCAGACTCTCGCCCTCCTCCAGTTTCTTTTTCACCACCAAAAGCACCTCCGATTTCTGCTCCTGAAGTTCCGATATTTACGTTTGCAATTCCGCAATCAGAACCTGTTGCAGATAAAAATCTTTCGGCTTCACGCAGATTATTGGTCATAATTGCAGAAGACAATCCTTGAGCAACACCATTTTGAATTTCGATTGCATTCTCTACTTCTCCAGAATATTTAATTAAATATAAAACCGGTGCAAATGTTTCATGCTGTACAATTTCAAAAGAATTTTCAGCTTCTGCAATCGCAGGTTTTACATAACATCCGCTTTCGTAGCCTTGACCAGATAACACTCCTCCTTCAACCAAAATTTTTCCGCCTTCAGCTACAACTTTGTTTAATGCCGCAGCATACATTTCAACAGCGTGAGTGTCAATTAGTGGTCCAACATGATTGTTTTCGTCAAGCGGATTTCCAATTCTTAACTGTTTGTAAGCCGCTACTAAAGCATCTTTTACTTTATCATAAATACTCTCGTGAATAATTAATCTTCGAGTTGAAGTACAACGTTGTCCAGCTGTTCCAACAGCTCCGAAAACAGCACCGATAACGGTCATTTTAATATCGGCATCTGGAGTCACAATAATAGCATTGTTCCCTCCTAGTTCTAATAATGATTTACCTAATCTTCCTGCCACAGTCTGCGCAACAATTTTACCCATTCTTGTAGAACCTGTCGCAGAAATAAGCGGAATACGAGTGTCTGCCGTCAACAATTCTCCTATTTTATAATCTCCGTTAATTAAACACGAAATTCCCTCTGGAAGATTGTTTTCTTTAATAACCTGAGCTATAATGTTTTGGCAAGCAATACCGCAAAGAGGAGTTTTTTCAGAAGGTTTCCAAACGCAAACATCTCCAGAAATCCATGCTAAAGCAGTATTCCAAGACCAAACGGCAACTGGGAAATTAAATGCAGAAATAATCCCAACAATTCCCAACGGATGATATTGCTCATACATACGATGTCCCGGCCTTTCAGAATGCATTGTTAATCCGTGAAGCTGACGAGATAAACCAACTGCAAAGTCACAGATATCAATCATTTCCTGTACTTCTCCAAGACCTTCTTGAAATGATTTTCCCATTTCATAAGAAACTAGTTTTCCTAGAGCTTCTTTATTTTGTCTCAATTTTTCTCCAAACTGACGTACAATTTCACCTCGCTGTGGCGCTGGAATCAATCTAAAAGTTTTAAATGCTTCTGCCGCTGTCTGAATTGCTTTTTCATAATCTTCTGCAGTTGACATTTTTACCGAAGCAATTAATTTTCCGTCAACAGGCGAATAACTCTCTAGAATTTCTCCAGAAGAAAAATTATTAATTCCAGTTGATGTTCCTTCATTTATGGTCTTGATGCCCAATTTTTCAAGAGCTTCCTTCATTCCAAATTGCGATGCTATTGTTGTCATTGTAACTTTTTTGGTTAAAATTGTTATATTTTTAGGTAAAGATATTGTTTTAGAATTAATTTCCTATTGAAGTTAATTCATAAAGCAACGTAAATTTAAGCTTATTTTATAGTATTAACAGAAACGAAACGTCATTATTGAATTTATTTAATGAAATTTGCAGTACTTAAAATTAAAATTATGACCCATTGCGTTAGGCTTCTGCTTTGTTTTCTTTTAATTTCAACCCATATATTTTCTCAAAAAGAAAAACCCTCATTTCAAGTAGTTCCTTTAGGAGTAAAAGGCGGTATTGACGAAAAAAATCTATCAGCTTATTTAATAGCTCCATCAAACACAACCAATTATATCTGTCTTGACGCTGGAACTGTAAATGCCGGAATAGAAAAAGCGATAGAAAAGAAAACGTTTAAAGTTTCTACAAGTGAAGTTCTAAGAAAATATATCAAAGGATATTTGATTTCTCATGCCCATTTAGATCATGTTTCTGGTTTAATCATTAACTCTCCAGCCGATTCTTCTAAAACTGTTTATGCTACAACTAAGTGCATGGAAATGATGGAAAATCATTATTTCAATGATCAGACTTGGGCAAATTTTGGAGATGCAGGCCCTGGCTTTCCTTTAAAAAAATATCATTTTCAAACCTTGAATCTGGGAGAAGAAACTTCTTTAACTAATACAAAAATGACGGTTAAAGCATTTTCTTTAAGTCATGTAAATCCTTTTGAAAGTACTGCTTTTTTAATTAAAAACGAAAATGATTACGCACTATATTTAGGCGATACTGGTCCTGACGAAGTAGAAAAAAGCAATAATCTTCGCGAGTTATGGACAGCCGTTGCCTCATTGGTAAAAGCCAAACAATTAAAGGGAATTTTTATTGAAGTTTCGTTTCCAAATGAACAGCCAGATAAATTTCTATTCGGTCATTTGACACCAAATTATCTGATGAAAGAGCTTCATGTTCTGGAAGATTTAGCAGGAAAAGGTTCTCTTGAAAACTTTAAAATTATTATCGCTCATTTGAAACCGCCTGCTAAAAATATTACCAAAATTAAAGAACAGCTAAAAGCTCAAAACGATTTAGGATTGAAGATTATCTATCCTGTACAAGGGAAGAAATTTGAGTTGTAATCTTTTTTTTGCCACAGATTATACAGATTAAAAGGATTCCTTCATAAATCCTCAACCAAAACATAATAGAAACCCGTCAGGTTTTAAAAAACTGACGGGTTTTTATTTTTAATCAAATAAAATTTATTTCTTCATTTCTTCGCTACAAACCTAGGATCACTTTCCATAACAGTTCCGCAGTTATCACAAGTTCTTAGTTCTTCTGAATTGTAGAAATGTTCAAAATGAGGAAGAAAATCCTTCTCTATGTTATGAAGTTCAAAATACACTTCATACAATTTATGGTTACAGTTATCACAATGCCAAAGCAAACCATCTGTAAAACCTTGTCCTGCACGTTTTCTTTCTATAACAAGACCTATCGAACCCTCTGAACGAACAGGAGAATGAGGCACTTTTGCAGGATGCAGATACATATCTCCAGCATTTAATTCCATTTCTTTACGCTGTCCATCTTCCTGAATTACAACTTTTATACTTCCTTCTAACTGATAAAAAAGTTCTTCTGTTTCGTTATAATGATAATCTTTTCTCGCATTTGGTCCCGCCACAACCATTACAATATAATCACCAGAATCTATGTAAAGATTTTTATTTCCAACAGGCGGTTTAAGTAAATGACGATTTTCGTCAATCCATCTAGTTAAGTTGAAAGGTTTTGCTATAGCCATTTTTTTAATTCTAAATTATGAAAAGCTAAGGTAATGAAATTGTAGAGACGCACCGCAGTGCGTCTATGGTTTGTAATTTAATTTCTGAAAATGTTAGACGCACTACAGTGCGTCTCTACCTTAAAACCTCTTTTATCAAATAAACATAAACAGGAAGATGATCACTAAAACCAGCCTGAGTCAATGTATTGCGCAACGGATAACCTTTATACTGCCCAGAATTTTGAATAAGATAAGGTTTATTGAAAATGCCTGCTTTCCAAAAACTAAACGTTGAAAAGTCCAATTTAATTAAAGACTCCGTCATGATAATCTGGTCAAAAACATTCCACGAATCGCGATACGCAATGGTTCCTAAACCTTTATTAGCAAGTTCTTCAAACGGATTAAAAACACCAAATTCAGCAACTTCAACTTTTGTTCCTTTTGCTCCTAATCCACTTTTAATACTTTTATTGAATGGTCCATCATTAAAATCTCCCATTGTTAATACTTTTGCTTGAGGATTAATCTGCTGTAACGAATCAATAATTCTTCTATTTAATTTTCCTGCGGCTTCGCGAAACAAACTCGTCGCTTTTTCTCCTCCAGATCTAGATGGCCAGTGATTTATAATAATATGTATTTCTTCATTTTCTAAAAATCCAGAAACCAAAAGCTGATCTCTTGTAAAAACACGATTTTTGTTTTCTTTTTTAACCTCAATTTCATCGTCTAAGACTTCTGCTTCTTCTTCTCTTTTGGAAATTTCTTTTTTATAAATGATTAATGGAATATTGGAATAAGAAGTTGGTCTGAAATATTTTTTCTGATAAAGCAGCGCCACATCAATACCGCGTTTGTCTGGCGAATCAAAATGTATAATTCCTAAATCTAAAGACTGTAGTTTTGGTTCTTTGATTAAATCTTCCAAAACTTCTCGATTTTCAATTTCTGCTCCTCCGATCAAAGTTGGCGCATTAGAATTTTCGGGAGTTCCAATTTCAGATAGTACCCTTGCAAGATTTTTTAACTTCTGCTGATATTTCTCGATTGTCCAATGTTGAGCTCCGTTTGGAGTCCATTCGTCATCATTTGTAAATTCATCATCTACAGTGTCATAAAGATTTTCAAAATTGTAAAAAGCAACTGTATGTATTTTATATTTTTTGGATTGAGCATTTGAAAAGTTAATAAAAAAGAAAAGAATCCAAAAGGTTAAAGCTATATGGCGCATAATTGTAATTAAAATAAAAATCCAATTTATGAAAAACTAATTAAATTGTAAGAATTTTCTAAATAATTATTCTAGCTTTTCTTTCATATAATCAAATTCTCATGTAACTTGCTGACTTAAATTCACTATTCAAAAAATGAAAAAAATCCTTTTGGTTTTTATACTGTTTTTAATGCACAACAATCTTTGTTATTGCCAAAAAAATAGCCAATCTATAGACAGCATAAGAATAAAATATAATATTCCAGAAATTGCTTATGCAGTTGTTTCTTCTGATTCTGTCTTAGAAATAAGTTCTTTAGGATATAAAAAAATCAATAGTAACTTGAAAGCTGAATTATCAGATCGATTTAGATTAGGTTCTATCTCCAAAACAATTACAGCTTATTTAGCAGCGGTTTTGGTTAAAGAAGAAAAAATAAAATGGGAAACTAAATTTTTTGATTTATATCCAGAATTAAAAACCAAAAGCAATCCTAATTACTACAATTTTACATTACGAGATTTTATAACCTTTAGAGCACATATTCCAACTTGGTCTTATGGAAACGAAACCCCAACCCAAAAAGAAATAAAAGGAACTGATTCCGAACAACGTTATGAGTTTATAAAATGGTTTTTTAAGCAAAATTCTACTATTTCAGAGAAGCAAGATCTTTATTTGTCTAATCCTAGTTACGTTGCTGCTGGACTAATGCTTGAAAAAGCAACTGGAAAAACATATGAAACTTTAGTGCACGAATTAGGAAAAAAACTAGATGTTGATTTTGATTTTGGACAGCCGAATTTAAAAAATGAAAAACAAACTTGGGGACATGACGAAAATCTGTTTCCTGAAAAACCTTCTTTAAATTACAAATTAAACTGGCTTTCATCAGCAGGAAACATAAATGTAAGTTTACCAGACTTTTGCAAATTTATTCAAATGCAACTTCAGGGTTTGCAAGGAAAATCTAAATTGTTTACAGAAGAAGAATTTAATTATATGCATTTTGGCCTGCCAGAATTTTCGTTTGGCTGGTATTCAGAACTGAACAAAAAGAATGAACCGCAATATTCATTTCACAATGGAAATCCTGGAACATTTTTAACCAAAGTGTATATTTGTAAAGCCGTCAATAAAGCATTTATTCTTTTTGCCAACGTACAATCTGAAAAAGCCGATGAAGGATTAATACTGATTTTAAAAGAATTAGAAACTAAATATGGATGTGATCCGTTTTATTAAAACTAGAGTTAAAATAATTTATAATTTTAAGTAAAAAGAAAAATGAAAATAAAAAGCCTTCAACACTTCAAAAAACACTTTACACTTTATAGAGTTGCATTTCTTATTTTTGCTTTTCAATCTTTCACTTGTCAATCTCAACAAAACATGATAACACCACCTTATTTACAAAAAGGAGATACTGTCGCTCTTTTAGCTACAGCTAGAAAAAATATAGATGACAATCTAAAACCAACCATCGATTTATTGCACAGCTGGGGTTTGGAAGCCGTTATTGGAAGTACAATCGGATTAGACTACCACCAATTGGCAGGGACAGATGAACAAAGAGCTGCCGATTTCCAAAAGCAAATGGATAACCCAAATATTAAAGCAATCTGGTGTGTTCGCGGCGGATATGGTACTGTTAGAATGTTAGATTTATTGGATTTTACAAAATTCAAACAGCACCCAAAATGGGTAATTGGTTTTAGTGATGTAACAGTTCTCCATAATCATTTGAATACAATGGGTTACAAATCTATTCACGGAATAATGCCTGTCACAGTTCCTAGGGCAACTCCAGATGCTGTAAGTTCATTAAAAGCGGCTTTGTTTAACGAGCCTATTTCCTATACTATCAGCCCAACTCCAATGAACCGTTTGGGAAGTGCTACTGGCGAATTAGTTGGAGGTAATTTGTCTATTTTATACAGTTTATTAGGATCACCATCTGCAATTGACTGCAAGGATAAAATTTTATTTATCGAAGATTTAGATGAATATCTTTATCATATTGACCGTATGATGATGAATCTAAGACGTAACGGATGTATAGAAAATCTAAAAGGAATTATCATTGGCGGAATGACAAGCATGAAAGACAATGAAGTGCCTTGGGGAAAAAATGCTTTAGAAATTATAGATGACGTAACCAAAAAATACAATATTCCAGTAATTTTTAATTTCCCTGCAGGGCATATTAGAGACAATAGAGCTCTAGTTATGGGAAATATAGTTACAATGGAAGTTACAGCTTCTGGAAGCACAGTAACGTTTAAAAAATAGCTTAATTCTTTAAACCTTTCTTTTTTAAAGGCTTAAATACCACATAAAATCTCACAGAGACGCAAAGCCGCAAAGTTTATTAACACTTTGCGGCTTTGCTTTTTTACACACAAGAAACCTCAAACGTGAAACATTAAACTTGAAACAAAAAACATGGCAAAACATAACGAACTCGGAAAATTAGGTGAGGACCTCGCAGCAGCACATCTTGAAGAAAACGGATATTCTATTATAGAACGAAACTTTGTTATACAGAAAGCAGAAATAGATATTATTGCTCAAAAAGATTCCATTTTAGCCATTATTGAAGTAAAGACCCGTTCGAATTTAGATTTTGGTTCTCCGCAAGATTTTGTCAAGCAAAAAAAGATACAATTACTCATTAAAGCAGTAAATGCCTACATAAACGATAGGGAAAAGGATTTTGAAGAAGATTTAGAAATCCGTTTTGACATCATTGCGATCCATAAAAATGAGGAATCATTTGCAATTGAACATCTTACTGATGCTTTTTATCACTTTTAACATAATTTTTCATTGTTATAATTGTAACAATTTGTTTTTTTATTTATATTTGCAAAGAATTATAACATCGCAATGTTAAATTAACAAACCAACTCAACTGTTACCAAAAAAAAAAAAGAATTATGAAAACTGTTTCTTCTATTGTAGAAAACTACATTAAAACAAAACCATTTTTATTAAATGCTCTATCGCTTGGAATTATTAACCTAACATCACTTTCGCGAAATATTATGACCGAATTAGAAAGTGAATTTGGGAAAGAAGTAAAACAAGGCGCTGTTGTAATGTCTTTAAAACGACTGACGGAAGAATTAGATTTTAAATTGAACCACAAAATCAATAAAGTAATTAAAAATATAGGTGAAATTACAGTTCGTTCTGAACTTACAGATTACACTTTCGCAGCATCTGAAACTGTCTTAAACAAACAGGCAGATTTAATTTCTGATATTAATGCTTTATCTGATATTTTTTATACCTCATCTCGTGGAGTTAACGAAACCAATATCGTAGTGAGCAGCAGTGTAAATCACTTAGTTGAAAAACACTTTATGAGAGAAAAATTGATCCAGAAATTAGATAATTTAGCTTCTATTACCGTAAAATTACCAAAAGAAAACATTGTTGTTCCTGGTATTTACTACTTCATTTTCCAACGTTTGGCTTGGGAAGGAATCATCATCAATGAAGTAATTTCGACTTCAAATGAATTTACTATTTTAGTTGGAGAAGATCAAGTTGATGTTGCTTTTAAAGTAATTAAAGACTTAAAAAACTAATCAAAATAAGATTAAAAAATCGTTTTGATTCTTCATTTATAACACAAAATCCTTTTGTCTTTTAATAAAAGATGAAAGGATTTTTGTTTGAATAAAAGTCGAATAAGAGTAATTGCTTTTTTTAGCAAATAAGAATATTCTCAAAAGACAAATTGTGAAATAAATATTATTTCAGAAAAGCGTCAATATGACACTTACTTATAAAAAGCGACTTTGCACTATGTTTTATGTGTTTTATATAAAAAACTAACAAAAAATCCGAATTAAGTTTTTTTATATATAATTTGTTGCGAATAATATTTTTATATATTTGCGAAGAAGTCAGACATCAGACCTCGCATTTGATAGTTTAATACCATTGGAATTAAATAAACGCAAATTAAATTGTTAGAAGCGGCCAACCATAGTGAAAGATTATTGGTGAGTGAACTCAAAAAAGGAAACGAAAAGGCCTTTCGCCAACTTTTTGATTTGTACCGCCAAGACATTTACGGGTACAGCATTAGTCTTCTAAAATCAAAAGAAGCAGCGGAGGAAAATGTACAGGATGTTTTTTTGAAAGTTTGGCTCAATCGCGAAAGTTTAGATGTAGAACAGTCTTTTAAAGCCTACATTTTTACAATTGCAAGAAATCAGGCTTTTAATGTTTTGAATAAAGCCGCCAATGAAATTGTATTGAAAGAAGCTGTTTTCTACGAAAGTCAGAAATCACATGAATACGGAGATTATGCGGTTCGGGAAGCCGATTGTAAAAAACTCCAAAAGCAAGCTATAAAACAGCTCCCGCCCAAACGACGGCAAATTTTTAAAATGTCGCGGAAAAAAGGAATGAGCTACGAAGAAATAAGCGAGGAACTAGGAATCTCGATAAATACAGTCCGGAACCAAATGAGTAAAGCGCTCGAATCGATGCGCGGTTTTTTTCAACTTCACGATGAAATTATCTAACCAAAACCACAATAATGCCCTTAAAATCACTCTTCGGAGTGATTTTTTTTGTATGCTTTAAAACTTCACTCAATCTTGTCATCCTGAGGAACGAAGGATCACAAAAGAAATTCCACAATCAAAATCGATAACTTTTGTTTGCTTCTATTGATTTTCTCTAGCAAAAATTAAAAGATAGAATCGCTAATAAACCTGTTTGCCCGCGAGAGGGATGGGAGCAAGCTACCGAAGTAGCGCGGACAGCCCGACAGCATTAGGAAAAGGGGCGCATAAAGACAACGATTGTTGGCCCCTTTTTCTAATGCTGGCTCGCCCAAAAAATCAATTTTATATTCATATTGAGTTTTTTTTTGTCGCTTTCTTTTGTGATCCTTCGTTTCTCAGGATAACAAAATGCATTTAATCATTATTTCTTCAAAAAAATAATTTTCATCATTTCGTTAAAAATCAACATATTAAACAACTCAAAATGTTAAAATTTAAAAATTTATAACGTTTGAGTAGTACTCAATTGCATCTCAGCTGTATTATAGAAACACAGAACCTAAAAACATTCTTAATGAATTCAAATTCTGAAATAAAAACGCTTTTAGAAAAGTTTATTTTAAATCAATGTACTGCCGAAGAAACAGAGCAAGTAGTTGCCTATTGTCGAAATAATAATCTTACTGAAGAATTTCCGACTGTTGAAGAAGTAAAAAATCTATTGGGCGAAATGCCAAAAATGGATGAACAAAAAGCTGATTCGATTTTCGACAGTATTTTAACTGCTGCAAAAGAACAAGAAATAGTAATAGAATTACAGCCAAGAAAATCAAATTATAGAAAATATATTGCTATTGCAGCTTCTGTCTTGGTTCTTTTGGGAGTTGGTTTTACTTACAAACAAGGTTTCTTTAATAAAAATACAGAAGTTCCATTCAGTTTTAAAAGTTCAGACATTGTCTTGCAAATGGAAGACGGAAGTGTTCAGATTATTTCTGAAAATGGCAAAGTTCAAGTTCATGATAAAAATGGAAATATTGTCGGAAATCAAAGCGGCGATAAATTAGTTTACGAAAACCAAACCGATTCTGATAAATTGGTTTATAACACCCTTAAAATTCCATTTGGCAAAAAATTCCGACTTCAATTATCTGACGGAACTATGGTTCATTTAAACTCTGGAACTACTTTAAAATATCCTGTAAAATTTATCGCTGAAGAAAATCGTCAGGTTTATCTAGACGGAGAAGCTTTTTTTGACGTCGCAAAAGATAAAAAACATCCTTTTGTTGTAAATGCTGATGCACTAAATGTACGCGTTTTAGGAACACATTTTAATGTTTCTAATTATCCTGAAGATGCTGTTACAGATGTTGTTTTGGTTGAGGGTTCTGTCGGAATGTACCATTCAAACGAAGAATTTGACGCTTCTAAAAACACAATCTTAAAACCTGGTTATAAAGGAAGCTTCAACAAAGAAAATGCTTCCATTTTGACAAAACCGGTTATTACAGAAATCTATACTTCTTGGATAGACGGCGGTCTGACTTTTAGAAACATGACTTTCAAAAACATCATTACCAAACTGGAAAGACGCTACAACGTAACGATCATTAATAAAAATGAAAAATTGGCGAATGAAAAATTCAATGCCAGCTTTAAAGAAGAATCAATTGAGAATGTGATGAGCTATTTTAATGATGTTCATGGCATTAATTACACTATAAAAAACAATCAAATACTAATTAAATAACCACTAAAACCAATACAATATATGATGAGATAACTTTACGGGAATAAAAAAATCGGAAAGAGCTGCGAACAATTTCCGATTAACTAAGTGATTGAATATAACGAATTAACTACAATCAATTAACAAAATTATGAAAAAAAAATCTAAGAATAATGGGTTTCTATACTCATTGTTCCAAAATGACCTAAAATTGAAATTAACTACACTACTTATTTTGGTCGCCATGTTTAATATCAAAGCAAGTACTTATGCCCAAAAAACAAAAGTTACCCTTGAATTGAACAATTCAACAATCGAAAAGGTTATTGAGACCATTGAACAAAAAACAGATTTCAGATTTATTTACAAAATGAATGATGTCGACTTAGATCGAACAGTTTCCATTTCTGTAAAGGAACAATCGATATATGTAGTTTTAGACAGAATTTTTAAAGGAACTCCGACCGAATTTAAAATTCGCGACACGCAGATTATCCTTAAAAAACCAGAACTAAAAACACAAAATATCGAGTCCGAAAAAGAAACTATTTCTGGAATTATTACTGACGAAAATGGCGCTCCTCTTCCTGGAGCTTCTATTATCGAAGAAGGCACAAAAAATAGTGTTATAACCGATTTTGATGGCAAATTTAAACTCACTGTCGAAAGCAGTTCTTCTATAATCGTAGTAAGTTTTGTGGGTTATAAAACAAAAAAAGTTCCAGCTGGAAATGGCATTTTAAATATTCAATTGGAACCAGATGCTACCAACTTACAAGAAGTTGTGTTGGTAGGTTACGGTTCTGTTTCTAAAAAGGATGTAACGGGTGCAGTTTCTTCTATTACTGCAAAAGATATGAATCAAGGTCCAATAGTAAATCCGTTGCAATTAATTTCTGGAAAAGCGGCAGGTGTAAATATTAACCAGATTGGAAGTGAACCAGGTTCTGGACCAAGTGTACGTATTCGTGGAGTAAGTTCTTTAATTGGCGGGAGCGACCCTTTGGTTGTAGTAGATGGAATTCAGGGAAATTTAGATTTATTAAATTCTATTCCTCCAACAGAAATTGCGTCTATAGATATTCTAAAAGATGCTTCGGCTACGGCCATTTATGGATCTAGAGGAGCGCCAGGTGTTATCATTGTAACTACCAAAACTAACAAATCAGGAAAAACGACTTTTGAATATGTAGGTTCTTCTGCTATCGATTTCATTCCAAAAAAATTGGATTTTCTAAATGCCGATGAATGGTGGGCTGCCGCACAAAGCGTTGGTGTTCCAGCTTCTGCAAACCATGGAGCCAACACTGATTGGTACGGAATTTTAACACAAACAGGATTTACACAAACACACACACTTTCGTTTGGTGGAGGCAGTGATAAATTCAGTTACCACGGGTCTTTGAGTGCTATTTTACAAGATGGTGTTGTAATTAACTCTAGCAATAAAAAATATATTGCAAGATTACAAGCCACACAAAAAGCATTGGATGATAAATTGACTTTGAATTATACTTTAACTAACGGAATTAGTAATACTCAAAGTAGCGTACAAAGTATTGGTAGAGTAAATCAGGTTTCAAACTTAATTTCTCAGGCTTATCAAATGCGTCCTACTGATCCTGTGTTTCAAGCAGACGGAACTACCTATTATACAGATCCAAACCTGTTTCAGTATTTGAATCCTTATGCGGCTCAACAAGAAATTACTAACGAAGGAAAATATGATAATTTATTTGGAAGCCTTAAAGCAGATTTAGATATAGTTGATGGTTTACAGGCTGGTTGGTTTGGAAGCTGGAGAAAAGCTAATAATTCAATTGGTTTTTATAATCCTGCAAAATCTACAGATGCAAACGCAATTAACCAAAAAGGTTTTGGAAACATTGATAATATTCGTCAAGAAGAGAAATTAATGGATATTAGTTTGAATTACAAAAAAACATTTGGAGTTCACTCAATAAATGCCTTGGGTCTTTACGAATGGCAATACCAAAGCGAGCAGAAAAATTATTCTCAAGTAAGAGGTTTTGTTAATGATTTAGCAACTTATAATAACCTTCAATTAGGTGATATTAGTAAAGCTTTACCTGGCGATATTAAATCTTCCAAAAATGATAGAACTCTCGTTTCTTTTTTAGGAAGAGTAAATTACTCTTTATTTGATCGTTATTTGGTTACAGCAAGTATAAGACGCGATGGCTCTTCTGTGTTTGGAGAAAATAACAAATGGGGTAATTTCCCATCTGCTTCGGTGGCTTGGCAAATTGCAAAAGAATCGTTTATGGCCAATCAATCTGTAGTTAATGATTTGAAATTACGTTTAGGTTATGGTGTTACTGGTAATCAGCAAGGTTTACTGCCTCAAGGATCAATTTCTTTAGTGGGGCCTGCAGGAACTACTTATTTTGGAGGTTCTCAAATTTCAAATTACAAAATTACTCAAAATGCTAATCCTGATTTGAAATGGGAAACTAAAAAACAAACCAATATTGGTCTAGATTTTGGCTTAATCAATAACAGATTAAGAGGTACAGTTGACTTATACACTTCAACGACTGACAATTTATTATTCAATTATACCGTTTCTCTACCTCCTTACCAATACGAGAAAATTCAAGCCAATATTGGTAGCCTGAGAAATGAAGGTATCGAGTTTGCTTTAGCATATGACGTAATTAGCAACGAAAACACAACCTTAACTTTGGCTGGAAATGTATCTTTTATGCGTAATGAGGTTCTTAAATTAAATGGAGAAATTAATGGTGTACCATTGAAAACAAACTATATAGATTGGGGTGCTCCAAATTCTTACTTAATAGAAGGACAACCAATTGGTACATTTAACATTTTGCAACACGACGGAAAAAACGCAGCCAACTCTGAAACAGTGGTAGATCAAAATGGTGACGGAAATTTTGATCAAAGTAATACGAGTGCAGATCGTGTAATGCAAGGTTCTGCTCTGCCAACTTATACTTTTGCTTTCAATCCAACTTTGAGGTATAAAAAGTTTGACGCTTCTTTCCTATTAAGAGGATCTGGAGGAAATAAAATCTATAACACCGTAAATCAACGTTCAAGCTATATGGAAAACATTGGAAAAAGCAATGTTTTAGAAAGTGCTGTTGGCTTAGGTATTTTCACCTCTCAATATTCTTCAAATTTGTGGCTAGAAGACGGTTCTTTTGTTCGTTTAGAAAACGTTACTGCAGGATACAATTTTAGTTTTAAAGATCGATTTATAGAGTCAATTAGACTTTCTCTTACTGGAAATAACCTATTCCTTATCACTAACTATTCAGGTATCGACCCTGAAATTAACTTAAGTGGTAGTGGTGCTGAAGATGCTTATTTTGGAGGAGATAAAGGAATTTATCCTCGTACAAGAAGCATTTCGTTTGGTGTAAATGTTAAATTTAAATAGTAAAAGAAATGAAATTAAGAAATATATTTATAGCAGGAAGCATCTGTTTCTTTGCTCTTACAGCTTGCACCGATCTTGAAGAAAATGTATATGACAAATATCCTGCATCAGAATTTTATGGATCTCCTCAAGGCGCAGATATCGCTCTAGCTGGTGTTTACGGACAAATTCCCGGCAATTGGAATGGTGTTGGTTATGCTGGTGCAGATTTGGGCTGGTATGATTTAAACTCCATGTGTGTTGATGATCAGGTTATTCCTCATAGAAACACAGGAGACTGGTCAACAGAATTTGCAATCTTGTTCAAACATCAATGGCTGCCAACAGATGAAGTCGTTAGAAATACCTGGAACTGGTTATATGTATCAGTCTTCAATGCAAACCTCGCAATAAAACTATTGGAAGACTCTAAAGCTGATGCATCAAAAATTGCTGAAGCAAAAGTCTTAAGAGCTTTTTTCTATTATTTATTAATTGATGATTTTGGAAATGTACCATTTTATACAGACAACAATATTACAGTTGATAAAATACCACAAGCAAGCCGTAAAGAAGTATTTGATTTTGTAGTTTCTGAATTAAAAACAAATATTGATTTATTGCCTGGAACTAAAGGCGGAGAATTTTACGGTAGATTCAACAAATGGGCTGGGTACACTTTACTTGCTAAAGTATACATGAACGCAGGCGTTTTAACTGGAACCCCAAAATGGGAAGAATGTCTTGCAGCTTGTAATGTTGTAAATGGCGGAGGGTTTTCACTACATCCTGCTCTTTCAGATGCTTCAAGTCCATTAGGTAATAAATACTATGAATTGTTTGGAGATGTAAATCCGCAAGACGAGACCATTTTATCTATTTATACTACCGTGGATATTGTAGGTCGTAATATTTTTACTGTACGCAGTTTGATTGGACCACATGCAAATGCTTTATTTGGTTACAGTGGTTGGAACGGATCTGTTGTTCCAAAAGATTTTTATCTAAAGTATGACGATAAAGACATCCGTAAAAAACAATTTTTATTAGGGCCACAACCAGGTGACATAAATTATACACTAGACATCACTTCATTAGATAATCCGGGAGCAGGTGCTCAGGAAGGTGTTCGAAATGTTAAATTTTATCCTGCAGGTTCAATGAACGGTGGAGGGGCTTCAAATGATTTCCCAATTTATAGATATGCGGATGTAATGCTAATGACTGCTGAATGTAATGTTCGTTTAGGAAATGCAGGCGCAGCTAAACCTTTAGTTGATGCTATTAGAACTCGTGCTGGTCTTGCTGCTTTAGCTTCAAACCCTACTCTTGACGATATTTTTGATGAAAGAGGACGTGAATTAAATTGGGAAGGGCATCGTAGAGAAGACATGATTCGTTTTGATAAATTTTTGTTACCAAACGAATTCAAAGGCACTTCAGAAGAATATAGAAAAATATTCCCTATCCCAACTTCAGCTTTAAATGCAAATCCAGGACTTAAACAAAATCCAGGTTACTAAAACAGCTAAATACTATGAAAAAATATATAAATAAATTAGTAGCATTACTTACATTAGTAATCGTGTCTACTTCTTGTGAATCTGATGCGGAATTAACCGTTTTAAAATCGGTTACTTTTCCTGCCGCAATTACATCTTCTGCAAGTAAAATTGTGCTTACAGAAGATACCGCCGACGATACTGCAACAACGATTTCTTGGCCAGCTGTTGTTTTCCCAATTGAAGCTCCCGTTTTATATACGGTTCAATTTGATCTGCCAGCAAATACTACTGGTGCAAAGGCGTGGTTGAATGCTAAAGTATTCGAAGCAGGAAACGATGTTTTGAGTAAATCTTTTACTGTTCGTGATTTGAATAAAATTGCAACTGATTTAGGAATTCAACCAAATATAGAAGGGAAGTTAGCAGTAAGAGTTGTGGCTGCAATGGACAGAAATATTTATTCAGATCCAATTGAGATAATGGTTACTCCTTACGAAAAAGCAGTTGTTTTTGGTGAAATCTATATGCCTGGAGATTATC
Source organism: Flavobacterium sp. UW10123 (assembly GCF_040538975.1). NCBI lineage: Bacteria > Pseudomonadati > Bacteroidota > Flavobacteriia > Flavobacteriales > Flavobacteriaceae > Flavobacterium > Flavobacterium sp. UW10123. Next base: position 302,109 of record NZ_JBEWQE010000001.1, read on the forward strand.
AAGGTTGGGCGGTTGAAACTGCCGCAGCTTTAACAGCAATTGAAAAAGGAGTATATCAAGGATACATGACTGCTGAAGGCACTGCATTAGCATTCAAATTAAATACTTCCAGAACATGGGCTGAATTTTATGGCGCAGGTGCTACTAATGAAGATTTAGTTAGAATGGATGATGATAATTTATTTCTTCCGAGTGCAGGTTCGTACCAAATTAAAGTAAATTTGAACACGTTAAAATGGTCTGCGACTCCTTATGCATGGGGAATTGTTGGAACAGCTCAAACTGGAGGATGGGACAACAGCACACCGATGAGTTATGACCATCAAACAAAAACATGGAAAGTAACGGCAGATTTAGTTCCTGGAGCATTAAAATTCAGATTGAACAACAAATGGGACGTTAATTATGGACCTAAAGATGCTACAACAAATACCATTAATCGTGACGATCAAGGTTCTTATACCATTGCTGAAGCGGGAACTTATGAAGTTACGTTAACTATTGAAGAAACAGATCCAAACACAAATGGCTATCCTGCAACAGCAATTTGCAGTATAGTTAAAAAATAATCTAGCACATTCATACTTGTTTAGATTAGTTTTGAGTGATACCTGCCTTTCTGAGCAAAAGGCAGGTTATCTAAAAATAAAACTGCCGCTCAGATCTTATAAAATTTAATTCAAAAAAATCATGAAGTCTAACTCCAACATTTTACTTGTTTTACTGCTTTCTTTAGCTTTTGTATCGTGCAGTTCTTCTGAAGAAAATCCGAAACCTGAGCCAAACCCACAGCCTGAAAACGAATATCAGCAATATGGCTCTCCATTTGATAAAGTTGCAGCAAACGAAAATGCTGTAATTTATCAAGTAAACGTGCGTTCTTTCAGTCCAGAAGGAAACCTAAAAGGTGTTCAGAAACGACTGGGAGATATTCAAAAATTAGGCGCTAATGTTATTTATCTAATGCCTATTTATCCTGTTGGAAAAGTAAAAATGGCTGGAAAATTAGGCTCACCTTATTCCATTAAAGACTACAAGGCAGTAAATTCTGACTATGGAAATTTAGAAGATCTTCGAGCTTTGGTTACAGAAGCACACAGCAAAAATATGGCAGTGATTTTAGACTGGGTTGCCAATCATACTTCTTGGGATAATCAATGGATTACGGCACATCCCGACTGGTATCAAAAAGATGCTAGCGGAAACATTACTATTCCTCCGGGAACCAACTGGCAAGATGTTGCACAATTAAATTATACTAATGCAGAAATGAAAAAAGCCATGATCGATGCCATGTCCTATTGGGTTTATAATGCCAATATTGACGGTTTCAGATGTGATGCTGCCGATTTTGTTCCGATGAATTTCTGGTCAGAAGCAATAACTAAAATTCGTAAAATCAAAAACCAAAGAATGCTTTTAATGGCAGAAGGAACTAGAGTCAATCATTTTGATGCGGGATTTGATTATACTTTTGGTTTTGCTTATTTCGGCGCTTTAGAAAAAGTGTTTGCAGAAGCTCAGCCAGCAAGTTATCTTCAAACAGAAAGTTCAAAAGAATATGGACAGTTAGATGCTTCAAAAAGAATTGTACGTTACACCACAAATCACGACGTTAATCTTTCTGACGGAACTCCGCTCGAACTTTTTGGAGGCAAAAAAGGATCTCTAGCAGCGTTTGTAATTGCATCGAGTATGAAATCTATCCCTATGATTTATAACGGTCAGGAAATTGGGTATAACAAACGTATCGATTATTTTGATAATGTTCCTATTGATTGGTCGACTGCAGATAATGACATGCTTTTGGAATACCAAAAAATAATTGCTTTTAGAAATTCTAGCGAGGCATTACGTAAAGGAAAATTAACAGGATACAGCAGTAATGACGTTAGTGTATTTACAATGGAAACTGCAAATGACAAAGTTCTGATTGTTGCCAATATTAAAAACAAATCACTTAAGTATACTGCTCCTACAGCTTTAGCGAACACAAATTGGACAAATGCATTAACAGGAAATCAAATTGCAATTGGTGCGGAACTAAATTTAGAAGCTTATCAATATTTAATACTTAAAAAATAATAAACGCTTCTAATAAAACTAGATTTGCAAAAAACTAAATAACATGAATTTTCAATCCAAAAAAATGCTTCAAATTCGTTTGGGCAAAAAATTAGCGCTTTTATTTTTTGTATTCCTAAGCTCATTATGGATTCAGGCACAAGAAATAACTTCACCAGACAAAAATCTTACTCTAAAATTTGAATTAAAAGAAGGCGGAATTCCGTCTTACCAATTATCATACAAACAAAAACCAGTTATTAAGCCGAGTTCGTTGGGTTTAGAATTGCAGAACAAAGCTTCGTTTATGGATGGTTTTTCCATTACAAATACGGCTCAATCTTCTGTTGATGAAAATTGGAATCCGGTTTTAGGAGAAGAAAAAACAATTCGCAATCATTACAACGAATTGGTTATTACTTTAGCGCAAGCGAAAGAAAACAACAGATTTATCCGTATTCGTTTCCGTTTATTCAATGACGGATTAGGATTTAGATATGAATTTCCAAAACAAAATGAGCTGAGTTATTTTGTAATTAAAGAAGAACGTTCTGAATTTAATTTAGCGGGAAATCATAAAATTTTCTGGATTCCAGGAGATTATGATACCAACGAATATGCTTATACGACATCAAACATTTCAGAAATTCCTTCGTTGATGAAAAAAGCAACGATCGAAATCAATGCACAACAACCGATCAAAGAACTATCTGTACAAACGCCTTCCATGATGAAATCTGATGATGGTTTATACATCAACATTCACGAAGCAGGATTAATTAATTATCCTGCAATGTATCTTGAAGTTGATTCTAAAACCAACAAAATGACAAGTCACTTAGCGCCAGATGCTGTTGGAGCAAAAGGTTATATGCAAACTGACGCACAATCTCCTTGGAGAACAATTGTAGTAAGTGATAAAGCAACAGATATTTTAGCTTCAAAATTAATTTTAAACCTAAACGAACCAACAAATTACAAAGATGTTTCTTGGATTAAACCAGTAAAATATATCGGAATTTGGTGGGAATATTTCGTAGCAGGAAGAAGTACTTGGGCTTTTGGAAAAGAGAACAACGTAAAAATTACGGATGATTTTACCAAACTTACTCCAAACGGAAAACACGGAGCCACTACAGAACGTGCCAAAGAATACATTGATTTTGCTGCTAAAAATGGTTTCGATGCCATTCTTATCGAAGGCTGGAACATTGGCTGGGAAGACTGGATTGGCAATTGGAAAGAAGAAGTTTTTGACTTTGTAACAGCTTATCCTGATTTTGATGTGAAAGCAGTTCATGCTTATGCCGCTTCAAAAGGTGTAAAAATCATTATGCACCACGAAACTTCAGGATCTGCAACCAATTACGAGCGTCGTTTAGATCGTGCCTTTCAGTTTATGAATGACAATGGCTATGATGCTGTAAAAACTGGTTATGTGGGACAGATTATTCCACGTGGCGAACATCACGACGGACAATGGATGGTCAATCATTACATTAATGTTGCCAAACGTGCTGCCGATTATAAAATTATGGTCAACAGCCACGAAGCCGTTCGTCCGACGGGATTAAACCGAACTTTTCCAAACTGGATTGCTCAGGAATCAGCGCGCGGTACTGAGTTTGAATCTATGGGAGGATTAGCTCCGGATCACACGACTATTTTGCCCTTTACCCGTTTAATGGGAGGTCCAATGGATTATACGCCTGGAATTTTTCAGACCGATCTTTCGTATTACGGAACAGGAAGTTCACAACGAGTAAACACCACTTTAGTAAAACAATTGGCTTATTATGTAACCATGTACAGTCCGCTGCAAATGGCTGCTGATATTCCTGGAAATTACGAGCGTTTTCCAGATGCTTTTCAGTTCATTAAAGATGTAGCTGTAGATTGGGATAACAGCTATATTCTAGAAGCTGAACCAGGAGATTATATTACAATTGCAAGAAAAGCAAAAGGCAAAAATGAATGGTTTATTGGCGGAATTACAGATGAAAATACAAGAACAGCAAACATTTCATTTGATTATTTACCTGCAGGAAAAAATTTCGTTGCCACTATTTATGCCGATGCTAAAGACGCTAATTGGAACCAAAATCCACAGAAATATACCGTTACTAAAGTTATTGTAAACTCAAAAAGTAAACTGAAGCAATATTTAGCTCCTGGCGGTGGTGTTGCCATCAGCATCAAAGAAGGAACTGCTTCAGATTTAAAAGGATTGAAAAAATTATAGACTACTAAGGTTTTTTAGCCACGAATTACACAAATTTCACGAATTAATAATTGCCAAATATTCTAAAAAGAATAAAAAATTAGTGCAATTCGTGTAATTCGTGGCAGAAAAACTATGCTCATTTTTGAGCAAAATTAAAACTTACTATTTTGAAAACTATTAACCACAAATGTTTGTCGAATTTAAAAACAATGCGAGTGAGAATGAATTTTAGTTAGAAATGCCGACAAGCATGCAAAAAACTACTATTATGAAAATCAAAATTACCCCTAGATTATTTCATATTACCAAAGCAATATTTTGCTTTCTACTATTATTTGCAGGTTCAGTTTATGCGCAAGATCCTGCTCAATACGGGACACCATTTGCTGGTGTTCCTGCTACGAGAGATATCAACATGTATCAGGTGCACATTCGTCCGTTTAGTGCCAACGGAGATTTAGCCGGAGTAACTGCCCGATTAGATAATATTAAAGCACTCGGTACGAATGTGATTTATTTAATGCCAATTTTCCCGCATGGAACCGATTCCCGAAGTTCGGCTTCGCCCTATTGTATCAAAGATTTTAAAGTTGTTGGATCTGAATATGGTTCTCTGGCTGATTTAAGAACTTTAGTCGATGGCGCTCACAGCCGAGGAATGGCCGTTATTTTGGACATTGCCATCAACGGAACTTCTTGGGATAATGTCTGGACGGTCTCGCATCCTGAATATTATAAACGAACTGGAACAACGATTCAGCAATTAGGGAACTTCTCCGATATTGCAGCACTTGATTTGAATAGTACAGCAACAAGAGCAGCAATTAAAGATGCTATGCGTTACTGGATTTTTGCTGCCAATATTGATGGTTACCGTTGCGATTATGCTAATAATCCTCCATTAGATTTTTGGTCAGAAGTGAATTCAAATCTTCGCGGAATCACATCTCATAAATTATTAATGTTAGCCGAAGGTGACAGACAAGAAAATTTTGAAGTTGGTTTCGATATGAATTATGGTGATAGATGGTTTCATGCAGGTTTGTATGATATTGCTGGCGGAGGACCTGTTTCTCAAAGAATTCAAGATCAAACTACTTATGAATATGCTAAAGCAACAGGAAATCAGCAAATCGTTAGATATACTGGAAATCACGACACTTATACCAACGATGATGGTGTAAGAAGACCATTCGTAGTATTTAAAAACCATAATGGTGTCGTTGCCAATTTCTTAGTTTCAGCTTATATGAGAGGTGTTCCTTTTTTAATGAGCGGACAAGAAATTGACTATGAACCAAAAACCGATTGGCCTTGGACGAATTTTAAATTCAACTGGTCTCAAAACCCAACTGCAGCTGCTGATTTTGCTAAGATTCTTAATTTTAGAACACAAAGCGCAGCTATACGTCGCGGTGATTTGACCACCTATGCAAACGATGATATCTGCATTTTCACTAAAACATTAGGAACGGAAAAAGTTATCGTAATGTCAAATTTGAGAAATGCTTCAAAATCGTATGTTATTCCAGCGGCTTTGGCAGGAACTTATGTAAATCCGTATAACAATAATGCTTCAGTAACTTTAACTGCTGGTGCTACACGCAATTTTGCTGCTTTCGAATATTTAGTTTTAACCAATACAAATGCTCCTGTTGTAGCAGTTACAGGTGTTTCGGTTAGTCCAACATCAGCAACAGTTGGTTTAGGCACAACACAGCAATTAAATGCTACGATTGCTCCTGCAAATGCTACAAATCAGAATGTAAGCTGGGCATCGAGCAATACGGCAGTCGCAACAGTAAATGCATCTGGATTGGTAACAGCAGTTGCTGCTGGAACAACAACTATTACGGTTACAACTGCTGACGGAAACAAAACAGCAACTTCTGCTATAACTGTTTCTACGATTCCAGTTTCTTCTGTAGCGGTTTCACCAACTTCTGCAAGTTTATATGCTGGAAACACACAACAGCTTACAGCAACGATTTCGCCTACAAATGCAACAAACAAAAATGTAACTTGGTCATCAAGCAATACAGCAATTGCAACTGTAAATTCAAGCGGACTTGTTACAGCTGTTGCAGCGGGAACTGCAACGATCACAGCAACAACTCAAGACGGAAACAAAACAGCTTCGGCAACCATTACCGTTAATCCGAATACGAATTTCACAGTTTATTTCTACAAACCATCAAATTGGGGAACTGGAATTAAAATCTATTATTGGAATGCTTTGCCAACAGGAGTTTTAGCAACTGTAAACTGGCCTGGAGTAAATATGACGGACGCTGGAAATGGATGGTACAGCTATACATTTACCAATGTAACCTCAACCAACTTAATCTTTAACGACGGAACCAACCAAACTGCCGATTTAAGCCGAAATAAAACAGGCTGGTACATGAACAGCGCTTGGTACGATTCGAATCCAGGAACTGGCGTTGCGGTTACGAGCGTTAGTTTGAGTCCAAGTTCAGCTTCATTAAATGTTGGTGGAACTCAGCAATTGACTCCGACTGTTCTTCCTGCAAATGCAACTAATAAATCGGTAACTTATAGCTCAAATAATACGGCTGTTGCAACTATAAATAGTTCTGGTTTAATAACCGCTGTCGCGAATGGAACTGCAACAATTACCGTAGCTACTGTCGACGGAAACAAAACTAGTACTTGTGTTGTAACCGTTTCAACTCCTTCTGGCGGAGGAAATTACTACACGATCAAAAACAGATGGACAGGCGCTTATTTATCTGATGCAGGAACAAATACAGGTTATGGAACAAGCGTTTCTGGAAACAACTTTAAATGGCAAAAAATTGCAATTGACGCTACTTATTTTGTATTGAAAAATGTAGCAACAGGAGAATTGATGAATATTGAAGGTCAGACTGGAACTGTACAATGTAACATTACCGATACTACTTTTTGGAGCGCACAATGGTCTAGCGATTATATTGACGGAACTTGGGTTCGTTTAAGAAACAGATGGCAGTCAGGAAATATTATTCATGTCGAAAACCAAACAGGTGCTGCACAATACGGAAATTCACAAGACGGCTGGTACAGCGCACAATGGCAATTGGAAGCAACAACAGTTGGAACATCAAAAATGGCTTTAAATGCTGAAGAGGCTTCTAAAGCAGAGCCAGTAATTGGTATTTATCCAAATCCGGCAATTAATAATGAGTTTAATATTTTAATGCCAGAATTATCAAGTGGAGATGCTGAAGTTATTGTTTCTGATTTGAACGGAAGAACTCTTTTAAACCAGAGACTTTCTACTTCAGGACAAGTTAGCCATCATTTATCTTCAGGAGTTTATATTGTAAATATTATTTCTAAGGATTTTAATGTGACTAAAAAACTAATTGTTAAATAAATTGGATTGAGTTAAAAACAACAAAGCGCATGAAATTATCATGCGCTTTGTTTTTATTTTGCCACAGATTAAAGGATTATGAAGATTAAAAAAATCATTTAAATTCTTTTAATCTGTGGCAAAATAATTAGTGGCAATTCGTATAATTCGTGGCAAACTTTTTCTCTAAAATGAATAATTCAAAGCAAATCCGAAATCATTCTTAAATGTAATATCGTTTTTTATAACAGCAGGTTTAAAAGCTAATCTTTCGTCTACATTAAATTGAGATAAAGCCGCATCTATATTAGCATCAATAATATTTAAAACATAAAGTCCAACTATAAATAGCGCTGATAAATCTCTGTATCGCTGATATTCTTTTTGAGCAGATGTCAATTGGCTTTCTGTTAAACGTGCTAAAAATTCAGAATCGCTTTTTTTACCTTCAAGCCTATTTTTGTATTCGTCTCTGTATAAATTATATTTTTTCTGATTGTCAATATAAAAATAAGTGCTCGTGCCAATTGCCCCATAAACTAAAGGAACCTTCCAATATTTCTTATTGTAAACTTGACCTAAACCTGGTAAAACAGCCGAATAAAATGCGGCCTTTGCAGGACGAAGCGGATCAATCGTTTCCGATTTTAGAGAATCTTTTGAAATGATTTTACTTTTTTCTTGAGCGAAGATTGTAGTTAATCCAAAAAATAAAAATAGTAGAATAAATTGGTTCTGCATATAAAGTTATCTTTGAAAATTTGAGTCAAAGAAAACTTTTTAGTTCTAAGATTTTTCTTAAATAAAAGATAAAGAAAGCTTAATTTTTGATTCACCACGAATTCACGAATTCACACGAATTATTTTAAAAAATTATTGCCACAGATTAAAAGGATTTAAATGATTTTTTTAATCTTCATAATCTTTTTAATCTGTGGCAAAAAAATTCGTGCAAATTCGTGGCAAACTTTATTTTTACTCTTCAAACAATTCCATCAACTCCAAAGCACGTTTTATTGACTTCACATTTTCAAAAGTCAATAACAATCGTAAGCCGTTTACGGTTTGCTTTTCTTTCATTTTACAAAGCGTACTATGCTTTTGAACAAAGTTCAACACATTTCTAAACTTTACAGATTGGTAATAATCAGACTGCTGATCCGAAACGAAATAACCAATCATTTTGCCTTGTTTCAAAACCAATTTCTCGATTCCGACTTTTGTAGCAATCCATTTGATTCTGATGCTATTTAATAAAGCAACAGCTTGTTTTGGCAATGGTCCGAAACGGTCAATTAGTTTTTTCTCAAATTCCTGTAAACCTGCTTCGTCTTTTATAGCGCCCAATTCGTTGTATAAAACCAAACGTTCCGAAACATTATTGATATATTCATCTGGAAATAAAAGTTCAAAATCGGCGTCGATTTGAATGTCTTTTACGTATTCTTTCGTGTCGATATCATTTTCTTCTGGATACAAATCTTTGAATTCGTTTTCCTTCAATTCCTCAATCGCTTCATTCATGATTTTTTGGTACGTATCAAAACCAATTTCATTAATGAAACCGCTTTGTTCACCACCTAATAAATCTCCCGCACCACGAATTTCAAGATCTTTCATCGCAATATTGAAACCACTTCCTAATTCGCTGAATTGTTCCAATGCCTGAATACGTTTTCTTGCATCTTCGGTCATTGAAGAATATGGCGGACAGATGAAATAACAGAATGCTTTTTTGTTGCTTCGCCCTACTCGACCGCGCATTTGATGCAAATCTGATAATCCAAAATTATTGGCATTATTGATGAAAATCGTGTTCGCATTTGGAACGTCCAAACCACTTTCGATGATTGTGGTTGCCACCAAAACATCAAAATCTCCGTTCATAAAACCTAACATCAATTCTTCAAGTTTGGCACCGTCCATTTGTCCGTGACCAATTCCGACTCTTGCATTTGGAACCAAACGCTGAATCATTCCTGCCACTTCTTTTATATTTTCGATTCGGTTATTGATAAAGAAAACCTGTCCGTTTCGTTGAATTTCATACGAAATCGCATCACGAATGATTTCTTCATTAAATCCAACCACATTCGTTTCAATTGGATAACGATTTGGTGGAGGCGTTGTTATTACCGATAAATCTCGCGCCGCCATTAACGAAAACTGAAGCGTTCTCGGAATTGGCGTTGCCGTTAATGTCAAAGTATCAACATTTGCAGCAATAGTTTTCAGTTTATCTTTTACGTTTACCCCAAACTTTTGTTCCTCATCGACAATCAATAAACCTAAGTCTTTAAAAACCACATTCTTGTTTACCAATTGGTGCGTTCCAATTACGATATCAAGTTTTCCTTCAGCTAAATCCTTTAAAGTCTGTGTTTTTTGTTTTGTAGTTCTAAATCGGTTTAAGTAACCAATAGAAACGGGCATGTCTTTTAATCGCTCAGAAAAAGTTCTATAATGCTGATAAGCTAAAATCGTAGTCGGAACTAAAACGGCCACTTGTTTACTATTGTCAACGGCTTTAAAAGCAGCTCGAATCGCAACTTCTGTTTTTCCAAAACCAACGTCACCACAAACCAAACGATCCATTGGACGATCGCTTTCCATATCGGCTTTTACTTCTGCCGTCGATTTCATTTGGTCTGGCGTATCTTCGTAAATAAACGAACTTTCCAATTCGTTTTGAAGGTAACTATCTGGCGCAAACTGAAAACCTTTTTCTAAACGACGTTTTGCGTAAAGCTGAATCAAATTGAATGCAATATGTTTGACGCGTGCTTTGGTTTTCTGTTTTAAAACTTTCCAAGCATTCGATCCTAATTTGTAGATTTTTGGAGGCGTTCCGTCTTTTCCGTTGTATTTTGAAATTTTATGAAGCGAGTGAATACTCACATACACAATATCATTATCGGCATAAACCAATTTTATGGCTTCCTGCGTTTTTCCTTCAACCTGAATTTTCTGCAATCCGCCAAACTTACCAATTCCGTGATCGATATGCGTTACATAATCGCCAACAGAAAGCGCGGTTAATTCTTTTAAAGTGATATTCTGCTTTTTAGAATATCCGTTTTTGATGTTGAATTTATGATAACGCTCAAAAATCTGGTGATCGGTATAAGCCGTTATTTGATTTTCTTCATCAATAAAACCTTGATATAAAGGCAATACAATGGTATGATATTGCTTTCTGATATTTTCTGAATTGGCTTCGTCCAAAGATTCAAAAATATCATGAAAACGTTTTGCCTGCGTGTCATTAGAACAAAACAGATAATTCACATATCCGTTAAAATGATTATCGCTCAAATTATTCAGCAATAAATCAAATTGTTTATTGAAAGAAGGCTGAGGCTGAATATGAAATTCGAATTTTTTAGTTGTTTTATAAACTGGTCTTGAAGCCAATTCTACAACCGAAAAATCTAAAGATCTTTTTATAAATGACGCCTGATTTAAAAACAGTTGTTCTGGTGTGGCGTGTTTTATTTCTTTCGACAATTTCTCAAAAGCTTCTTCTGCCCTTGCAAACTGTTTGTCTAATTGACTAAAAAGTCCTTCGGTATTTTGAATAAAGAGGACTGTTTTTTCTGCAATATAATCTAAGAAACTCTCACGGTTTTCCTGAAACAATTTGTTTTCAACATTCGGGATAATCGTGATTTTTTTATGTGTTTCAACAGACAATTGCGTTTCAACATCAAAAGTTCTGATGCTGTCTACTTCGTTTCCGAAAAACTCAATTCGATACGGATGATCATTAGAAAAAGAAAAAACATCGACAATTCCTCCACGAACCGAAAATTCACCGGGTTCTGTAATAAAATCAACTCTCTTGAATTCGTATTCGAACAAAACTTCATTGATAAAATCAATCGAAATTTTATCATTCAAAGCCACTTTTAAAGTGTTTTTGTCAAGTTCTCTTCTCGTAACCACTTTTTCAAAAAGTGCTTCGGGATACGTAACAATTACGGCTGGTTTTTTACGAGAGTTTATTCGGTTTAAAACCTCAGCACGAAGCAAAACATTGGCATTATCGGTTTCATCTATTTGATACGGACGACGGAACGAAGCTGGATAAAACAAAACATCCTGCTCACCGATCATTTGTTCCAAATCATTCAAATAGTAAGCCGCTTCTTCTTTATTGTCTAAAACAATTAGAAAAGGCAATTCTGTCTTTCTGAAAACGGAACGTATAATAAATGAAACAGCAGATCCTAATAATCCGCTGATATTCATTTTTACCTGATTTCCTTCAAGTAAACTTGATGCAATCTGCTGTGCTTTTGGCAGATTATCGTATGTAGTATATAAGGCGTTTTTACTCAACTTTCTGTATATTATTTTGATCTATTGGTGGCGCCGAGCTCGGAATCGCACGCGTTGTGTCTAACATTTTAAGAAAATCGGCTTCTCCTTCTTCTTTTGGTATTTTGGCTTTTTCGACAATTTTATCCATTTGTCTTTCTAGTGAAATCAGTTCTTTGTTGATTTCTTGTATTAAAAAAACCACTTTATCGTCTGGAATTTTGTTTAAATGGATAAATAAATCCAGCATTCTAATTTTAGTAATCAAAATAGAAATACGGCTTCTAATCTGTGGCTGATTAAACTGAGCCGGAATATTATTGTTTAAAGCCATTGCTTTTTTAGAAATCGCAGCCGATTTCTTCTGAAAAGCACCAATTGTCTTTCTAGGCTTATCTCCAATTTCTTTTATAAACTCGCGCCATTCTGTCCATGAATTCAATTGTGATTCTGAAATTTCATTAATGGGTTCATCTAGAAAAGTCCAGCCTTTATTTATATTGTTAAAAATAGCTTCTTTCTTTTTCGCTTCTTTCGCATTTTCTGCAAGGCGTTTTTCATTTTCATTTTGGCAAGAAAATAACACAGTTGTCAAAAGCAGAAAAAGAGATATTGGGTATTTCATTTGATAAAAATAGTTAGGCTACAAAGTTACGAAGTAAATTTACAATTATGAATTCTGTTTTTTGCTAAAGATTCTATAAATCAAGGTTATTTTTTATCTTTTAATCCTTATTATAATGATAATTTGAAATATTTTGTTTGATACTTTTTCCAATAAAATAGCGCTTTTTCATGGATTTTCAAAAAGGCACAAAGACACACTCTTAAAAGAGAATAATATAACAAACAAACTTTTTAATTATTGAATTTACAATTTATTCTCCAAAAAAGCGCGCGTAATTGCGAAAACGTTATATTTGTATCTCTAAAAATCATCACGAAAATGAATCCTAAAATATTGATCATTGGCGCCTGCGGTCAGATTGGAACAGAACTGACGCAAAAACTGCGTAAATTATACGGAACCGAGAATGTTATCGCTTCTGATATTCGAAAATTAAATACTGATGTTGTGAATTCAGGCCCTTTTGAAGTGGTCAATGCTTTAGATTTTAATCAGATTGAACATTTGGTTGAAGTGCATAAGATTACAGATATCTATCTGATGGCTGCGCTTTTATCGGCAACTGCTGAAAAAAATCCAGCTTTTGCTTGGGATTTGAATATGAATTCTCTTTTTCATGTTTTGAATTTAGCTAAAGCTAAAAAGATTCAGAAGATTTTCTGGCCTTCAAGTATCGCTGTTTTTGGGCCAACAACTCCAAAAGAAAACACGCCTCAATATACTGTAATGGAACCTTCAACGGTTTACGGAATCAGTAAACAAGCGGGAGAAAGATGGTGCGAGTATTATCATAATATTTATGGTGTTGATGTTCGCAGTATCCGTTATCCAGGCTTAATAAGCTGGTCTACTCCTCCTGGCGGCGGAACTACAGATTATGCTGTAGATATTTTCTATAAAGCGATTGCAGATAAAAAATACGAATGCTTTTTATCATCTGAAACCAAAATGCCTATGATGTATATGGATGATGCAATTGATGCAACCATTAACATCATGAAAGCACCTGTTGAAGAAATCAAAATTCATTCTTCGTATAATTTGGCTGCGATGAGTTTTACTCCAACTGAAATTGCTGCGGAAATCAAAAAGCATATTCCTGAATTTGAAATTACTTATAATCCAGATTTTCGTCAGAAAATTGCAGATAGCTGGCCAGCAAGTATTGATGATAGCTCTGCAAGAAAAGATTGGGGATGGAATCACAAATTTGATTTGGAAACTATGACAAAAGATATGATTGAGCATTTGAGTTAAATTTTCAATTATCATAAAAAACAAAAATCCCGTTTAGAAATTCTAAACGGGATTTTTATATTCAATTCTGAAGATTATTTCACTTCAAAAACATTGTTTGTCTGCTTAACATCAGCCATTAATCCGCTTGGATCGATAGTGATTTTTTTGATTGACGTTTTGTTTTTGTCAATTGTAAAACTATAGTTTTGCTGTGCCCAAGCCCAATCTTCTAAAACAGTTCTTTTTTCGTTCGGGTTTGGATTTGGTTTAATGAAATTCATCATTCTTAACGGAATATAGAATGTCTCAGATGTTCCGTCTGTATAATCTACTTTTAAATCGATTGGCATTGGCATTCTTCCAATTCTTTCTAAAGAAACTGTTGTTTTTCCTGCATTATCAGCAACGTCTTTAATTCCGTAATCGATCGTATTTGTTGTTTGTGTCCAGTCAATCAAATACCAATCTAATTCAGCTCCAGAAACTCTTTCAGCTGTTCTTTTAATATCGTTTGGAGTTGGATGTTTGAATTTAAAATCGTTGAAATATCTTTTTAAAGTTGCATCAACATTCTCTTTTCCAATTACATATTCTAATTGAGAAAGGAAAAGACTTCCTTTAACATAAGAAGAAATGCTGTACGGACGGTTTTCATCGTAACGATCTCCATGAGTTGTTTGTGGCTGTTCTTTACCAGAATTTACTAAACTGTAATATGCCTTGTAATTCCCAGCAAAAGGATTTACTTCTTTTTTGTCTCCTTTTAACTCATTCAAAGCACTGTCTTCAATGTACGTTGTAAAACCTTCATCCATCCAAGGGTGTTTTGATTCGTTTGAAGCTAAAATATGCTGGAACCAAGAGTGTCCTAATTCGTGTGTTGCAGTTCCTAAAATTCCTTCAAGAGTTCCGTTTCCTAGCATTAAAGTACACATCGCGTATTCCATTCCGCCATCTCCACCTTGAATAAATGAGTATTGTTTGTACGGATAAGCTCCAACTCTCTGGTTGTAATATTCCATTACTTTAACCATTAGAGGTTCTAACTGTTTCCAGTTTGCAGTTGTTTTTTCGTTGTTTTTGTAGAAGAAATGCAAATCAACATCGTTTGGTCCTTTTACAATATCATGGGTATATTCTTTATCGGCAGCCCATGTAAAATCGTGAACATTTGGCGCAATAAAATGCCATGTAAGTGTTTTAGCTTTTTTAGGATATGTAACTGTCACACCAGCATCTTGATAACCGTGTCCAATAGAATTTTTGTCTTGCAAATATCCAGAACCGCCAATTGTGTAGTCTTTATCGATTGTAATTTTCACATCAAAATTACCCCAAACACCGTGAAATTCTCTTGCGATGTAAGGATCTGCATGCCATCCTTCAAAATCAAATTCTGCCAATTTTGGATACCATTGCGACATAGAAAGTTCTACTCCTTCAGAATTGTTTCTTCCAGAACGACGAATCTGAACTGGAACTTGTCCGTCAAAATCTAATGTAAAAGTCGTTTTAGAATTTGGAAGGATTGGTTTAGCCAAAGTTACTTCTAAGATTGTTCCTGAAACTCTTGTTTGAGCAGTAACGCCGTCTTGTTTGAAGTTTGCAATTTTTAAATAACCAATTTCGTTTGGTTTTAAAGTCTCGATACGACTTTGTTTTACTTCTTTTCCGTCAGCTTGTTTTACTTTGTTTACCATTCTTCCGTCTGGATCTTTAATAAAATGAAGACGCGCATCCATTTCGCTTCCTGGTTGAAATGCGTTTGGAAACAAATGATAGAATACTTTTTTTAGAGTATCAGAAGAGTTGTTGGTATACACCAATTCTTGTTTTCCTTTGTACTGATAGTTTTTTACATCCATCGAAACCTCCATTTTATAGTCAGCGTGCTGCTGCCAATATGGGGCGCTTTGTGCAAAAGCCGAATTAAAACCTAAGCTTAGGAAAGAAAGTAAAATAATTTTTCGCATGTTAATATGTAATAGAAAATGGAAGAGCGCGAACTCTTCCATTGGATTAATAGTGTATTAGTGTTTATTTTTTAGACATCTTTTCAGCCATTAATAAAGCGTTGTAAGCGTTTACCATCTTAGCTGTTTTTGATGATTCTACAGAAGAAACCGCTTTCGGTTTTTCGTCTGGATTTTCACTTTCACCCAAAACAACCATTGAGGGAAGTGCTACTCCAGAGTCCATTAAAATCTTTTTAACTTGAGCTGCTTTTAATTTTGGATAGTAAGAACGAATCAGGGCTGCAACACCTGCTGCATTTGGAGATGCCATTGATGTTCCTTGCAAATATTTGTATTTGTTGTTTGGAACTGTTGCATAGATTTCTTCACCAGGAGCAAAAACATCTACATTTATTTTCCCGAAATTCGAGAATGGCGCCACAACATTTTCTCCATAAGATTTATTAATCGCTCCAATTGTAATTAAATTGTCTGCAAACTCTTTTACATTGTCTTTAGAATCGTTTGGATAATTGATGTTTTTTGCTTCATCAATATTGTAACCATCGTTACCCGCTGCATGAACAATTAAAACGTCTTTTTTAGCCGCATAAGTAATCGCATCGTAAACCCATTGTTTGTGTGGAGAAAAGCTTTTTCCAAAACTTCCGTTGATTACTTTTGCTCCATTGTCTACTGCATAACGAATTGCTAAAGCAATATCTTTATCGTACTCGTCTCCGTCTGGAACGGCACGAACAGTTAGAATTTCAACGTTTGCCGCTACTCCGTCTCCACCTAAATTATTACCGCGAACTTGAGCAATGATTCCCGCAACGTGAGTTCCGTGAAGTGCTTTTTCTTTATCTGGACCAAAAACTACATTATTACCATAATGATTGTTTTTAATGTCTTCTGGATTATCGCCTACAATTTTTCTTCCGTCATAATCTTTGTTCAAATTGTAATCCAACTGATCGTAAACTTGTTCTTTGTATTCTCCGAAATCTGCTTCTGGATCAAAAGTCGAACCTGCATTTGTAAAAATTTGAGTCATAATCATTTTACTTCTTGCCACCTTTGGGTCTGTTGAAGTAATTGAACTTAAATCTTCAATTTTGTACGTAGTTTTATTAAGTTCTTTTTTGATTGTATTATGAACCTCAAGTAAAAAATCTACTTGCTCTTTATCCTTTAACGCTTTTTCATATTTCTCTGTGTATTGTGCCAAAGCTGCCTTGTATTCTGGAGAACCATCATCAGCTTTTTTCACGATACGCGTCATTTCAAGATTTTCGTGAACAGCATCTCCAAGGAAGTTCCATCCGTGAATGTCGTCTATAAATCCGTTTTTATCGTCATCGATTCCATTTCCTGGAATTTCTTTAGGATTTGTCCAGATCATTCCTTGTAGATCTTCGTGCTCGATATCGACACCTGAATCTACAATTCCAACAATTACTTTCTGCCCTTTTTTACCTTGCAGTAATTCAGCATAAGCTCTGTCAACACTCATTCCCGGAATTGAGTCTTTTATTAAATCAAGATGGCTCCATCTTTTTAATTCATTTTCGCTAACAGGCGCTTTTTTTGCAACTGCTGCTGGCGCTGTAATAAACTCTTTCGAAGTAGAAACCTGCGCTTGAACTGTAGCGCTGCATCCTGCTAAAACAAGCATCGCAAAAGCAGATAATTTAAGAGGTTTTATATGACTCATGTATGTTTAAATATTAAGTAAAGTTAAAAGATGGGTCTAAATTATGCTTTTTTGTTACAAAAAGCTAACTGTTAACAATGTGTTATGACATTTTGACGAAAGTACTGGATTCTATAATACCTGCAAATGCTTACTAGTCAAAATAATTATAATACAATGCTATGGATTAAAAATATACTTATGAGCAATTATTTGTTGCGTAATTGAGAAAAAATCAACAAATAATATAGTCTTTACGGTTTCACGTAAGGTCAACCCATTTTATTAACTTATACTTGCGCGACCTAATTCTAAACTTATTCTATGAAGACAAAACTACTCTTGTTATTCTTATTGACAAATTTTTCTATTTATGCGCAAATTAATTTAGTCCCAAATGGCGGACTTAATTCTTGGGCGGGATTTACACTTCAAGACTGGATCACGGAAAATAGTGTCTCCAGAAGAAGTGCCAATTATGAAGGGACTTTTAGTGCAGAATTATCGTATATAAGCGCTTCCCCTAAAATTACTGCGCAAGTACCATTACAGGCAGGTGTTACTTATACGATCAAATTTAAGTACCTGTACACAGACAACAATTATAATGGAAGCCATCCTATTTCATTAAATATCTCAAAAAACGGAAGTTCTAGTGCTTTATCTTCAAGTACTATTGCTACCAACAATTTATGGAATGAAAAAGAAGCAACTTTTACTCCTGACGCAAATCTTTCATATGATTTATCAATTTCTACTTTTAGTTTTGATAATGCTCCTTTCACTGTCTTGATCGACCACGTTCAGGTATATGTAGCTGGAACAGAACAATACACAAAAATTCCTGATATAAATTTTGAAAATAAATTGATTGCCTTAGGTATTGATTCTGGGACACCTGATGGAAAAGTACAAACAAGCAATATTAATACAATAACAACATTGGACGTTTCAACCAGTAATATTACTGATTTAACAGGGATTGAAGACTTCGTTTCGTTAACTCAGTTATATACAATGTCGAATAAATTGACAACATTGGATTTGTCTAAGAATGTAGAGTTAACAACCTTAAGATGTGATTCAAATTATAGTATAACAAGTTTAAACGTCTCTAAAAATACTAAACTAATCAATTTATATTGCGCTGACAATAAGCTCTCTAGTTTAGATGTTTCTGCTCTTCCAGACTTAATAGATTTATATTGCAGTAGTAACCAACTAAGCAGTTTAAATCTTTCTTCTAATACAAAATTGCAATATCTGTATGTAAATGGAAATCTTTTGACGTCTTTGGATTTAAGTAAAAATACGCTTTTAAATACTATACAATCTCAAGACAATAGCAGACTTGAAACCTTAAATCTTCAGAATGGGCAAAACACTCTGATAAAAAAAATAAACTTAAACTATACTCCAAGCTTATATTGTATTCTAGTTGATGATGTAGCATATTCTACTGGTAACTGGGAATCATTTAAAGGCAGCAATGTTGATTACTCATTAACTTGCCAAACTCCTGAATACATTATAATACCTGATCCAGAATTCGAAAAAGCTTTAATGACTAATAGTTTGGACGGTGTAGTAGACGGTAAAATTCTAAAATCTAAAGTTTTAGCTACCGAAAAACTAAATCTTAACATCGAGAATGTAACCGATGTAACAGGTTTAGAATCTTTTAAAAACTTAAAAAAATTAGAACTTACGGCATTCTCGAAAGCGAGTACAATAACTAAATTTGATATTACTCCTTTTACTCAACTTACATCTTTCATTTGCCGAACTAGAAGCCTATCTGAAATTAATGTATCGCAGAATGTAAATCTTACAGAATTAAATTTAAGCAATAATAAGCTTACTAAGCTTGATGTGCGTTCAAATTTGGCTTTAGAAACATTAATAATTTCATCAAATGCAATTACTGAACTTAATGTTACTCAAAATACAGCATTAAAAACACTAGGTTGTGGCGAAAATCCTTTAACAGTAATTAATGTTTCTAAAAACACTGCACTAGAAAGCCTTTACTGCTACAATAACAAAATCAAAACTTTGGATATCACAAACAATCCTGCTTTAAAGAATTTAGATGTTGAACTTAATGATTTAAAATTACTAGACATTTCTAAAAACTTACAGTTAGTGACTCTTAATTGTGATCAAAACGATTTTAAATCGTTAGATATTTCGAAAAATACTTTAATAACAAAATTTTCTTGCGGTTATAATAACGATTTGTCTTATTTAAACCTTAAAAATGGTAATAATAAAAACTTCATAACAAACACCTCAAACTATAGAGGTTTTAGAAATACAAGATTAAGCTGTATTGAAGTAGATGATGTTGAGTACTCTAATGCAAATTGGGCAACATTAAAAGATGCCTCTGCGACTTATTCTTCTTCATGCGATGTAGTACTTGCATATACCACAATCCCTGATTCAAATTTTGAAGAGGCATTAATTCTAAAAGGAATTGACAAAGATGGTAAAAATGGTAAAGTTTTAACTTCTGAGATACTTAATCTTACTTCTTTAAACGTATCCGACAGTAACATTAAAGACCTAACGGGAATTCAGGATTTTGTTTCTTTAACTTCATTAGATTGTTCTAAAAATAATTTGACAGCATTAAATGTTTCCAACAATACATTCTTAACTGAATTAAAATGTAGCAACAACACTCTTTTTTCATTAGATGTATCTTATAATACTACGCTGACTAACTTAAGCGCAAGTTTTAACAAAATAGTAAGCTTAGATCTTTCTGCAAACAAGAGTCTAAAAGAAGTTGACTGTGCTTCTAATAACCTGCACAATCTTAATTTGAAAAACGGAAATAATGCAAATATGCAGCGTATGATTTTCGGTAATTTCACCGAAAACCCTCATTTAGTGTGTATCGAGGTTGATGATGTTGCATTTGCTGAAGCAAACTGGATTGCTAAAGATGCAAGTGCAAGTTATTCGTCTCAAGCATGTCCGCTAAATGAACAGCAAACATTAATTCCTGACTTAAATTTTGAAAAAATATTAATTGCTAAGGGCATAGATAAAGATGGGGAAAATGGAAAAGTACGTACTTTGAGCATTTTAACATTAACAGATTTAACCTTAAATGACACAAATAATAAAGTTTCAGATCTAACGGGTATCCAAGATTTTAGAGCTTTGACCTCACTTAATGCAAACAATAATAATATTAAAACAATTGATCTTTCTAGCAATACTGCATTAATTATTCTAAATCTTGATAATAACCAACTAGCTGAAATTGATGTATCGAACAATACTTCTTTATGGGCTTTGAGCTTAAACTATAATAAACTAACTACGCTTGATATTTCTAAAAACACAAGATTAGGATCTTTAAATATACAAGGAAATCAATTTACAGATCTTAACATTTCAAAAAATACAAATTTAAGCACATTAGATGTTCGAGACAATCTATTAACCGCTTTAGAACTTTCTAAAAACACTATCTTGAGCAGGTTATATTTAGGCAGTAATAATTTGAAAACCATCGATTTGTCTCAAAATGCAAAATTAGATTATTTATCAATTTACGACAATTTACTAACATCCTTAGACGTTTCAAACAACCCGCTTTTACTTGCATTACAATGTGCTGGAAATCAGATCAGAACTTTAGATTTGTCTAAAAACAACAAACTGACCCAATTATACGTAAATGATAATAAGATATACAATTTGAATTTGAAAAACGGAGCTAATAGTTTAATAAATACTACCTACTCAGACTTCAAAAGAAACCCTTATTTAACTTGTATTGAGGTTGATGATGTGGCTTTTTCAAACGAAAAATGGAGTAACCTGAAAGATGTAACTGCTAGTTTTTCATCAGCAACATGTCCAAATGGAGAACCTTTTACATTAATTCCCGATGTTAATTTTGAAAATAAATTAATAGCTCTTGGAATTGACAAAGATGGTCCAAACGGAAAAGTTGCAACTTATAACATTGATACAGTAACTTCTCTAAACGTATCAAAGAGTAATATTGCTGATTTGACAGGATTAGAAGATTTTACTGCATTAACTTCATTAGAAGCTGCTGATAACAAATTGACGACAATTAATATTACTAATAATAAATTGTTGGCCAATTTAAATGTAAGCAAAAACCAATTGTCTTCTGTAGATGTCTCTGCAAACTACAAATTAGCGTCCTTAAACTGTAATGCAAATAAAATCACAGCTTTAAATCTTTCCAGTAATTACTTATTGAGCAATTTAAATTGCAGCAATAATGCAATTACAACATTGAATGTATCTAATCAATCACAATTAACCAATTTAGACTGCAGCACTAATGAGCTTACAGCTTTGAATGTTTCTAAAAACACTCAATTAAAAGTTTTAAGTGCCAGTATCAATAAATTGGAAGACTTAGATGTTTCGAAAAATACAGCATTAAAAGAAATTGATTGTGCTAGCAATAACTTGTACAACTTAAATTTAAAGAATGGAAACAATGTTAACATGGAAAGAGTAATTTTTGGAAATTTCACAGAAAATCCAAACTTACTTTGCATTCAAGTTGACGATGCTGCATTCTCAAATGACAATTGGATTGCAAAAGATGCAACGGCAATATATTCTACTGACGTATGTCCGTTAAATGGAAAATTCACAGCTATACCTGATCCAAATTTTGAAAAAATATTAATTGCTAAAAACATTGACACAGATGGTGAAAACGGAAAAGTACTTACCAAAAGTCTTTCAAGAGTTACCTATTTGAATGTTAGCGACGGTAATCTAAAAGTATCTGACTTAACAGGTATTGAAGATTTTACGGCATTAGAAACTTTATATTGTTATTCAGCTGCATTGACATCTTTAGATTTATCTAAAAACGTAAAATTGACAATGGTTGACTTTTCAAGTAATAAATTAACATCTGTAGATTTATCTGCCAACACCAATTTAACAAACGTAGTAGCTTACAATAATGAATTAGTAAGTTTAGACGTTTCTAAAAACACCGCTTTAAAATCTTTAAATGTTTACAGAAATAAATTAACCAGCTTAAATATTTCTAAAAGCACCGAATTAACAAGCTTAGATGCTTCTATCAATCAGATAAGTAATTTTGATATTAGTGCAAATACAAATCTAACAAAAATAGATTTTTCTAATAATCAGCTAACTTCTTTGGATTTTTCTAAAAATCTGCTTCTAAAAGAAGTAAGAATTAATGCTAATAAGTTAGAAAACATAAATGTATCTAATCTTAACGCTTTAACATCATTATCAGCAAGTGATAATCTACTTACTACAATTGACCTTTCTCGAAATACGGGATTACTTTCTCTTGATATTTCTAATAATAAATTAAGTACGATTGATGTTTCAGCTAATACTGCTCTAACTGCTTTAGGCGTTTCCAAAAATCAATTAAAAACTTTAGATATTACAAAAAATACGGCTTTGGTTGGTCTTTATGCAAATAATAACCAATTGACAAGTTTGGATATGAGAAATGGAAAAAATACATTGATGCAAAATTACAATTTATCATTTGTCTCTAATCCACAATTATATTGCATTCTTGTTGACGATGTTACTTTTGCCAATACAAACTGGTCATCAAGAAAAGATGCAATTGCTAAATACAACACAGAATGTACTGGCGAATTGGTTCTAGATCCAAGCAATTTTACTGTAGAAACTAAAGGAGAATCTTGTTTAGGTGAAAATAACGGAGAAATCAGTATTGTTGGAAAAGCTTCATTTGCTTACAACGCAACGATAAATGACAAATCGTACACTTTTACAAATAATGCTTTAAAAGTTTCTGCATTAACTCCAGGAGTTTACAAAATTAAGATTACTATTCCTGAAATGATTTTCGAACAAAATTTCAATGTAACCATTCAAAAAGGTGCTACTATTACAGGAAAATCTAATGTAAGCGCAAAGAATGTAAATGTTGAAATCACTGAAGGAACAGCTCCTTTCACTGTATTTGTTGATGGTGCAGAGCAATTCCAAACAACAGACAGCAATTTTACAGTTTCTCTAGATAAAGCAGGATTAGTTGAAGTTGCAACTGCAAAAGCTTGTGAAGGTGTTTTTGCTAAAAAAATTACTTCTTATGAATTAGGAACAATGCTTTCGGCTTATCCAAACCCTACCTCTGGCAGTATCGAAATCGAAATTCCAAGTACTAAAACTGAAGTTACTATTGATTTATACAACTTTGGTGGTCAATTAGTTTCACACGAAACTTATAATATTGAAAGCGGAAGAGCGCTTTTAAATCTTGAAAAATTGCCTTCAGGAATTTATGCCGCTAAAATCAACTTAGAAACTCCAGAATACATTAAAATCATTAAAAAATAAAAAATGAAGAATTCTATATACCTGTCAATAATCTGTTTAGTATTTGCAGCCTGTGGAAGCGGAGGCGGAGATGATCCTGTTACTCCACCAGTAGCAAACACAGCTCCTACAGTACCTGTATTGAGTATACCGGCTGACAATAAATTATGTTTAGACAATACTGTTTCTTTTCAGTGGAATGCTTCAACTGATGAGCAAAAAGATGCTATAGTTTATCAGATTCAAATTGCAAAAGATAATGCATTTGCTCAGATTGTTAATACATTAGACAATTCATCTCTTTCAACAAGCGGTTTAGCATTAGAAAAAAATACCGCTTATTATTGGAGAGTAAAAGCGACAGATGCTAAAGGATTATCTAGTGCTTATTCTTCAACATTCAAGTTTTATACTGCTGGCACAGCTGTTGTAAATCATTTGCCATTTGCTCCAGAATTGATTGCTCCAGCAATCAATGCAGCCTTGAGCGCATCAACTGCAACTTTAAGTTGGAATGCTTCTGATGTTGATACTTCTGACATTCTTACTTATGATGTTTATTTTGGAACTGCAAATCCGCCAACAGCAAAAGTAAGTGAGAATGCAAATTCAAAATCATTTCAAGCTTCACTTCAACCAACAACACAGTATTACTGGAGAGTAGTTGTCAAGGATAATAAAGGTGGTGAAACCGTAGGTCAAGTTTGGAAATTCAAAACCAACTAAGTTTAAAAAATTATAATTAGTTAAAGTTAAAAATCCCATTTTCAGTATTTTGAAATGGGATTTTTTACGTTCAATATATTTTGCTTAAAGAATCTCCTCGCAAGTAAAAACCTCTTTTAATCGAACACCTTTTTCAGTATGCTCAACAGTTATAATTTGATTGTGTGCATCGTGCTCCAAAAACAAATAATGATTATTATCTGCTGCCAAATTCAAGAATTTCGATTTCTCTGGCATTGTTAATAAAGGTCTTGTATCATAACCCATTACATACGGAAGCGGGATATGCCCTGCTGTAGCTAATAAATCTGCACAAAAAACAATCGTTTTATCTTGGTATTTTATATACGGAATCATCTGTTTTTCTGTATGTCCGTCAACATAATAAACATCAAAGCCAAGTTCTTTTGCAAATCCAAAATCAGATTCTGGTCTTTCGATAAAATTTAATTGTCCGCTTTCCTGCATTGGCAAAATATTTTCAGACAAGAAAGACGCTTTTTCCCGTGCATTTGGTTTTGTTGCCCATTCCCAATGATTTTCGTTTGTCCAGAATTTGGCATTTTTAAAAGCTGGCTCATAACCTGTTTTATTGGCATTCCATCGAACACTTCCTCCACAATGATCAAAATGAAGATGCGTCATAAAAACGTCTGTAACATCGTCTCGATGAAAACCATATTTTGCCAAAGACTTATCTAAGGAATGTGATCCCCAAAGCGAATAATATCCAAAAAACTTCTCAGATTGTTTATCGCCCATTCCGGTGTCAATTAAAATAAGACGATTTCCATCTTCGATCAATAAACATCGAGCAGCAATATCAATTAAATTATTAGCATCGGCAGGATTTGTCTTATTCCAGATTGTCTTCGGAACAACGCCAAACATAGCGCCTCCATCTAATTTAAAATTTCCGGATTCTATTGGGTAAAGTTTCATGAGAATGATTTTCTAAAAACAACAAAGCTAGAAAATTCAAACTCCTTTTGCTAAAATTTAAAGTCAAAAAAATTATTCTAATGTAATAGAAGTGCTTCCCATTATTTCCTGCTTATCAAAATAATTCACAAAATAAGTTCCTTTCTTAAACTGATCTGCGTTCAAAATTCCGTACGCATTTACCGATTTGCCTTGAAAATCGGTGCTTACTATAAAGCTATAAACAAGCGCTTTATCATTACCAAATTCAATTAGTTTATTATCTCCTAGAACCGTATTTTTCTGATCTAAAACCTGAACATAAAAAACTCTTTTTCCTGTTTTTGCAACAGCATTTCCGTTAACAGTAAAACTAATTTTAAGTTTTTTTGTATTCTTCGCTTTTGTCGTTTCCAATTCGGCTCCAGAATTTTTTTCGCGAAGTGCAATAGCTTTAAAATTACTTAAATAAAGTTTCGAAGCATCTTTTAAAGTTGATTCTAATTTTTTTTGTTTGGAAACCAAAGTGTCGTTTTCTACTTTTTGATTGTACATGACAACATTCTGGCTTTCAATTTCTGTCAATAAATTTTTATTCTGAGATTTCAATTTTTTAATTTCCTGAACTCTGCTTTCTAATGACGCATTCAAATCTGAAAGCTGATTTCGATAAACTCTAATCTGCTCTGCCGATGGATTATTAGAAGCTTTAATAATAGCTTCTAAATTCTCAACATTCTTACGCTCCAACTCTAATTCTTTAGATAAAGCTGTTTTTTCTAAAATAGCCTGATCATATGCGTTTTTTAATGTATTTAAAGAATCTAAAATATTCTTTTTCTCACTTGTTTCTTTACTATCAAATGAGATTGTATTGGAAATACTTTCCTTTTTAGCTTCACTATTATTCTTATCAGGTTCACTGCTAAAAACCAAGACTACAGCACCTAATCCTAAAACAAAAATTAAAGCAAACAAAGGTTTGAACCACTTTATTTCATTTTGTTTTTTCATGATTACTCCTAATTTTCTGCAAAAATATTGAATAAAAAACAGTTATAATCAGTAGAAATACTTGTTTTTTAACATTTAGGAGCGATATTTGCAGCTTAATTCTAAAAAAGAGCTCCTTTTGAAATTTTGGAACTTTTTTAAGATCGATTTGTCAAAATAAGTATTATCTATTTTCTCATTTGTTATAATAATGTGAACCGTTATGGAAAAAGGTTTTTAAGTCGTATCTTTGCCGATAATTTCTATTTAACATTGAAAATTAGCGTTTTAAATCTGTACTAAATTCATTACAGAGAAAAAATGCTCATTAAAAACAAACATCTAAGAACCATGATAAAAGTTTCTGATACTGCCAAAAAGAAAATCATCGACTTGATGACCGACGATGGTTTTGACGCCGCAAGCGACTACGTAAGAGTAGGCGTGAAAAGCGGTGGATGCTCTGGTTTGTCTTATGATTTAAAATTTGACAAAACCAAAGGAGAAGACGACAAAATATTCGTTGACAACGACATACAAATTGCTGTAGAAAAAAAATCATTCTTATACCTAGCCGGAACAATTTTAGAGTTCTCCGGCGGATTAAACGGAAAAGGATTTGTTTTCAATAATCCTAACGCAAGCAGAACTTGCGGATGTGGAGAATCATTCTCTTTATAGTCAAAAACCGAAAGTCAATAAAGTCTTAAAGACTCTAATTGACTTTCAGATTTTATGACTTTAAAACTTTTAAGACAACATTAAAATATAATGAGCAAATACACCGAAGACGATTTAAAAATCGAACTGGAAACTAAAGAATATGAGTACGGATTTTATACCGATATAGAATCTGAAACTTTCCCTATTGGCTTAAACGAAGAAATTGTTAGAGCTATTTCTCTTAAAAAAGAAGAGCCTGAATGGATGACCGAATGGCGTATCGAAGCTTTCCGCGCTTGGAAAGAAATGATCGAGCCAGAATGGGCAAACGTACGTTATGAAAAACCAGATTTTCAGGCAATTTCATATTATTCAGCTCCAAAACAAGTAGATCCTAATAAAACTCTAGACGATGTTGATCCAGAATTATTAGAGATGTATAAAAAACTTGGAATTTCTATCGACGAACAGAAAAAGATGAACAATATCGCTATGGATATTGTTGTCGATTCTGTTTCGGTTGCTACAACTTTCAAGAAAACTTTAGCAGAAAAAGGAATTATTTTCTGTCCAATTTCAGAAGCTATTAAAGAACATCCTGAATTAGTAAAAAAATATTTAGGAACTGTTGTACCTCAAAAAGACAACTTCTACGCAGCATTAAACTCAGCGGTTTTCTCTGACGGAAGTTTCTGTTATATTCCAAAAGGTGTAAAATGCCCAATGGAACTTTCAACTTATTTTAGAATCAATCAAGCAGGAACTGGACAATTCGAAAGAACTCTAGTTATTGCTGATGAAGGAAGCTACGTTTCTTACCTTGAAGGATGTACTGCTCCAAGCCGTGACGAAAATCAATTACACGCTGCTGTAGTTGAATTAATCGCTTTGGATGATGCTGAAATTAAATATTCTACCGTTCAAAACTGGTTTCCTGGAAACAAAGAAGGAAAAGGTGGAGTTTACAACTTCGTAACCAAAAGAGGTTTGTGCGAAACAAACGCTAAAATTTCTTGGACACAAGTTGAAACAGGTTCTGCTGTAACTTGGAAATATCCTTCTTGTGTACTTAAAGGAGACAATTCAGTAGGAGAATTTTATTCAATTGCTGTTACTAATAATTTCCAACAAGCGGATACCGGAACTAAAATGATCCATTTAGGAAAAAACACTAAATCGACTATTATTTCTAAAGGTATTTCAGCTGGAAAATCACAAAATAGCTACCGTGGTTTAGTACAGATTTCGCCAAGAGCGGAGAATGCAAGAAACTTTTCACAATGTGATTCATTGTTAATGGGTAACAATTGTGGTGCGCATACTTTCCCTTATATCGAAAGTAAAAATCCATCTGCAAAAATTGAGCACGAAGCAACTACAAGTAAAATTGGAGAAGATCAAGTTTTCTATTGTAACCAAAGAGGTATTCCGACTGAAAAAGCGATTGCCTTAATTGTAAACGGTTTCAGTAAAGATGTATTGAATAAACTTCCGATGGAATTTGCCGTTGAAGCTCAAAAACTATTAGAGATTTCTTTAGAAGGATCTGTAGGTTAATTTGAAAATGGAAAACAAAACAGTCATCATTTTAGGTTCCTCAAGAAAAAACGGAAATACAACAAAAATTGTAGATGCGCTTTCAAAAGAACATAATATTGATGTCGTTAATTTAAGTGATTATAATATTTCGTATTATGATTACGAAAGCAAAAATATAGACGATGATTTTTTACCTCTAATAAGAGGAATTATCGAAAAGTATGACACTTTAATTTTTGCAACGCCCATTTATTGGTACAATATGAGCGCAATTATGAAGGTCTTTTTTGATAGGATTTCAGATTTAATCCGAATTGAAAAAGAGACCGGAAGAAAACTAAGAGGAAAGAAAATCGGAGTGATATCAAATTCTCACGATGATGAAACTGACGAAAGTTTTTACATTCCGTTTCAAAAATCAGCCGATTATTTAGGCATGGAATATTTAGGACACTCGCATTTTAATGCCAATATCCTAAACCAAACAACAAAAATAGAATTGACATTTATATAAAATAAAGAACAATGTTATCAATAAAAAACCTTCACGCCGCGATTGGTGATAAAGAAATCCTTAAGGGAATTAATATAGAAGTTAAAGCTGGAGAAGTTCACGCGATAATGGGGCCAAACGGTTCTGGAAAAAGTACACTTTCTGCTGTTATTGCAGGAAACGAAAATTATGAAGTTACAGACGGAGAGGTTATTCTTGATGGAGAAGATCTTGCTGATTTAGCTCCTGAAGAAAGAGCACATAAAGGTGTTTTCCTTTCTTTTCAGTATCCGGTAGAAATTCCTGGAGTTAGCGTAACTAACTTTATGAAAACTGCTATCAACGAAACTCGTAAAGCAAACGGACAAGAAGAAATGCCGGCTAACGAAATGTTGAAAGTAATTCGTGAGAAATCTGAATTATTAGAAATCGACCGTAAATTTCTTTCTCGTTCTCTTAACGAAGGATTTTCTGGAGGAGAGAAAAAAAGAAACGAGATTTTCCAAATGGCAATGTTGGAACCAAAATTAGCTATCCTTGACGAAACTGATTCTGGTCTTGATATCGATGCTTTAAGAATTGTTGCAAATGGTGTAAACAAATTAAAAAGCGAGAAAAACGCAATCATAGTTATCACACACTACCAACGTTTGTTAGATTATATCGTTCCTGATTTCGTTCACGTTCTTTACAACGGAAGAATCGTAAAATCTGGAGGAAAAGAGCTGGCATATGAGCTAGAGGAAAAGGGTTACGATTGGATCAAGGCAGAAAACTAAATTTTTTGTTTCAAGTTTCATGTTTTTTTAGTTTCAAGTTAAATTACATTTTGTAAGTTTAAACTTAAATTTATTAAAATAGAAATGGCAACAATTACGAGGTTTGAAGATTTAGAAATCTGGAAAGAGGCGAGACGATTAGCAAAAGAAATACATTTTATTTCAGTTGAAACAGAGTTAAGATCTGATCTCAGATTTAAAAATCAAATAAAAAGTTCTTCGGGTTCAGTAATGGATAACATTGCTGAAGGTTTTGAAAGAGATGGAAATTTAGAGTTTCGACAATTTTTATCAATTGCAAAAGGTTCAGCCGGAGAAACGAGATCTCAATTATATCGTGTTTTTGATTTTGAATATATTTCAGAAGAAAAATTCGAAGCTTTAAAAAAGGATTATGAAAATTTAAGCGGTAAAATAAAAAACTTTATCACTTATTTAAATAAAAAGGATTTCAAAGGGAATAAGTTTCAATAGGTAAACATGAAACTTGAAACCTGAAACACCGAAGGAAACAAAAACAGAAATGGATTTAAAAGAAAAATTAGTATCGTCTTTTATGGCTTTTGAAGAGCGTGTCGATGTACATTCAGATTTACATGACATACGCACAAATGCTTTAAAAAACTTCGAAAATAAAGGTTTCCCAACCAAAAAAGAAGAAGCTTGGAAATACACATCGCTAAACGCCATCTTAAAAAATGACTTTACGGTTTTTCCAAAGCAAGAAAATGCAATCGAATTCAATCAGGTAAAAAAATACTTTTTACACGAAATTGATACTTACAAATTAGTATTTATCGATGGCGTTTTTAGTTCGCATTTGTCTTCTACAACGCATGACGGAATCGATGTTTGCTTGATGTCATCTGCATTGACCAAACCAAAATACAAAATGGTTATTGATACATACTTCAATCAAATTGCAAGTAAAGATGACAGCTTGACTTCATTGAATACTGCTTTTGCAATTGAAGGTGCTTTTATCAATATTCCGAAGAAAAAAGTAGCAGATAAACCAATTGAGATTATGTATTTCTCAACTGGAAATGAGTCTGCTTTAATGGTTCAGCCAAGAAACTTGGTTATTGTGGGTGAAAATTCACATGTTCAAATTATTGAGCGTCACCAAAGTTTAAATGAAAATCCAGTTTTAACAAACTCTGTTACGGAGATTTTCGCTCAAAAACGTGCGATTGTTGATTATTACAAAATTCAAAACGACAACAGCGAAGCGAATTTAATTGACAACACTTACGTTTCGCAACAACAAGAAAGCCATGCTTACGTTCATACTTTCTCTTTTGGTGGAAACTTGACTCGTAACAATTTAAATTTCTATCATTTCGGAGAAAGATTGACAAGTACGCTTAACGGAATTTCGATCTTAAATGACAAACAACACGTTGATCATTATACTTTGGTAAACCACGCACAGCCAAACTGCGAAAGTTTCCAAGATTATAAAGGAATTTTCTCTGATCGTTCGACTGGAGTTTTCAACGGAAAAGTTTTGGTTGAGAAAGAAGCTCAAAAAACAAATGCTTTCCAAAAAAGCAACAATATTTTATTGAGCGACAAAGCTACAATCAATGCAAAACCGCAATTGGAGATTTTCGCTGATGACGTAAAATGTTCTCACGGATGTACAGTTGGGCAATTGGATGAAACAGCAATGTTCTACATGCAGTCTCGTGGAATCCCGAAAAAAGAAGCTAAAGCTTTATTGATGTACGCATTCTCAAATGCCGTAATCGAAAGCATTAAAATACCAGAATTAAAACAAAGAATTACTAAAATCATTGCCATGAAATTGGGCGTGAATTTAGGATTTGATTTGTAGTCGAGGTTTTACCGCAAAGACACAAAGGTTACGCAAAGTTCGCAAAGGTTTATTACAAAACTTTGCGAACTTTGCGCTTTTTACTTTGCGCCTTTGCGGTTAAATATTATTTCCCAACAGAAGCAATCACTTCCTTCAAAAACCCATTAAAATCAAAGCCCGGTTCTTCTTCTCTTACCCCCATTCTCACTATTACCATATCTTTAGACGGAATAATCGCTACCATTTGCCCTTGATATCCACTGCAATAAAACATATCACGAGGAACATCCGGGAATTTCCCACCAGCATTTAGCCAGAATTGTGCTCCGTATTTTCCTTCTGAAGTATTCGTTGGTGTTGCAGTATATTTTACCCAACTTTCATCAAGGATTTGCTCTCCGTTCCAGTTTCCTTTTCTTAAGTATAATAATCCGAATTTTGACCAGTCGCGTGGAGTTGCCCATCCGTAAGATGAACCAACAAAAGTTCCTGACATGTCTTGTTCAACAATCATCGAGTTCATTCCGATTTTGTCGATTACAGCGCTGTACCAAAAATCAAGATATTCTTGTTGCGTTTTAAATTGTCTTCTTAAAATCAGAGATAATAAATTTGTCGTTCCGGACGAATAATTCCAATGTGTGTTGGGTTTGAATTGTGCTGGTTTTTCTAATTGTACTTTTCCCATATCTTCGGCTTGGAAAAGCATTTTTGTAGCGTCGCAAATTGTGCTATAGTTTTCTTCCCATTCTAAACCAGAATTCATATGAAGCAAATCGTTAAGCGTAATAATTTTACGTTCATCATTTTGCCATTCTGCAACTGGAGCAGGTTTGTAAATATCAATTTTTCCTTGTTTAGCCAAAACTCCAAAAGCCGAACTGGTGATACTCTTTGTCATCGACCAACCTAAAATTTTGCTGTCTTTATTGAAACCTGTATCGTATTTTTCAGCAATTAAATGGTCTTTATATAAAACTACAACGGCACGCGTGCGTTTTGCTTTTCCGCCATCTTTATCAAAAGAATCATCAATTGCTTTTTTCAATTTTGCGTAATCCACATTCGCAAAAGCGGTATCTTTTGGTTCATTATTTCCATATGGAAAAGGAAGATTATTAACCAATTTTGTTCTTTTTGGAAGCAAATAGGGTTTCGAAATATCATAATCATCATTAATTAACAAAGCACCTAAACCGTCTCTGTAAATTGCTTTTCTTTCTTTCAAACCATAAACTGCCGATGTTGCAAATTTGCCAGCATCGTTAATTGTGTTGGTCGCAAGATCTAATAAATGAATATCATTATCGGTTTTCTGAATTAAATCTAAAGATCGATGATCCATAAAGTGTCCAGATGCAACACTTTTGGCCGAAAAACCAGAAATCAAATCAAGCTTCGGATAAGTCGTAAATCCGAAATACAAAAAAGCGAGAACCACTGCAAGCAGCAATACTTTGAGAAATTTTTTCATGATATGTTAGTATTTTTATTGCAATATAAATAATTTATGTTCACGATTTTAGAACTCAAATTATAAATCTCATTCAGATAATTCAGAAAACCGAACAGATTTTTACAGAATCAGCATTTGCACCTTATGACAATCACGTCATAAAAGGAAATTATAGAATTACTGTATAAACAAATTTAGTTTTAGTACTTTTGTAAATAGATTTTTTCTAAATAAGACATGCTAGATATTCAAAAAATAAGAGCTGATTTCCCGATACTTTCACAAACTGTAAATGGAAAGCCATTAGTATATTTCGACAACGGAGCGACTTCGCAAAAACCACAAGTTGTGATCGATGCAGAAGTAAAATATTATAACGAAATCAACGCCAATATTCACCGTGGCGTTCACACTTTAAGCCAGTTAGCAACTGATGCTTATGAAGTTTCTCGTGGTAAAGTAAAAGACCATATAAACGCAAAACATGCTCATGAAGTACTTTTTACTTCGGGAACAACTCACGGAATTAACTTAGTTGCAAACGGTTTTGCTTCGATTTTAAAACCAGGCGACGAAGTTGTGGTTTCTTCATTGGAACATCATAGTAACATTGTGCCTTGGCAAATGTTATGCGAAAAAACTGGTGCTGTTTTAAGAGTTATTCCAATTGATGAAAATGGAGAATTAATCATTTCTGAATTTGATGCTTTGCTTTCTGAAAAAACCAAAATTGTTACCGTAAATCATATTTCAAATGCATTGGGTGTAATTAATCCAATCAAATATATTATTGATAAAGCGCATGCTGTTGGCGCTGCAGTTTTAATTGACGGCGCGCAGGCTGTTCCGCATTTAAAACCAGATGTTCAGGAATTAGATTGCGATTTTTATGCTTTTTCGGGTCATAAAATGTGTGGTCCAACCGGAACTGGAATTTTATACGGAAAAGAAGAATGGCTCAACAAACTTCCTCCTTATCAAGGTGGTGGCGAAATGATCAAAGAAGTGACTTTCGAAAAAACAACTTACGCAGATCTGCCTCATAAATTTGAAGCCGGAACACCAAACATTGCTGGCGGAATTGTTTTAGGAACTGCAATTGATTATCTAAACAAGATCGGTTTTGACAAAATTCATGAATATGAAAATGAATTGTTAGAGCACGCAACAAAACGTCTTAACGAAATTGAAGGCATTAGAATTTACGGAAACACTAAAAATAAAGCTTCTGTAGTTTCATTTAATATTGATGGAATTCACCCGTATGATATTGGTTCTATTATAGATAAATTAGGAATTGCTGTTAGAACAGGACATCATTGCGCACAGCCAATCATGAATTTCTTCTGTATTCCAGGAACAATTCGTGCTTCGTTTTCTTTCTATAATACTAAAGAGGAAATCGATCAAATGGTTGATGCTGTTAAGAAAGCACAAACTATGTTAAGCTAAAAAACAAAATATATGCGAATAGTATCATTATTGCTCCTGACACTTTTTATTGCTACGGGATGCTGCAGTCAAAAAAAAGCAGACATGAAATCTACTCAAATTGAATATTCTGCGCTTTCAAGAGGTTATTACAAAGTAATTACCGTTGAAAACAAAACTGTTTCAGTTGTTAAAGAACGTAACGCCGAAGCTGTTAAAAGCAATATTGATGATGCAAAATGGAATAAAATTGTTGATGCATATTCAAAAGTTAACTTAGAGAATCTTTCTTCTTTAAAGGCGCCAACAGACAAACGTACTTATGATGGTGCAGCTATAGGAAATTTAAAAATAACTAAAGATGGAAAAACATATGAAACTGCAGGTTTCGACAATGGTTTTCCTCCAAAAGAAATCGAAAAACTAGTAAACTTATTAGTTGATTTTTCTAAAGAATAATTATGACGATAAAAGAAATACAAGACGAAATAATAGACGAATTTTCAATGTTCGATGACTGGATGCAGCGTTATGAGTACATCATCGAACTAGGAAAAAGTCTTCCGTTAATTAAAGAAGAATACAAAACCGACGATAATTTAATCAAAGGCTGTCAGTCTAAAGTTTGGTTGCAAGGAGAACAAAATGATGATAAAATTGTTTTTACAGCAGATAGCGATGCAATTTTGACAAAAGGAATAATCGCAATTTTAATTCGCGCTTTCTCAAACCAAAAAGCAAAAGACATCCTTGAAGCAGATACTGATTTCATTGACGAAATCGGATTAAAAGAACATTTATCTGCAACTCGTGCCAACGGTTTGGTTTCGATGATAAAAAACATCAAAATGTACGCTTTGGCTTTTGATGCTAAAAACAAAAATTAAAAAAAATTTAAACCATTAAGACATTAAGGTTCATAAAGCTTTAAGCTTAATTTTCTAAGTATTACAAGAGAATTAAGCGCACTGCTAAACTTAATTTTCTTAATACCTTAATGGTAAAAACAAAAATAACAATGGAACAAGAAATAGACACAAACGAATTAGGAGAATCAATCGTAAGAGTTTTAAAAGGCATTTACGATCCTGAGATTCCTGTAGATATTTACGAATTAGGATTAATTTACGACGTAATGGTAAACACAGATTATGAAGTAAAAATCCTTATGACATTAACATCTCCAAACTGCCCTGTTGCTGAAAGTCTGCCAAGAGAAGTAGAAGAAAAAGTAAAAACAATCGAAAACATTAAAGATGTTGACGTAGAAATTACTTTCGATCCGCCTTGGAGCAAAGATTTAATGAGCGAAGAAGCTAAATTAGAATTAGGAATGCTTTAATATTTGTTTCTGGTTTAAAGTTTCAAGTTTCAGGTTACGCAACTTGAAACTTGGGACCTCAAACTTGAAACCATTTTTCACATGGAAGAAATCATCAATAAAGTTGCCAATAGTGCTTTAGAAGTTTTTGATTTAGAGGATTATTATCCAAAAGGAATGCGTGTTCAGATTGACATTTCGCAATGGCTTTTGGAAGGATTTTTATTGAAAGAAAAAGACTTTAGAGAGCATCTTAAAAACCACGACTGGTCGCAATATCAAGATCAATATGTTGCTGTATACTGCAGTACAGATGCCATAATTCCTGCGTGGGCATTAATTCTAGTTAGTGTTCATTTAGTTCCTTTTGCAAAAAAAGTAGTCAACGGAACTATTGAAGATCTTGACGCAAGTCTTTACGAAGAGCTTTTAAGCAAAATAGATTATACTGTTTACAAAGGCAAACCAGTTATTGTAAAAGGCTGCTCTAGAAAGCCCGTTCCTATGCGCGCTTATATTTTGGCTACAAATTATTTACAACCTTTTGCCCGCAGTATTATGTACGGCGAAGCATGTTCTGCAGTGCCTTTATATAAAGAATCTAAGAAATAACCTGCAATAACACCATAGCACACTTTAACTTTCCATTGGTTTTTAGTATATTTGATAATACACTCTAAACTAAAAACCATGAGAAAGATAACCTTATTACTTTTCATTTTAGTAAACTTCACGTTTGTACAAGCCCAAAATTCAGAAAAAGAGTTAATTCAGAATACTGAAAAGGCAGTAAAAAAAATTAACGATACTATCGAAGGCGAAGGCTGGAAAACAAAAGGAACTGTTTCCCTTTTACTGAACCAATCTAGTTTTAACAACTGGATTGCAGGAGGTGAAGACAGCTTTTCTGGAACATTAGGAATCAATTATGATTTCAATTACAAAAAAGATGATTTAACTTGGGACAACAAGGTTTTAGCATCGTACGGTCTTCTTCAAACCAAAAATGATGACTTCACAAAAAAAACGGATGACCGTTTAGAATTCAATTCTATACTAGGAAAAAGAGCTTTTGGAGAATGGTATTACTCCTACTTCTTAAATTTTAGAACACAATTTTCAACTGGCTACATTTATGATCAAGATGCCAATGGAAAGCAAATAAGGACTGAGCAAACCAAATTTATGTCTCCTGGTTATCTTACTACAGGACCTGGTATTTACTGGACAAAAGACGACAATCTTAAAGTAAATTTTGCCCCACTAACTTCAAAATTTACTTTTGTAGATAATACCTATACAACTGGAATTGATAGATTTACCGGACTGCCATATGTAGACGGTAGCTATTTTGGTGTTGACGAAGGCAAAAGCATGCGTTACGAACTTGGTTTTTATGCTTCAGTTTATTACAAATTGGCAATTATGACAAACGTGACCGCCGAAAACACACTTAATCTTTATTCCAATTATCTTGAAGACCCACAAAATGTGGATATAAATTATTCACTAAATGTTATAATGAAAATCAATAAGTTTTTATCTGCTAACTTATCCTTTCAGGCAATCTATGATGATAATGCATTTGCAGGACTTCAAACTAGAGAAGTGTTTGGTTTAGGCGTTAATTTTGGATTTTAATTTTCGTAAGAGCTAAGTCTGGCAATTGAATTTTAAAATTTATAATGCCACAGATTAAAAGATTATTTCAGATTAAAAAATCTTTTAAATCCTTTAATCTGTGGCAAAACAAAAAGAGCTTTTGATTTTATCAAAAGCTCTTTTTGTTATTCTTCATCTTTTTCAACTGCATCCTTATAATCTGGGTATAAGAAATTGTTGTATGGAAAACGTGTAATATGAATCTGGCGGACAGCTTCGTAAACTGTTTCTCTGAACTCTTCAAAATTCTCTTTATTCCTAGCAGAAATAAACAATGCGTTATGCTCTCCTACATTGCTCATCCACGTTTGTTTCCATTCGTCAAGTGTCCAGTGTTTTCTGGTTCTTTCTGTGATCAAATCATCTTCATCGATTGTAAGATGTTTGTAAGCATCGATTTTATTAAAAACCATAATAGTTGGCTTATCGTTGCTTTTTATTTCCTGCAAAGTCTTATTCACCGATTCAATATGATCTTCAAAATCAGGATGCGAAATATCGACTACATGCAACAATAAATCGGCTTCACGAACCTCATCTAGAGTACTTTTAAAAGAATCGACCAATTGTGTTGGCAGTTTTCGAATAAATCCAACTGTATCAGAAAGCAAGAACGGAAGGTTTTTAATCACCACTTTTCTAACTGTTGTATCTAAAGTTGCAAACAGCTTATTCTCGACAAAAACATCACTTTTACCAATTGCATTCATCAAAGTCGATTTCCCAACATTGGTATATCCAACCAAAGCGACACGAACCATTGCCCCGCGGTTGCTTCGCTGAATACTCATTTGCTTGTCGATCGTTTTGATTTTCTCTTTCAACAACGAAATTCGGTCACGAACAATACGTCTATCGGTTTCAATCTCTGTCTCTCCAGGTCCACGCATACCAATCCCTCCTTTTTGACGCTCAAGGTGTGTCCATAAACCAGAAAGTCTTGGCAACAAATATTGACATTGCGCCAATTCTACCTGCGTTCTTGCGTATGAAGTTTCAGCTCTTTGCGCAAAAATGTCTAGAATTAAGTTTGTTCTGTCTAGAATTTTACAATCAATAATTCTTGAGATATTTTTCTGCTGCGATGGCGTTAATTCGTCATCAAAAATTACAGTCGATATTTTGTTTTCTTTTACAAAAAGATTGATGTCGTCAATTTTCCCCGTCCCTACAAAAGTTTTCGGGTTAGGGCGTTCCATTTTCTGCGAAAAGCGCTTAATAACTTCACCTCCAGCGGTAAAAGTTAAAAACTCTAATTCGTCTAAATATTCATTTAGCTTTTCTTCACTTTGATTCTGAGTAACAATACCAACAATTACTGTTCTCTCAAAATTTATAACTTCTTTTTCTAACATAGTCTTGAATAAGGTGCAAATTTAATCATTTGTCAGCTACAATCAATTATACAATTTTGTTTTTACATTTATATTACCAGAATAAACTCCAAAAAAAATGGAACCTGTTAAGATAAACTCAACAAGGTTCCACTTAATCAATAAATGGTCTAAGTTTAAAACTTTTATTCGTAAATAAAAGTTTTTTCCGTTTTCACAATTCCGTTTTCTTCTATCTGAGAGCAAGAAATCGGGTAATTTAATTTATTGTACTTGTATTTTCTGCTCACCGCAACTAAAGCTGTTGATGATGGACTGAAATTCATTTCATTATTATAAGAAATCGATTCAAACTCAAATTCTTCTTCATGATAAGAAATCATCGGAACGATTACTTTGTAATTATCCCCAAAAAGACTTTGAACAATTAGCTGATCAACCGATTTTTTATCGTCATAAGTATATGATTTTGAGATTTTATCTCCAACCAATCCTTTGTGTCTTGACACGTTATCATTTACATAAACATATTCCAATTTTCCAATGATGGCCTTGTTTCTATCGCGCGAAGTACGTCTTACAATAATTCCGTTTTCAACTAGATATTCAATATCGTCTACTAGATTCTGATGATTAGTGCTTTTTTTGGTTGTTACTTTTACCCTTGCCCCTTCATATACAAAAGAAACGACTTTTGTTATGTAATTTGGTCCTTCTTGGTATTTTTTTACAAATTTGGTAATGTTGTTATCAGGATTATAGGTGTAATTTATCACCTCTTTCCAATCACTTCCCACTTTATCCTTTACTGTCATATCTAGCAGTCCATTTTTGTTGTAATAAAAATGCTGTACAACATCTGAAGTAGTAATAGATTGAAGTTTACCGTCCTTAAAAGCCATTGTTTTGTTAACAATTTCGCCGTCTTTAGAGTTTTGGTAATTTGTTTTTACAATGTTAATCTGCTTTAGTTTAACGTTGTCTTGACTTTGCATAAAGAAAGGAAACACCATCATTAAGATGGCAATAAAGTAGGTTTTCATGTGGTATTTGTATTGATTTGGGATGACCAAAATACAAAATTCAATTAGATTTTAACGTTTTGAAATACAAAAACTACAAACTTTTCAACAATACTCTAAAAATCA
The DNA here is from genome assembly GCF_040538975.1 of Flavobacterium sp. UW10123. Taxonomy (NCBI): domain Bacteria; kingdom Pseudomonadati; phylum Bacteroidota; class Flavobacteriia; order Flavobacteriales; family Flavobacteriaceae; genus Flavobacterium; species Flavobacterium sp. UW10123. Next base: position 342,238 of record NZ_JBEWQE010000001.1, read on the forward strand.
ACACATTATTTCAATTATTCTAAATTACTTCTTACTTCTCTCCAAATATCTTTATATCATCTACCATAAAAGCACCATTTAATGTTTTGTCTTTTCCAGAACCAATATACTTAAAAGCAATATTTATGCTTCCAGAATAAATAGAAAGATCGATTCCTCCAGAGCTGATAAGCTCACGGGTAGGTGTTGAAAGTGTCGGAACTTTTGCTTTCAATTTTATCCACTTTGCTTTGGTCACACTTGCGCCATCAAAATCAGTTGAAACGTAAACTTCAAGTGTATTTAGTGGAGAATCGACTTTTAAATCGTGTTGTGCGCTTCTAAACGAAAGCACTGCATTTTTATATCCTGATAGATTTATTTTAGGTGACACCAGCCAAGCCACATTCTCAGCTGCGGTTGTGCTTGTTGTATTAAATTCTGCATAACCATTTCCTGAATACACCATACTCTTCCAGAGTTTTGTAGCTTTTTCTACAATATTACTCCAGCCTGGAAGCGCAAAATTGACATTATTTTTAACTGACTGAAAATCCTCTGAAAAAAACGGAGTATTTCTCTTTCCATTCATTACAATATCACTTTCATATCGAACCATAAATTGATAGTCAGTGCCGAATTTTGTTAAAATTCCCTTCACTTTACCGCTTCCTTCTGGCACATCATGATTTGCAAATTTTGCATAACTACTGGTTCTAAAAATGATCTGATTTCCAGTTTTATCTCTCAAATACCAATTGGTAGAACCTCCAACATTATTAGATTCTTCAAAATAATGTCGTCCTAATGCTGCTTCGGTAAACTCGACATCGTTTAACTCTATCAAAGTATTTAACTTAGAATCTGAAAGCGCTTCTTCTACAGAAAGTGATTTAACCAATTGACTTTCGTCTATATTGGTGCAGGAAGCGTTTAATACATTTTTGTATTCATTTTGAGAAATTCTCCCAATTGTTGGGTCGCCAGCATTGCTTACATATAAACTCCCAACTCTTAAACCGCCATAATACAAATCTGTAAATTGGTTTTTAAGTTTTACAAACACTTTATTTCCCAAACGATAATCAATGTAAGTGTTATTGGCATCAATTGGAATACTAAAACCAATCGCAGGAATTCCCTCAGTTTCTCTTGTCTGCAATGAAATAGTTTTAAAAAAATTGCCTTCCTCATCACTCGAAACTACATAAGCTTCTATAATATCATCGTACAAATATTGTTTCGCTGTTGTACCCGAAAGTTCATAAACTTTTTCTACACTTTTATTTACAATAAGATTGGGTTGGGTGCAAGCTAATTTTGGAGTTTCAACATCTTTACTGCAACTGATTAGGGATAATACAAAAAATAAAATTAATTTTTTCATGAGAAATAAATTTTCAGTTTATAAACCGATTGTAAGATTTAGGAAATAAGTTCGGCCATAGCCATAATAATATCTTGGACCAAAAGATGGCGTTCCGCTTGAAACGTCTTGATTCAATGCTCTAAAATTGGCATTTCTTGCCTGTTCGAAACCACCTGTTTTATATATTAAATCCAAAACATTATTTACGCTGGCAAAAAGTCCCACATACTTTTTATGAATACGCCAAGATTTTCCCCCAGTCAAATTCAATAATGTAATAGGGTTAAATTTTTCTTGTTTTAATAATTCATTCCCTCTTTCAGAAGTAGCTTCAGGAAAAGAAAAACCGTTGGCTGGATTGATGTAAAACTGAGATGTTCTAGAAATTGGTGAAACATCTATATAACTCTCTGCCAAATAATTGATATTCCCGCCAATCCACCAAAACTTCGGATTACGATATTCCAATCCAAATGAATAAGCTTGCTGTGGAGTTCCTGGCTGTTTGTAATTCTTTAAAAGAGCTCGACCAAAATCAAAAGTGGTTTGCGCTCCATCTTTTGCTCTACTGGCATCATTTGTAATCATTACATTCGGATTGCTGTTATAGACATAATTTCCAAATGATGCTGATAAAGTTGTTTTTAAAGTTGACCAAACCTGATATTCAAAACTTAATTCTGCTCCCGTATTTTTCTTATCCAAATTTGTTAGAGTCTGACTTACAAATGCATTTGCAACATCATACCCAGAACCGCTATCAAAAATTCCTTCAGCATAGAAATAAGAAGTTTTTGAAGTATTTTTAATTGCAGTATAATAAGCTGTTAAACGCAATTTGAGTTTTGCTGAACGGTATACGTAATTAGCTTCAGCACTACTGATATTTTCACTTTCAATTCCGCCAACAATATTATTATTTAAACGTGAATTTGAAAAAGTATTCCGAAGCGAAGGCGCTCTAGTAAAATGTGCAGCATTAAAAAACAGCAATCGTTTTCCTGAAATTTTATAGGTAAAACCGCCTTTGAAGCCGAAATTTTCAAAATTTACCTTCTCACTTTTGCCCAATGAAGTTGTTGGATAAAGTCCATTTTGATATAATCCTTCTCTTTGATAATCTGACATGGAATAGGATTGCGCCAAGAAGAATTCTGTTTTATTATAACTAAATTTAAACTGCGCAAAAACATCTAAAGTATTAGCCAGTAAATTATAATTATATCCGTAAATATCTCCTTTTATGACTTGACGATCTGGATGCTTTAAATCAGACTGAGAAAGGTTTCCTTTATAAAATGGATCAATATCTTCAAAATATGCTCCGCCAAGAAGATCCAATAAATACTGAAAATTATGCGATTTTAATTTCTTAAAAATAAATCCACTATCAAAAGAAATATTGGGAGTTATCTGTGTATTTAGATTTGAATTTACTGCAAAAGTCCTATCATCTGTTCGGTCTTCGTAAAGCACGTAATGGCTCTGAGCAGGCACGTAACCATTTTGTCCTATTTTTTGATTGGCAAAATACATTTCGTCCCAATTTACCTGTGGATGTTCCAAAAATGCTATTTTGTTTTTTTCTGCATTTTCATAATCTGGAGTAAATTCACCAGAGAATTCTCCCTGATCTTTAGCATAAACCGAGCTAAAATAACTTGGCATTTTCTTGTAATAAACAGGATCAGGACTGTCAGCATTTTGATAATCTATATTGCTGTTTCCAACTTTGCCAAATTGATACATAATAGCAGAATTCAGATTGGTTTTATCATCAATTTTAAAATAATGATTCAGCATAAAGAGTGGCTCTTCTACATTTTTTACTCTTGCATTTCTCTTTTCACCATTCTGAAATCCCCAGTACGAATTGTATTTTTCACCCATTAAATCGGTAACCTCAGCGGTATTAGAAGAATTCTTTCCGCGAGAATTTGGTGTATAAAAACCTGTAAAATTGATTGAATTTCTATTGTTTAGTTTCTTTTCGACACTAAGAAAAAAAGAGTCTGCGTCGAAGTTTGTGCCTTCAAAATAACCTTCGTCAGCCCAGCGTTTTCCAGCTGAAACCACAAAAGCCCATCCAGAAGCATTCATTCCTGACGCATAAGTCCCGTTTGCTCGCCATAAATAAGTTGTATTACTTCCAGAAAAAGTTATTGATGTTCCTTTTCTGTATAAAGAAGCGCGAGTAAAAATCTGCTGTGTACCCAAAACACCACCGAAGGTATAATTGGAAGCCGCTGTTCCAACTGAGAATTCCTGATTTCGAAGTACATTGTTTAAACCGCCCCAATTTCCCCATTGCGGTCTGCCATCGTAGATTTTATTCATTGACATTCCGTTAAGCATCGTGATTGCATTTTCGCTGTCTAAACCACGCATACGAAATCGCGCTTGCCCCCAATTGAATGCCGATGCTTGCATAAAAGCATCTTTTGAGGATTGCAAAAGACCTGATGTCATTTCTGATGAACTGTTATCATCTGAAAAATCATTCTCTGATAACGTAATTAATGCAGCAGGAACCTCATCTGAATAAGTATCTTCTAATTGTAATATTCCAAGATTGATATTCTCTCCAGCGTTTGACTTTACTTTCAGAAGGAAATCTTTATATCCCTGACTTCTGAGCAAAAGCAATTGTTCTTTTTGGGGGAAAATATGAAGTTCGAATTTTCCTGATTTTGAAGTAAGCTGCATCACAGCCGTGTTTTGTATTGTCACCACTACATTCTCTAGCGGATTCTGCGTTCGGGCATCAATAACAAATCCTGTTACCTTTATTTCCTGTTGCGAAAAAGCAAAATTAAAAAACCATATAAAAAAGAAGACAGCGTATTTTTTTACCATTAAAAATCCAATTTACTTTGAAAAATAATCTTAGGATTGAAATCCTTTATTCAAAAGATAAAATTGGTTTTTGGAAAAAAAAGCCGTTTAGAACTCGAGCCAATGCTTGAATTCAAATATAGAGAATATATTTAAAAAACAAATAAATTCTTACAAGTTTATTTGTTTTTAATAAATCTTAATCGAAAATAGAATTATGCTTAAGTTCTAATTTTAGAAACCATAAAAGCAATCAGCACACCAAAAATTCCGATAAAGGCAAAAGAAAACTGCAGTCCGAAGCTTTGTGCAATATGTCCAATTACTGGAGGCCCCATTAAGAAACCAAGGAAACTTACGCTAGAAACAATCGTTAAAGCTTCTCCCGCAGGAACTGTTGGATTTTTACCTGCAATACTATAAACGGTAGGAACAATTGTAGCAACGCCCAAACCTACAAACATAAATGCGATTGTACACGGAATTATATAAGGAAGAAAAACAGCCGTAAAAAGTCCAGCCGAAATCATAACGCCACTAATTTGCATAACACGTTCGCGTCCAAATTTATTGATTAATCCGTCGCCTAAGAATCTTCCGCTGGCCATCATAATCATAAAAGAAGTATAACCTAAAACTACCAAAGGTCCAGGTGCTTTTACAATATCTTTAAAATAAACACCACTCCAATCGAACATAACGCCTTCGCTGGCCATACTGCAAAACCCTATAACACCAAGCCAAAGCAAAGCTGTATCTGGTTTTACAAATAGTTTTTTGCCTTCTTCTTTTGGTTTCTTTTTTTCTTTGGCTCTCACCAAAAATTTAAAGTTAAAAGCGACCATCAATAAAACAATTATGGCAACAATTATAAAATGATGCAATGGACTTAATTTTAAAGCTAGCATTCCTAAACCTACTAACGCACCAGTAAATCCGGCAAAACTCCACATTCCATGAAAAGAAGACATGATTGTTTTTTTAAACAAAACTTCGGTATAAACTCCTTGAGTATTTACGGCAATATTGGCAAGATTTCCGAACACGCCAAATAGAAATAATCCTAATGACAGTTGCAATGATGTTGTTGCCAAACCTAAATTGATTAAGCATAAAACATACATTATTAAAGAGAAAATCAGAATGCGATGGCTACCGAATTTGGTTACCATTTTTCCTGAAAAAGGCATAACTATTAGCTGTCCAACCGGAAGTGCAAAAAGTATAGATCCTAAATCGCCTTCTGTTAAATGTAAAGCAGTTTTGATATCTGGAATTCTGCTGGCCCATGTAGCAAAACTCAAACCCATTCCGAAATAGAACATTCCAACAGCAAAACGAATGCGATTTAAATATGAAGCTTTGGCTTCTCTATATACTTTCTTGATTTTGGCTTTGGTCTGAAAAAGCGATAATGGATTAATGTTTATCAGCATATTGAATTTTATTGGAATGTTGTCAAAAATACTAAAAACGCTCGTTAAAGCGCACAAAACCTAAGGTTATACACAATATACAACGTTATTGTTTATAAATTCAATGGTTTTTATTTGAATTTAGCTTATTAAAATTACAACATTTCAACTTTATTTCTGGAATTGCGGTCAAAAAAAAGACGCACAATAGTGCGTCTCCATTTTATTGTATTCCGATTACCTTTTGTTGCGCATTACTCGCAATCGCAGCTTCTATAACCTGCATTACTTTTACACCTTCATCTGCGGTAACAGGTTCTTTTTTATCGTTTGTAATTGATTCGTAAACGCCATCGAAGAAACTGAAATAATTGCCTTGAAGCGTTGGGATTTTTTCTCGCACAATTTTACCGTCAATTTCGGTATGCAAAAGTCCTTGCAAGCTTACATCTTCAGTTCCCCAAGAATCTAGGTTTGGCTTTTTCCCAATTTTCAATTCGTCTTCCTGAACATCTCCACGTGGTTTTAAGAAAGAACCTTTTTTTCCGTGAAGTGTGTAGGCTGGATTGGCTTCTCTAACAAAAAAACCAGCTTTTAAACGGACTCTAAAATTAGAATAAAACAACGTCAAATCGATCCAATCGTCTACAACAGAATTTTCTCTGGTTACTCTAATGTCTCCAAAAACAGCTTTTGGGCAACCAAACAAACTAACCGCCTGATCTATAATGTGCGGTCCTAAATCTTTTAGAACTCCTGCTCCATCATTGGCAGTTTCTTTATGCGCTTTCGGACTCAATAACGAATTATATCTGTCAAAGTGAAATTCGGCTTCTACTAAATCTCCTAAAACGCCTTCATCTATTACTTTTTTAACGGTTTTAAAATCGCTGTCCCATCTTCTGTTCTGAAAAACAGCCAATTTCAAGCCTTTTTCTTTTGCAATTTTTGCCAATTCTTTTGCTTCTGCGGCAGTTGTCGTAAATGCTTTTTCTACAACAGCATGTTTTCCCGCCAAAAGCACTTTTTTAGCATATTCGTAATGCGTTCCAACTGGCGTATTTACAATTACCAAATCGACATCGTCGCTTAATAATTCGTCTAGCGAAGCGTAACTTTTTACGTATGGATAATCTTCTTGAATCAGCTTTTTACTTCTTTCCCAAGAACCTAATAATTCAAATCCTTCATGAATATCTAAAAATGGAGCGTGAAAAACTTTCCCCGACATTCCGTATGATAATAGTGCTGTTTTTATTTTCTGCATTGGTATAGTTTTTTTGTTTGCCACAGATTAAATTGATTTTCACAGATTCTTTTTTAGTTGCCACGACCCGAGCGATAGCGAACAGGCGAAGCAATTACACAAATTAACACAAATCAGTATCTATAAAATTTTAATTCGTGAAAATTCGTGTAATTCGTGGCAAAAAAATCATTTTAATCTTTAAAATCTGTGGCTAATAAATTTTAAAGTTTAGCTCTTTCGTATTGTTTTGGCCATTGAATATCGTCGTTTAATGCTGTGGCAAAATCCAAAGGCAGGTTTGGGTTTCTCAATGATTCTCTGGCGAATAAAATCAAATCGGCTTGATCCATATTTAAAATTTCTTCGGCTTGTTTGGCTTCTGTAATTAATCCGACTGCTCCTGTTGCAATTCCTGCTTCTGCTTTCACTTTTTCTGCAAAAGGAACTTGATAACCTGGCCCTAATGTTATTTTCTGATGCGAAACCAATCCGCCTGACGAAACATCTATTAAATCTACTCCTTTTTCTTTTAATATTTTAGAAAGCTGCACAGATTCTTCAGGATTCCATCCATTTTCTGCCCAATCGGTTGCCGAAATTCTAACAAACAAAGGCAAATCTGAAGGCCATTCTGACTGAACAGCTTCCACAACTTCCAATGTAAAACGGATTCTGTTTTCAAAACTTCCTCCATATTCATCTGTTCTCACATTTGTTAAAGGCGATAAAAACTGGTGCAATAAATATCCATGAGCCGCATGGATTTCTACAACCTGATATCCTGCTTCAACTACTCTTTTTGTTGCGGTTTTAAAATCGGAGATTACTTTTTGAATTCCGTTTTTGTCCAATGCTTCAGGAAGAAATGGTTCATTTTCATGATACGGAATCGCACTTGGCGCAACGGTCTGCCATCCGCCTTGAGCGAAATCTAACTTTTTATTGCCAAGCCACGGAGCCGAAACACTTGCTTTTCTTCCTGCATGCGCTAATTGAACGCCAAGAATGGAATTTTGAGAAACGATAAAGGCATTGATTTGTTTTAGTTTTTCGATATGTTCATCTTTCCAGATTCCAAGATCTGAAGGAGAAATTCTAGCTTCTGGAGAAACCGCTGTGGCTTCTTGAATAATAAGTCCTGCTCCTCCGCTGGCACGGCTTCCTAAATGAACCAGATGCCAATCGTTTGCAAATCCGTCAATTGCAGAATACTGGCACATTGGCGAAATCGCAATTCTATTTTTTAAGGTGATATTTTTTATGGTAAAGGGAGAAAATAATTTCGTTGCCATATACTTGTAACTTTTAGTGATTTTATACTACCAATTGAGTAAGGCAGTGTTCGAAAAGTAAAGTTACGGCATCTTGTTAAAACGAGAAATCGAAATGTTTATTAATTAACAAACATTTAAAATCTTAAACACTATCTTGCACACTTATATTAAAATAGAAAACGCTACTTTTGTGCGTTAAATACGAATTAAAAACAACAAATGGATATAGTTATCAAACTGTCTCAATTTCTATTGAGTTTATCTTTACTTATTATTCTTCATGAATTAGGGCATTTTATCCCTGCTAAATTGTTTAAAACCAGAGTCGAAAAATTTTATTTGTTTTTTGATGTTAAATATTCACTTTTCAAAAAGAAAATCGGAGAAACAGAATACGGTATCGGATGGCTTCCGCTTGGGGGTTATGTGAAAATTTCTGGAATGATTGACGAAAGTATGGACAAAGAGCAAATGGCTCTTCCTCCTCAACCTTGGGAATTTCGTACTAAACCAGCTTGGCAGCGTTTAATTATTATGCTTGGCGGTGTTACGGTAAACTTTATCCTGGCTTTTATTATCTATATCGGAATGGCATTTGCTTACGGAGATACTTATATTGCTAATGCTGACTTAAAAGACGGTGTTGCAATTGAAAATCCTGCTATGCTTAAAGCTGGTTTTAAAACCGGTGATAAAATTATTTCTATTGATGGAAAGGCTGTAGAAAATTTTGACAGCGATATGAACATGAATGTAATCATGGCTAAACACGTTTTGATTGAAAGAAACGGACAACAGCAAACGATTACAATGCCAACAGATTTTGTTGACCAACTTTCTAAAACAGAAAAAGGCTTATTAGTTGGTATTAGAATGCCATTTGTTGTGGGCAAAATTTCTGAAGAATCTGAGAATACTGCTCTAAAACCAAAAGATTTAGTGGTAAGTCTGAACGGACAGAAAATTAAATATTTTGATGAAGCTAAAGCTATTTTAGAAAACAATAAAGGAAAATCTATTCCTGCTGTTGTTTTGCGTGATTTGAAAGAAACTCCTATTACAGTAAAAGTATCTAATGCAGGGAAACTTGGAGTTGCTGTTGGCGGTTTAGGAATGGACTCTTTAGAAAAATTAGGTTATTATAAAGTAAGTAAAAAAGAATACGGTTTCTTCGAATCGATTCCGGTTGGTCTTCAAAAAGGAAAAGATCAATTGGTAGGTTACGGAAAACAATTGAAAATGATTTTTAATCCAGAAACTAAAGCTTACAAACAAGTGGGTGGTTTTGCTGCTATTTACAATATTTTCCCTAGTTCTTGGAGTTGGGAAGTTTTCTGGTCAATCACAGCTTTATTGTCAATTATGCTTGGAGTTATGAATTTATTGCCAATTCCGGCTCTTGATGGTGGTCATGTGATGTTTTTATTATATGAAATTGTAAGCGGCAAAAAACCGAGTGATAAATTCCTAGAGAATGCGCAAATGGTTGGTTTTGTTTTACTTATTTCACTACTACTATTTGCTAATGGTAACGACATTTACAAAGCCATTGTAGGCAAGTAAAAAAAAGTCAAAAAAAGAGTGAAAATGTTTTTGAGAAACTAAAAATAGTTTTATATTTGCACTCGCTAAAAAGAGCAACACTTTCCTCCTTAGCTCAGTTGGTTAGAGCATCTGACTGTTAATCAGAGGGTCCTTGGTTCGAGCCCAAGAGGGGGAGCAACTTTTTTTAGCAAACATATTTACCTTTAAGGTGATTCCTCCTTAGCTCAGTTGGTTAGAGCATCTGACTGTTAATCAGAGGGTCCTTGGTTCGAGCCCAAGAGGGGGAGCTTAAAAAAAGACGATCAAATTTGATCGTCTTTTTTTTGTTTAAATTCCAATTTTAAAAATTCCAAATTCCAATATTTAGAGTTGCTTATTTAACCGCAAAGAGCGCAAGGTTTTTACGCAAAGTGCGCTAAGATTTACGCAGAGGTCGCTAAGAGTTTTTTTTCGAGACTTAAATAGGAATCTATAAAGGAGATCGCAAAGGTTGCCAATCTTTGTCGATATGCGAGTGTGATCCTTCGTTCCTCAGGATGACAAACTGCAGGTAAAACAAAAAAGCTCACAGAGCTTTATAAACACAAAGCTTTGCGAACTTAATCTTTATTTAACTCAAAATATTCTTAGCGAACTTTAAGCCTTTGAACCTCTGCAGCTCTGTCCCTTTGAACCTTTGAAAAAAACTATTTCATACTCAAAGTTTCGCTCTTAAATCTTTTCATTAAAGTATTTGCTTTTTCATCTTCGTTTATAGCTTTTAAGGACTGGGCGTATCTGTAATAATAAATAACTTCCAGATTAGGAGATTCTTCAAATAGCTGCGCATAATAACCTACCGCTTCCTTCAAATTCCCTTCAAAATACAGTCGATCGGCGACTTTTTTCAACATATCGGTAGTTTTGTAACCTTTGTCAATAACTTTTGCATACGTGTTTACTACATCGACTTTTACGTATTTTGAACTTATAGAAGCAGGAGTTGTAACTTCTACCTTAACAGGCGCTACAGAAGTATTCGAACTTGCGACAAGCGTTTTTGTCTCAATTGTATTTGGAGCTACTTTAGGTTTTCTTTTTACGTAATTCGGAATTACCGTTCTAGTATTATTAGGCCCAAGATCGTAAGTATCGACCATGTCCAATTTTGAAACTTGGTAGGTAATAATTCTACCTCCAAAAAGTTTATTTATTCTTTCTTCTACATAATAAGATTGTATCACCAAATCATTATTAGAAATACTATCCGTCAATAGTGTCGTTTTTCCTGGTACTGGAGAAGCAGAAGCACTGTTTGTGCTCTGAGCAAAACAGCCGAGAGAAAATACGAACGCAAGTGTACATAAAATTGCTTCATACTTTTTCATGATTTTTGAATAAAATTAAATGTCCCAATTAAAAAACTCAGATTAAAGTTACTGATTTTCTTTTAGTTAGCTTTTATTCTAACCATGAATTACTTAGAAAGCCGATAAAGTACTTCTTTTTACGCATTGATCATTTTAACGCAGGCTTTTTGCACTTCTTCGTCTGAAAATGGCTCTAGCGCTTTTGCCAACATTTTACTGGTTCTAATGCAGCTTAGCATTTTAATTCGCAAGGAACGGCTGTCTCCAGATTCTGTTTCTAGAAGATACTCAAAAATCTCCATTAAGTATTCTGGATGGTTTTTAAATTCTCCGTCGAAACCAATATCTGATATCAATCTCGCTACCGATTCTATCACTTTGTTCTCATTGGCATTGTTTTCGTTTTCTGTTTTCATGGCGTTTATTTATGATTTTGGTTAATGAATATTTATTGTACGAAAAATTGTATTTTTGTTTCGGCTAAATAAACGATAGAATACATTCTAACAAAATAGATCGTGATTTTATCTCACAAGCAAAAAGATTGTATTTTACTATATTCCTAATTTTTAAGGATTTTTAATATCTTTGAAGTATGAGCACAGCAACAAAACCAAAACATATCGGGAGAAACATAAGCCGCATTCGTGAGCTTAGAGGAATGAAACAAGAAGCACTTGCCATTGCAATAGGCGTAAGCCAGCAATATGTTTCCACTCTTGAAGGAAGCGAAAATGTTGACGACGAAAGACTAAATTCTATTGCAGAAGCTTTAGGAGTTTCAGCTGATGCAATTAAGAATTATAGCGACGAAGTTGTATTAAACAATATTCAAAATAATCACGAAGGTTCTGTTATTCATAGCGGACCAACTGTTAACCATAATTGCAACTTCAATCCGCTTGATAAAGTTGTGGAACTTTATGAGCGTTTGGTTCAGGCTGAAAAGGATAAAGTAGAGTATTTGGAGAGGTTGATGAAGGGGAAGTGATTACCTAAAAAAAATAACCGAAAATATTTATAATTCTTTTTTTTTTTACTAACTTTAGAATAATACTCAATTTAAGTTCTTATTTTGAAATGAAATAACTAGGTTTTCTTTATTTAGATATTATATTTGTGTAAAAATTTAAGGATCTTTTCAATTACCTAATTTAAGATATCAAAACAAATTGATAATATCTTTTGAAAATAAAGAATTGCGTAGCATCTGTGAAAATGAATTTGAAGCACAAACTAAATTAGGTTTGAATGTTTCTATGAAATTAAAAAATAGATTATCTGACCTCTTAGCGGCTAATTCAGTTAATGACCTTGTAGCCGGTTCTCCGAGCAAGATAAATGAAAATCTATATAGAATTAATTTAGTAGAAAATCATTTTATCTTATTCTCTTCAAATCATCCCAGCCCTCCTTTAACAGAATTAGGAGAGATAAATTGGAATGAAGTATCAAGAATAAAAATTTTAAACATCTCCAATGAGTAATCAATTAACCTTTCAACCGAACTGGAGCTCTTCCCCCGGAAATACAATTTATGATATTTTAGAAGAAAAGAACATTTCTTTAAAACATTTTGCTGATTGTATGAATTCCAATATGGATTTTGTTGAAAAACTTATTAATGGTCAAGTTTCTATAAACAATGAAATAGCAGAAAAACTTCAGTTAAACCTTGGTGCAACAACTGATTTTTGGGTAAAAAGAGAAGAGCAATATAGAGAGTCTATTGAGCGCAACAATTTAATTGAAAAATCATGGCTAAAAGAACTTCCAATTAAAGATATGATTAAATTTGGATGGATTGAAAAAAGTGATGATTTATTAAAAACATGTTTAGATTTCTTCAAAGTTCCAAATGTATCATCTTGGAAAGCAAAGTATCCAAATGAAATTAATAGCTTAGCTTTTAGAACTTCTCAATCTTTCAATTCATACGAAGCTGCAACCGCTACATGGTTAAGACAAGGTGAAATTATAACTGAAGGCATTGATTGTAAAAATTGGAATAAAGATTTATTTGAAGAAACTCTAATCGAAATTAAAAAATTAACTCGTTTAAAAAACCCTAAAGATTTCATTCCGAAACTTATTAAACTTTGCGCAAATTGCGGTGTTGCTGTTGGAATTGTTCCGACTCCTTCTGGATGTCGAGCTAGTGGTGCGACAAAATTCATGAATAAAGACAAAGCAATTCTTTTATTAAGTTTTAGATATTTGTCTGATGACCAATTTTGGTTTACTTTCTTTCATGAAGCTGGACATCTTATATTACATAATAAAAAATCTCTTCATTTAGAAGTAACTGATAAAAATAATAAAGTAATTAGTGACGAAGAGAATGAAGCAAATGCTTTTGCTGCTGAAACACTTATACCATATATGCTTCATGATAAGCTAAGAAGTATAAGAGGAAATATGAAGAGAATAATTTCTTTAGCTTCAGAAGCAGGGGTTTCTCCAGGAATTGTTGTTGGCCAATTACAATATTTAGGTTATATAGACTTCAAATACTTAAATGGTTATAAAAGACGTTATAATTGGGACGAAATTAAATCGCTAAATTTTTAAAAAGTTGAACCTAAAAGAATCTGTTTCCAAGTATATTGAAGATGGTGGATATCTAGACGAAATTCTTTTTTTTGCAATACTAAAAAATGATATCAGTTCACTAAAAGAAATAATTCGACTTGTTGATTCTGATCATGGAGGAGGATCTTATAAATGGGAAATAAAATATACAGCAGCCTTCGCTGTTCTTTTTTGGGAAGAAGAAGGAATCGAAGAACTCTATAATATAATTTTAAAAAACCCATCACATCCAAATATTTCAGTAATATCTACAGTTTTATCGTACGCTGCTGCTGGAAAAATTGAAAATCTTCCTTTTAAGTTTAACTCTTATTCAATCGATATTCCAAATAAAATTGAAAAATTTAAAACTGAAAAAATAAAAATAAAAGCTCAGTCTGCATTAATAGATTTGATGCATAATGTAGAAACTGAAGATAAATTTCCTATTAGCTTAATAACGGGTCTAACCAAACCTATACATTCAGAAGAAGCACAAGAACAATATTTTGCTGCCTTAGTAATGCGCTGGTTTCATTTCAGCAACTATAGCACTGAAAAATATAAAGACTTAATCTATAAAGAAAATCTTAGTGAAGAAATATATCATAAATTTTTAAATGAAAATCCTTTTTTACTCGAGGCATTTCATTCAAAAATATGGTCAAAACCAAGATTTGGAGAATTATTACAACCTGATTTTGTAATAAAAGCTATTGACAACAACTATACTATTATAGAATTAGAAAAACCTTCTTTACAAATTATAACTAAAAATGGTAATTTAAGCAGCCACGCTACCCATGCGAAAAAACAAGCTTTGGAATATCGTGAATGGGCTATTAGCAACAATACATATGCTAAAGAAAGGTTTTCTGATATATGGAGGCCTTCTTGTTTAGTAATCATAGGGCTCGAGAGCAAACTTACAGAATCTCAAAAAGTAAGGCTAAAACAAGAAAATGAATCAACTCAAGGAATTTTAAAAATTGTTGGTTTTGATTGGATATTAAATAGAGCGCAAGCTACATTTGAGAACCTTATAAAATATGGTTTTAAACAAACACCATAAATTTATCCTCCAAAATATTCATAGATATTAGGGCTTTTCTGCCAATTACAGACGGCATCTTCAATTACTTGCATTCCAAAAGGAAGTTGTAAACATTCATCTAATTCTGAAAAGTAAGAATCCAACAACCTTCGATTTGGATTTCCTCCAAATAAAAGTCTACCACCTGTAAATGGTCCTGTTGCCCCATCCATATAGGTTGAATCTGGTTCAATATCTAACAAACCTAACTTACCAACCATCGTTAAGTAATCGAATTTAGCCATTCTTCCAAAGCTCATAACAGCATTCATGGAAATATATAAATGCTTAAATAAAAGTTTCGGATCGTTGCCAGCAGCTAAAAAAGCTCTATCAATTAAGCTCTGATGATTATTATCAACGCCAATCCAATCAATGTAACTTGAGACAGCAGCACCAGTTCCTGTTGGATTATAAGCTCCTAAACTTTGATACTTCCTGTGGTTTCCGACTTTACCTCTCGCTTTTAAAGCCAATACATTATCATTAAGCCAATTTTTAAATCCATTCACATCTCCACTGACTGCTTCCCAATTCCAGACAACATCATTCGTCAAACCACTATAGACATCTTTAACTAAATTCCATTTTGTTCTATGATGTCTGCTAAAATGTGTTGCTAAAAAAACTAACCAAAACGCTTCATTAATATTTCCTTGTTTATTATACCAAGCAGCTGCCTTCAAAGGGTCAAATGCTATATTACTCGGATCGGCCACAATTGGGTTATTTGTTCTTTCGGCAATTAATTTCACATAATTTACTCTGCGTACACTATCAATAATTTGTCTAATAAAACAACTTTCTCTTTGTACAATTCCAATTCCTGGCAAAGATCTAGTTTGTTGCTTAAAAGTTTGCAATTTTGCATGCACGTCATTATATAAAACTAAATCAGCTGGTCTCATAAGAATATTCATTAATATTAAGTGTTATCCATTTACGGATTGAAGTTTGAACTTGGGAAGTTACTCCAAAACTACTCTGAATGTTGTGGTTATATCCAAGCACTTTTACTTTTCGCTTTAAATCAATTGTCCCAATGGTTTCAACATATCCTTGATAAGAATAACCAGCAACATTTTCTGTCTTTTTTCGAGGTAATTCCCAATCTTTTTCCGTTGTTTTATAGAGTTTTAAATTAGAAATTTTTTCGAAATTATTAACAACTGTTTGACCATTTAACAAAATAATTTCAATAGATGATTCTGCAATTAATATTCCTAAAAAATCACTAAAAAGATTAAGTAATGTATTCTGTTGTATAGGAGTTAAATTTGACCATTTTTCAAAAGTGGCAAATGGAATTAAGTCCAAATGACATGCTTCTTGTGAAGGAAAATAATATGACATGGAAGTTCCAGATATTAAGTAATCTAATTTTTTAAACCAGCCATCATATGGATTTCTTAAAAAATATTCATCACATAATTCAATAATTAAATTAATATGCTTTTCCTTTATTTCTGACCAATTTTTAATCTCCAAAGAATTAAGCGTGTGAAATCTTCTATTATCTCCTTTTAATTCTAAACCTTGCAAATCAACAAATTCTCTATTGCTAGGATTAATCCCAAGCGTTGCAATTTTAGACTTTAAAATATTCCCAAAAGATAAAATTGGAGTCGACCATGGAATAATTGACAAATCATCTGGTTGAGTTTTTTTTAAAACCTCTAATAAATTTAATACGTGTGAGTTGTTTATTTGCTTCATTCAATTTTTACTAATTCTTGCAAATTTAGCATTAAAATCATCAATCTTCTTGTTTACAAATGCGATATAAGATTCATTTGAAATTTTATTTTTTTCATCTTCAATTTTATCATATACTTTATTCTTAGATAATGCTAGAATTTTTAACATGTAAGCTAAATCCATCCAATACTTGTCCATTTTAAGATTTTCTACAGAAGCATCATAACTATTCCTAACATCATTTTCAAATTTCAAAATTTTATGTATCGAGTCCCAAGGATCTTCATTCGGCATTTCTGGCATAGGAAATTTAGTAGATTGAACTCCTTCTTGCAAATACTGATTTGCATCTTTTTGATTTTTCTCATAAAGATGTAAACTTGCTACTACATGTTTGTAAACACCTAGTTCCGCTCCAATTGATCTCGCAACTATTTCTTGTAACATTGTAAAACAAAAAATGTCATGTGGTAATCCTAAATATGCATCATTACTTCGCATAAAAGTAATCATATTTAATTTTCCATCTCTTAGAAGAAATTGCAATGTACATGTACATGGGATATCTTTATGCTCGATTAATAAATCTTCTGCATCGAATAACTGAATGACTGCTTGACGAGTATTTGGTTTACTTTTTAATAATTTAATAACCGTTTCAAATTGATTATGCTCTCCTCTCATATTGAATAGTCTAGGTCCATAACCTCCGTAAATAGTTTCTCCATCATCGGAATATGTTTTATATCTATGAATAAAATATGAAATATATTCTAACGAATTTGATCGAGATAAATACCAAAATAATTCTCCTAATGCACTAAAAGATTTACCCCTCGTTTCAGTTCTACTTAATCTGGCTCTTGGATTTGTAAGTTCTAACATAGCACCAAAAATTTCACTACAAGCTCCTTTGGTTGGAACAATATCAAAAGGTTTGTCGCATAATTCTTTAAGAATTTCACGCATTAAATCATCAATAGTTTCTTCTTTAAAAAGCATCTAACTGAATGTAAATTAGAATTAAACAACTCAAGATCAATAAAAACATTCAACAATATTAATGATTTAAAATCAAATAGTTTTACGGAAAACCATAAAAATTACAAAGTAAAATATTACTTTATAATTAAATTAAATTTCAATTAACTGGTAATAAAAAAGCGCCACAATCTTTAAGATTGTAGCGCTTTTTTATTTTCTGTAAAACTCTCAGTTAATTAAACCCCTAACTTCTTAGCAATTTCAGCAGGAATTCCTCCTTTGTTTACTAGTAATGCAGTAGTTTTATATTTTACGAAGTTCTTAGTTACAAACAAGAAACCTTTGTAGTCGTTTGTTTCTCCCCAAGAATTTTTTACGATATAGTATTCTTTTCCAGTTTGATCTTTTGCAAGACCAATAATGTGCATTCCGTGGTCGTCTGTTGTAGTGTAGTTATCAAACGCTGCCTGACGCATTTCTGGAGTAATTTCTGGTTCTGCTTTTGGTCCGTTAAACATGTCTGCTTTTTCTTCAGCCGTCATGTCGTCGAATTTTTTAGATGCTACGTAAGCTACACCATTTTTCCAGCTAAAGCTTTTCTCGCTCACATCTGTTGCCCAAGCTACAGTATATCCTTTTTTCAAAGCATTGTCAATAACGTCTGTCATATCGTTCAATTTTACGTTGTAAACTTGATCCAATGACCAGTTGTCTGGCACCATCATAGTTGTTTTTTGGTAGTAAGGCGCATTTGTAAAAGATGACATTTCTACGTAATCGTCTGGATTAATTCCTACTACTTCTTTAGCAAAAGATTGCGGTGTATAGCTTTTTCCTTTGTATGTAAAGTTATCTGGCACTTTTCCTAAATAAGAATCAATAACAGCAGAATATGCTTTTTGCCAGTTTGGAGTCAATTCTCCGTTCGGGTTTTTTACCACTGCTGCCAAAACACCTTCTATAAGAGCGCTCATTTCGGCAAATTTGTTTTTGTCTGTTCCGTAGTTTAATCCTGTGTAAACTTCTCTAGGCACAGTTCCGTATTTTTTGTACATATTAATTACATCGTGAAGAGCTCCTCCATCTCCAAGCGTAATTGCTCCGTGCATACGAACATAGTTAATTCCTTTTTCTACATACACGTTTCTTGCAGAATAAATTTGAGAAAGCTCAACAGGCTGTTTTCCTAAACGAATCATTTCTGACTCTAAGAATGAGTTTGTTGAGTAGCTCCAGCAAGTTCCAGATGATCCTTGAGATTTTACCGATGTTGTTCCTAGGTTAATTACTTCTGTAAATTTGAAGTTCTCTTTACTTTTGTCGCTAGCATTTAGTTTTAGTGAATTTACTAAAATGTCTTGCGCAAAACAGCCTGCAGTTCCAGCCAAAAATATTGAAGCGGCAAACACTGATTTGAATGAAAATGTATTCATAAGTTATGTTTAAGATTTTATAAAATTAGTCTCAAATGTTTCCAATTTGTTACAAAACAATTAAATATTATACAATTTGTGTAATGTTTAGTTGTTAATATTTTCTTAACGATATAATTTATTAAGGTATTTAATACAAAAAAGCCTCAATAACATGGTATTAAGGCTTTTTGAGTTTATTATTTATAAATTAACTTCTTACAAGTTTTTTTGTTTTTTAGCTATCGCATCCAGTTACTTCCAAAAACGATGTAGTAAGCCCATTCTTCGTTTCCTTTAGCCACATCGATCCCCATACGAAGTTTAAATTTTCTCGCAATAAGGTATCTAAAACCTGTTCCGTAGCTGTAAACTACAGGTTTGGCAAAGGCTTGATCCCAATCGTTAAAAGCGCTTGCAAGACCGCCGTAGCCCATAAGGCTCCATCTTCGGTAGAGATCCCATCTAAATTCAAGTTCAGAAACAATGCTGGTGTTTCCCATGTATCTGGCTGCGGGAATACCTCGCATATTGATTCCAGGTTTTAAATAAAAAGGCGGACTCCCCAACGCCTGCTCTCCTTCAATCCTTAGTCCGCCAATTAAGGTTTTCGCCAACGGATAATATCCAATTGCCGATAAATTGATACGCCATGCCTGATAATCGCTCCCCAATGCTTTATCTGACCAGAAAAAATCGGTTTGGATTCTTATTCCTTTATCTGGCGTAAATATGTTGTCACGTCCGTCAAACTGGAGCGCGGCTCCAAGCTGACTTATGGTGCTTTTAATATCTTTCGGGTCTACAAATGGTGGCGGAAGATCTAAATCGGGCAGATTTATTTTGGAATTTAAAAATAAATACTGCGGCCCTGCACTCCATTTTGCATTATTAAATTGTTTGAGCCATTGTGTGTAGAAAATGGTCGACTTAAAATTGAGTTTAAATTCTTCGTCATTATGATTCGGCAGATTATTGGCATAAAACGATAAATTCATGTCGCCATAAGCTGCAAAAGCTCGGTATAATATTTTGGGCTTTACCAATGTTGCCGAACGGAAAGCTCCTGCCAGCCAGCTTTTATTGGCCGTATACATTCCGATTCCTCCTGTAATGTCTGGGTTTATAAATCGTTTTTTGCCATTTTCATCAATTACAGGTGCACGTTTTTTTAAGAAAATTGGCGCAACTGCACCTCCAAATCCTCCAACAGCAGGTTCTGTAATAATGGTTGGCACGACTATGAATCCGTTGGCATAAATTAGAAAGTCGCTTAAATCGAAAGCTCCGTCTAAGGAATCTTTCATAACGGTATGATGTTTCTGTGCATTTAAAACATTAAACGATACTAATATCCAAAGCAAAAACAGGATTTTTTTGTGAATTGTTTTTTTGTTTTTCATAGAATATTTATCGTTTTAGATTTAAATTTTCACTTCGTCAAAAAAATCTTAAGCAATTATTTTTTCTTAAAACTGAACACGTGCGCAAGGGTAATAAAGAAAGTATTTCCTTGAAATCTATTTACAGCGCCAAGTTCTGAAACCCATCTAAAACCAGCTTGCGTCATACAACCAATATGAAGATAATTGACCTCGGCCCCAAGCGCACTTACATGATCTTTGTCTGGCTCAAGCAATAAGAAACTTCCAACTGGAATTTTATCGTCGGATACTTTATATTGGAAATAATAAATTAATCCCGCATTCAAGATTCCTTTTGGTGCCGTTTTTTCGGCATTCATACAATAAAATGTTTTTCCTAAACCGCCTTCAATACTCAAAATATCTCCTGTTTTAATATCGGTATCTTTCTTTTTTCCGTTGATTTCGTAAGCGGCCAAAGCAGAAAAATGGAATGTTTTTTTATCATTAAAATATAAAGTTGTTCCTGCCGAAAACTCATTCATAAACATTCCGAGACCGCTGTTGTCGCTTCCGCCAACTTCATATTTTCCTGTTGGCAGATACATTTGATAACTGAAAACAAAATCGGCTCTTTTATTGTGCCAACCCAACTGAACGGGCTGTATGTACATATCTGTAAAAGCAAAATCGCTTTTAGAACCAATATAACTTCCTTGAATCGTATTGGAAGCGCCTGCCAACAGAATTGTAGCTCCGTAATTGGCACCCAAAATTTTGAAATCGCTTACATAATTGGCTCCAACGCCTGTTATAAACATGGTAAGATCTGGATTGCCTACTTTGTCTCCGTCGGCATTTCTCAGACAATTTGCCGTGTAAATATAAGCTGGAATATAAACGCTCAAGGTTTTTTCTGGAGCCTGAGTTCCCGATTGGAGTCCCATTGCGCCAAGAATATGTCCGCCTTTTAATTGTGCATTACAATAAACAGAAACCATTAAAAGCATTACTACGTAGGTAAACTTCGCTTTTTTTCTGGAATAAATATTTTCTAATTTCATGGTGGAATATTTTGCATTAAGGCTCTGTAACAGCCGTTACTTCTTATTTTTCCAGAAAAAACTTTACTTAAAGTAATACGCTCCTGATCGGTCAGGATTTATTCTGATGGTTTTAAAGTATTCTGAAGGAGATTTTCCGGTGTGTTTTATAAATGCTCTAAAACAAGTGGTTCGAGATTTAAAACCAGAACCCCAAGCCATGCCTTCTAAGGATAAATCTTTCCACTCTGGATCGTTTATTTTGTCTTTAAAATATTCGATTCTTTTAAGATTTACATAATCCTGAAAATGAAGTCCGAATTCAGAATTAATCAAATTGGACAGATGATGCACTGATATTCCTGTTTCGTCAGACAAATCTCTGATTACAAAATCTTTTTTTAGGAATAGATTTTTAGTAACCAAAACATGCTCTAGTTTTAAAAGGTATTCTTCTCTTTTTTCGAGCGTCAGTTCATTTGTTATCGGAATTGTATTCTTGGTTTCCTTTGTTTTTATTGCCAAAGTATTGTCGACAACAAAATCGAATGTTTCTTCTTCATCATGAAAAATCTGCGGTCTGAAATACAGCCAGCCAACTGTAAAAAACAGCACAGAAGAAATTAGCACATAACAGGAAAGATCTGTTGCGTCTACTTTTCTTAATAGAAAGTGATGCACAAAAAGCGCCGAAAATAAGAACAAAATCATGAGATTATATACTCTTATCCAGTTAATTACTTTAATTTGATGAAATTGGTTTCCTTTAAATTTTTTCAGATCATAGTTTAAAATCAACATGGTTTGAAAAAAGACATAGAAAAGCCAAATCGTCAGCGTTAAAACAGAAAATGGATTTTTGATTAATCTCGCAATGTAATCGACAGCTTTTATATTGGTGTAACTTCCAACGTAAACAACTAGGGTTAAAAAGAAATAAATAACAAAAGGCACAAAATGCAGCCAATCGTATTTTCTAAAACTTTTATTTAATGATAAAATATTTCTAACGTACAAAAAAGAGCATGGAGCAGTTAAAAATATAAACGCTTTTGTAATAGTAAATAGATCTGGGAAATTTTTAAATAAATTGGCCGACAAATAAAAATTGTAGATACTTACTACCGCCAAACTCAGTAGAAACATTCCTAAAAAGAAACTTTTTGAATAGTTTTTTTTGGAAAACAAAACCATAATTGAAGTTGCCAGGCCTGCAATTGTGGCTATAAAAAAGAAAAGGGAGAGTAATATATCGATCATTTTTTTTAAGCTTAATGGTGGGAAATGTTTTTCTTAAAATCTTAAAAATAGAATACGATGGGGGCGTATGTAGAAAGGTAAAGAATTGTACTTGCCGAAGTTTGGCAAGTACAAAATCTTCATTTCTAGTTATTTTTTAACTGCTCCCGGAGGGAAACCAGCTAGTATTTTTTGGACAGAACTATTGATAAATTCTTCTGGATTGTCTGGTCTGCTGTCAATTTCGGCATTTCCAATTCCCTGCCAAAGCAGCTTATCTGTTTTTGCAGATACAATATCTATTACCAACGAACCGTCAACATAATCGTAAGTATTAAATGTTGTATTGGCGCCGCCCATCATGGCTCCGCCGCCCCAATATCCGTATGGACGATACATTCCGCCATAACCGTAAAAGTCTGTGTTAGCACTAACCGATGTTTTGTTTTTTAGGATAGAAACGGCATTGACTTTTAAATCAGGATTGCTGGATTCTGTAAATCCTTTTGCGAGCATTTCGTTTCGGATTGCTTTTGCAACACGATCAACATTCAACTGATTAATTTGGCCTTGCTGCGCTTTTAAGTCATAAACCGCAAAAGTTTTGTATTCGCTGAAGTTAGCAGCATGATCATAATCAGTTGTAACTTTTACAGTTGGAGAGCAGCTGTAAAACAAACCCAACAATAAAATTGGGATTATACGAAGACTTGTTCTTTTAATATTCATGTTGTGGTATTTATTTAAATTAATAATTAAATCAGTTTAACTCGAATGTATTAAAATCATAAAAATCTTGAACGAAGGGGCTGAAACATCTAAGTAATTTACCCGAACACACAAGTACTTACTAAACAATTACTTAGATCACTCTCAAAGATAAATCATTTTATTTAATTAACAGTATTAAATAAATAAAATCTTACTTTGTTTTCATTTGCTTATTTTTCCTAAGATTTTTAGTTTTTTTCAGATCTCTTTACCTTGTATAGCTACATCTTAAATTTCGGCAGCTATAGGCAGTTTTCCGTGTTTTATGGCTTCCAGCATTTTATTATAATCCGCTTCGTTTTGATTGGCATATAAAACCGAAAATTCAGAAATGACATCGGCAAATTCGTCTGTATTTCCAATATAGCCCGAAATCATAGAAGGATCTCCAGAACGTGCATGAGCTCTTGCAAGAGCCCACCCACAGGCTTTGGCATAATCTGCCATATTTTTAGGTTTCATAACCTCTAAAACCGGTTTTATTTTGGCATCTCTAAGCTGTCTGATATAGAAGAATCGATCTTTACTGTCGTTTGTCCAACCCAGAAACATATCAGATGCAGACTGCATTAGTTTTTGTCCCATCACAATCCGTTCGCCCTGATGGGCATATTTGCCTTTAATTTTTACATGTTCTTCTAGAACGCTTTTTCTGGCTTCTTTAAATTGTAAAAAAATAGGCTCTCCTGTGGCAGACATTAGCAGACTAATTCCGCAAAGAGTTCCAACACTTCCTACGCCCACCACTTTTATAACAATATCGTGCATCTTATATCTGCTCAACAAAATCTGCTTTTCTTCTGAAAGCGATTCTATATATCTTTTATGAATAATTTCGCCTTCTTTGGCAACTTGTTTTTCAAGATCTCCGCTTGGATGAAAAATCAAAGGCGGTTCGTCTTTTATTCGTGCTCTGGCTCCGTCAAAATAAGTCATCTTTGCAAACTCTTTTTCATGAGCGGTATATTCTGATGCTTTTTTTATTCTCTTTTGGTCAAACTCTTTGAGTTCTTTATCGTGGCCCAATTCAATCATTTCTGCTAAATCAATATCTGCATACCAAATTTGAAGCGCCGATAATTTGCTGTAATCCAACATATGCCTTTTGTAACTGTCGGTAACATGCCAAGCAAATTCTTTACAATTTTTATTAGAAAATTTTCGCCATCTTCCAGCAATAACAAAACTGGCTGCTAGACGTTTCACATCCCATTCCCAAGGTCCTGGAAACGTTTCGTCAAAATCATTTATATCAAAAACCAATTTACGTTCTGGAGTTGCAAATCCGCCAAAATTCATCAAATGGCAATCACCACAAAGCTGCAGGTTTATTCCCGATACAGAAGTATGAGCTAAATCGGCGGCCATAATCGCGGCAGCTCCTCTGTAAAATGCAAAAGGCGATTCCATCATTCTGCTATACCGAATTGGCACCAGACTTTCAACTCTTCCCGCACTGGTTTGAATTAAAATGTCTACAGGATTTTTTCTATTCTTAAAAGAATTCCATTCCTGATGCTTTTCCAAAGGAACTTTTTTTCTAATAGAAGCTCCTTTTTCATAACGTTCTGTTTTTGATGCAATGGGATCAAAAGGTTTTTCTTCCATTTCTTAGAATTTAAAATGATCTTTTCTAAAACTCTTATGCAGAATTACTGCGGAAATATAAATGCTACCACCGCTCGTAATCCCCAATCTGGTCTTATGTTTGAATGGCCTACAACCGGAATTAAAGGCATAACAGCAAATTGCATGGTCTGGCCACCTAATTTTGTAATTGCGCCAACGTTCGGACTAACTGTAATAAGGGTTGTATTGCCTTGCCAGTTTTGAGTAATTTCTGAAGTGATTCCTAAACTCGCTCCACTTTTGTAACTGTGCGTTAAGAATATTTGCGTGTAGAACTGATTGAAATCTGCTCGATCAGCATTACCTGCAACAGACCAAATTTGATTGGCTAGAAAACCTATAGAAAGTCCTTTTCCTTGATGCATTACTAAAACGCTGGGACCAATTCCAAATTTTTCTGTTCCCAAAAGTTTTTCTGTAGCCGTTGGCACTAAAAAAGCAGGACCAACACCCAAGATAATTCCTTTGGTTTTAGGAGCAAAAAATGCTGTTACAGTTGCATCACTTAAACCAAACTCATGAGTATTTTCTCCTGTGACATCCTGCTGATCTACAACTGGAAGAATATAACGCGTAATCAAGTTTAGATTCTCACTTAACTTGAACGGAACAACAGGCTGTATATTGATCTGATATTTTGATCCATTATAAGCGCCAATTCCGTAAGTAAGATTGTTTTGCAACGGAACACTAATTAAACTTGCTACAGGGTTTGCCATTTTATCGGCTAGTTCCTGTGCGCTGTTTCCCGGTTTTGCAGGTTCTTCTTGAGCCGAAATTGTAAAAGTGACAAACAGCAGCAATATTGCTAGAAAAGAATTTTTCATACGGCTTAAATTTTATTAATTAGAAAAACTTCAACTCTTTAATTCTCTGTAATCTGCAAACAACTTTTTCTCTTACTCTGCGAAAACTTTTTTCCAGTCTTTCTGCATATCCACAACATGCCATTTGTTTTTCGCAGCTGCATTTAATGAAGCATTATCTTTTTCTTGATACTTGTACTCTCTTATTGAATCGTTATGATTTACAAGCAATTGAAAAGATGGATATTTATTTCCCTGCGAATAAGTTAGCATTGCAATATCTCCTGCACCGCCTTCGTTGCCGCAAGCAAAAACAGGTCGCTGTCCAATGTGCAATTGAATACCAACTGGCTTACCTTCTTTATCATTAAAATGATCTAAAGCCGCTTCTCGTTGTACCGCATTTTTAACTGCATCGTATTTATATTTGAAAGAAGTTCCTACTACTTGATCTTTTGGAATTCCGTAAAAATCCTGAGATATTGCTCTTACTACTTCTATTGTTCCGCCAGTTACGATGTACGTTTTAAATCCGTTCGCGCGTAAATAATTTAGCAGTTCTAATTGCGGCTGATAGCGTATTTGCTTCACAGGAACATTTTTACCAGGATATTTTGCACCTTTAAAGAAATCATTAACTGAAGCTTCAAATTCATCTTCTGTCATTCCGGTATGAGTTGCTGCAACGAGTTCTATAAGCGCTTTATCTCCTCCTTTTTCAAAAAAGGTTTTGTCTTTTTCTATTACTGCTTTAAAAGGCTGTTTTTGGGCTAATTCTGGCTTAGCTTCTACCATTTTTTGTACTCTATAAAAAGCAAAAAGTTCCTGTACATAAGGTTTTTCAGCCCATAAAGTTCCATCATTATCAAAAGTCGCAATTCGATATTCTTCTGGAATAAAATCTGGACTTCCTTCTTTTGTTACTTTTTCTACATAAGCAATTATATCGCTTTTTAAAGCTCCGTCGTTCCAGCTTGGCAATGGATCACCACTTGTTGCAGTAGTTGCTGTACTCTCTTTTGATTTAACATCTGTATTTTCTTCTGATTTTTTACACGAAATAAATAAAACAAGAAGCATCGGAATTAATACTATTTTTTTATGCATAACAAATACTATTAAGTGAAAGAAACAGGACGTAAAAAGTCCTGTTTCTTGTAATTATCTATAATTTACTTTTTCTTTTTTGGAGCTGTCTCTTCATCTTTTAACTTCGGAAGAACATTTTTCTCAATATATTGTTGTGCTTTAATGTCTTTCATCGCTTCTTCCATAATAGTGTAAGCAGAGAAACTTGGCGGTATTGATCTTGGAGGATATTCTTTAAATGTTTCCGCAAATACGCCTACATCATATATTGCTCCATATACCATTTGAACGTGATTCATAACCCAATCCCAATAGGTATTTGAGGTAAAATCAGCTCTTTCAAAAGGATCTTGATATAGATTAAATATTTTTTGCAAACGAAGTTTAGTAAATGGCTCTGCCCAAACTCCAAGTGTTCCAGCTAGACGCTGTTCTGCAAAAACATATTTATAATCACCTTCTCTTAACCCTACTAAAAGACCATCATCATCTGTATAGAAGAATTTATCTCTAGCACTTTTTGGTGTTTTTCCTAGTAAAAAACTACTTTGGTCATAACCATCTAAATGAACTTTATAGGTTTTTCCATTTGCAGAATAACCTTTCAGTAGTTTGTTAACGATATCTGGTTCTCCTGCAATTGAAGCCAATGTAGGAATCCAATCGTTATGGCTCATTAATTCATTAGTAATAGTTCCTGGTTTGATATGCCCTGGCCAACGAACAATACAAGGTACACGGAAAGCTCCTTCCCAGTTGGTATTTTTTTCTGAACGGAATGGAGTCATTGCTCCATCTGGCCATGTATTCATATGAGGTCCATTATCTGTTGAATAGATCACAATCGTATTATCAGCAATTCCTAAATCATCTAATGCTTTTAGAATGCTTCCAATAGTTTCATCGTGTTCAATCATACCATCAATGTATTCACTGTCTCCGTGAGTATATCTTCCTCTATGTTCTTTTCTAACGTGTGTACGAAGGTGCATACGAGTAGCATTAAACCAGCAGAAAAATGGTTTGCCCGCAGCATTTTGTCTCTTGATATAATCAATAGCTGCTGCAGAAGTTTCATCGTCGATAGTTTCCATTCTTTTTTTAGTAAGTGCTCCAGTATCTTCGATTTTTTGTTTTCCTACTCTTCCAAAACGAGGATCTGTTGTACCATCATCGACATTTGTAGCAGTACATTTTAATACTCCTCTTGGCCCAAATTTTTTCAAATATTCTGGATCCTTAGGATAATCTGGCAATTCTGGTTCTTCTTCTGCATTTAAGTGATACAGATTTCCGAAAAACTCATCAAATCCATTCACCGTTGGCAAGTTTTCATTACGATCTCCAACGTGATTTTTACCAAATTGTCCGGTTGCATAACCAAGACTTTTCATAATTCCTCCAATTGAAGGATCTAACTGACTCATTCCCATTGGCGCCCCAGGATAACCCACTTTTGTAAGACCAGTACGAAGACCGTGCTGTCCTGTTAAAAAAGCGGCACGTCCTGCAGTACAGCTTTGTTCCCCATAATAATGTAAAAATCTTAGTCCTTCATTGGCTAAACGGTCTATATTAGGAGTTGTATACCCCATAAGTCCATCACTATATGCACTTATATTAGTTGTTCCAATATCATCACCCCAAAGCACCAAAATATTTGGCTTTTTGCTTTGCGCTATAATAGAAACCCCAGAAAAAAATAGTAACACAAATACCTGTAAGGCATTTGAAAATCCGCATTTTAATTTGATTTGTTTCATGATAAAAAAATTCGTTAATGACCTTGTTATTTATATGAGCTTGAAAATCCAAAAAAATAAATGGGAAAAATTATAAGCTTTCAAAAAAAATATTCTCGATTTGAGGTTGCATCTTTTTGATGTGTTTCAAATTCGTTTTATTTTAAAATCTGAAACAAAATATTTTTAACTTTTTCTTAAGTATCTCAAATTTAACTAATAAAAGAGCGAACAATAGTGTTTATTTGGCACGAGCTTGTTTCATTTTATAAAATGAAACAAGATAATTGGAGAATTTGAACCAAAATGTTTCATTTTATAAAATGAAACACACCAAACTGTCAGAAAATTAAGTAGTTATGTTTCTAGTTATAAAAGAGTAAAAAGAGAGCAAAAAATAGTTTGAAGTGCTTTTCTCTATGGATATTTTTTTATTTTTTAGCAAAATGAAACAAAAAAATCTCTTTTTTAGCCTAAAATTTTATCAGATTATCAGAAAATTAAGGCGTAAAATGTCCACGAAAAGACAAAATATCAAATTGGGAAAGTAATTTTACTTTTATAAAAAAAGCATTAAAAACAAAAAGCCGCTTAAATTTTTTTAAGCGGCTTTTTTAAAATTTATTTGAGTGATTATTCGATTTCAGAAACTCTCATCGTGTTAACCATTCCTTTATCTTTAATTGGCATTGCAGCAAGGTTGATTAAATAATCTCCTTTTTGTGCATAACCTTTTTCAACTGCGATTTGATTTACATCTGTTACAGTATCATCTGTACTTTCTTCATTATCATAGTAGAAAGATTTAACTCCCCATAATAAATTCAATTGCGTTAAGATTCTTCTGTTTGAAGTAAATACTAAAATATGAGCTGTAGATGGTCTCCAAGCCGAAATTTGGAAAGCCGTATAACCACTGTTTGTTAAAGTACAGATTGCTTTAGCTTGGATTTCGTTAGCCAATAATGCTGCTTGGTGGCAAACTGTTTTAGTAACAAAACGTTTCGTTTTAATTTGTGGTGTATTTTGAGGAACCTGAATAAGTGGCGAATTCTCAACAGCCTCACAAATTTGTGCCATTCTTTGAATAACTTGTACTGGGTAATTTCCTGTAGCAGTTTCTCCAGACAACATTACAGCATCTGCACCGTCCATTACTGAGTTAGCAACGTCGTTTACCTCTGCTCTAGTTGGAGTTAAACTTGTAATCATTGTTTCCATCATTTGTGTAGCAACGATAACAGGAATTCTAGCCGTTTTAGCTCTTCTAATTAAATCTTTTTGTACCAATGGTACTTCGTGAGCAGGAAGCTCAACACCAAGATCTCCACGAGCAACCATTAAACCATCGCAATATGCTACAATTTTGTCCATATTCTCAAGAGCTTCTGGCATTTCAATTTTAGCAATGATTGGAATTTTAACTTCTGAATGTTTAGCGATTAATTCTTGTAAATCTTGTAAATCGCGAGGCGTTTTTACAAATGAAAGTGCGATCCAGTCTACTTTTTGCTCAATTGCAAAAATTGCATCTGCAATATCTTTTTCAGTTAAAGCTGGTAAAGAAATTTTTGTATTTGGAAGATTAACCCCTTTTTTAGATTTTAATTCTCCACCTTGAATAACTTTAGCAACAACCTCAGTTTTTTTATCTGTAGAAACAATTTCAAAAATTAGTTTACCATCATCAAGCAAGATACGCTCTCCAACATTTACATCATTTGGAAAATTTTGATATTTCATGAATGCTTTTTTTGCATTCCCGATAATATCTTCTGCTGTAGTGAAAGTGATTTCGTCTCCATCGTGAACTACTGTTCCTTCTTCCATTACACCAACTCTTAGTTTTGGTCCTTGCAAATCTCCTAAGATTGCTGTTGTGTAACCAAACTCTTCATTTAATCCTCTAATGATGTCGATTTTTTCTTTTACTCCTTCGTAATCTGCATGCGAAAAATTGATTCTAAACACATTAACACCTGCATCGATCATATCTTTAATGATCTCTCTTGTACTACAAGCGGGGCCAAGTGTAGCAACAATTTTGGTTTTCTTGTTTGTTAACATTTTTTTTAAAAAATTAGATTGTTTTTTGATTTTATTTTGTCTGTATCAACGGCATAAATAGCCGCAATACTTTCTATTGTGTTTAATTTTTGTTGAATTTCTGAAAAATTAAGCGCCTCTTCGCTATTATCAATTTTCAGGAAAAAATCGACTTTTTTAAATTCAGGAAGTAAATGAATTGTTGTCGAAACCTCACTTGTTTCATTAGAAAACAAATTCTGGAAATCATTTGTACTCACAGAAATGATTTCATTTTTATTCTGAATCAAATTCCAGGAAACAGCTTTTTCTTCATCATAATAATAGAATCTGGAAAAATTTGCTTCACCTTCCTTAGTTTGAGCATGGATCTCGTTTTTGCTCTTACTTAAGTTGATCGGAAGGATTTTATTGATAAAATAGGCCAATCTATAATCTTCTAATGAAGTATGAATTGCCATTAAATAATAATCAATTTCGTCAAATTCGTCTAAATCCAATTTATGAATAGCCATGTCTTGAAAAATCAAGTTGTAAATATACTATTTCTAAACGGAGCATCAACAGTTATGACATGCTTGTTTTGTTAAATTATAAACGAAAACGATGTAGCATTGTGAGAGTTACAACATTTTTGCAGCTATTTCTTGTCAATTTTTTCTTGAAACGCAAAATAAGCTCTCTGTGATGCTTTTTCTTCTGCCTTCTTTTTTGAAGTTGCTCTCGCTCTTGCAACAACTTTATCATCAATACTCAATTTGACACCAAATAAACGCTGACCGTCTATTCCGTTATCTTCAAAAATGTCATAATGAAAAACTCTTTTTTCTTTCTGACACCATTCGATAACCAAACTTTTATAACTTATAACTTTTCCTTCTAGTCGAGCAATATCGACATAAGGTGTAACTACTCTTTTTTGGATAAACTTCTCGCAAAAAGAATAGCCTTTATCTAAATAAATGGCACCAATAAGAGATTCAAAAATATTACCATGAATGTTTTCTCCAAAATGCTGAATCGGCACTTTGCTTTCTACAAACTGTACTAAATTTAAATCCTTACCTAATTCGTTCAAATGTTCACGGCTCACAATTTTAGAACGCATTTTAGTTAAGTAGCCCTCATCCCCATTTGGAGCTTTATTAAATAAATGCGCAGCAATAACAGCACTTAACATCGCATCTCCTAAAAATTCTAAGCGCTCATAATTAATAGGATGCCCGTTTTTATCTAATTTATTAGACGAACGATGTGTAAATGCTCTTCTGTAAAAATCTATACTAGAAGGCTGAAAACCAAGAATTTTCTGAATAGTGTCAAAAAAAATCCCGTCTTCTAGAGAACGGGATTTAGAAAATATTTTTTTGATAATATTCATATACAGAAATTAGTCAGCTAATTTTTTAAACAATACGCAAGCATTGTGTCCGCCAAAACCAAATGTATTACTCATAGCAACATTTACTTCTCTTTTTTGAGGTTTGTTTAGAGTAAGGTTTAAAGATGGATCAATGTTTTCGTCAACAACTGTATGGTTAATCGTTGGAGGAACAATCCCGTGTTGCATTGCCAAGATCGAAGCAATAGCTTCAATAGCTCCAGCCGCACCCAATAAGTGTCCTGTCATTGATTTTGTAGAGTTGATATTGATGTTTTTAGCGTGATCTCCAAAAACTTTGCTAATCGCTTTTAACTCAGCAACGTCTCCTAATGGAGTAGAAGTTCCGTGAGTATTGATATGGTCAACCTGATCTGGAGTCATTCCAGCATCTCTCAATGTATTTTCCATTACTGCAATAACTCCAATTCC
Organism: Flavobacterium sp. UW10123; assembly: GCF_040538975.1. Lineage (NCBI taxonomy): Bacteria > Pseudomonadati > Bacteroidota > Flavobacteriia > Flavobacteriales > Flavobacteriaceae > Flavobacterium > Flavobacterium sp. UW10123. The sequence goes on from NZ_JBEWQE010000001.1 coordinate 374,553, forward strand.
TTCCGGATGTGGCGCAGTTAAATGGTAAGCATCAGATGACATACCTCCACCGCCAATTTCGCAGTAGATTTTTGCACCTCTCGCTTTAGCATGTTCATAATCTTCAAGAACCAAAGCTCCCGCTCCTTCTCCTAAAACGAAACCATCTCTGGTTGCATCAAAAGGTCTTGAAGCTGTTTCTGGGCTTTCATTTCTTGTAGATAAAGCGTGCATTGAGCTAAATCCTCCCATACCAGCAATTGTAACAGCGGCTTCAGAACCACCAGAAACAATAACATCACACATTCCTAAACGGATGTAGTTGAAAGCGTCGATTAATGCATTTGCAGAAGATGCACAAGCAGAAACCGTAGTATAATTTGGTCCCATATACCCGTTACGCATAGAGATATGCGCAGGAGCAATATCGGCAATCATTTTAGGAATAAAGAATGGATTGAACTTTGGAGTTCCATCCCCTTTTGCATAATACAATACTTCATCTTGGAAAGTTTCTAAACCTCCAATTCCTGCTCCCCAGATAACACCAACTCTTTGTTTGTTTACATTATCATTTGTGATTCCAGCATCTTTAATAGCTTCATCACTGGCAGCAATTGCATATTGTGCAAATTTATCTAATCTACGAGATTCCTTGCGATCCATGTAATCTTCAATGTTGAAGTTTTTTACTTCGCAGGCAAATTTCGTTTTGTGTTTCTCGGTATCATAATATGTGATTGGAGCGGCTCCGCTAACTCCATTCACAAGTGCATTCCAATATTCTTGGATATTATTCCCAATAGGAGTAAGTGCACCTAATCCTGTTACAACAACTCGCCTTAATGCCATAAATATGTATTTTGTACTTTAAACAAATAAAACCCACGCTTTCTTAACTTAATAGTTATTTAAGAGCCATGGGAATTACAATATAAATATATCTTTTTGATTGAAAATCAATCGAAATTTAAATTTTAAAAAAATAATAACACCCGACTCTTAAAAATTTCAAAAATCAAATTCCAAAAATTGGTCCCGATAGCTATCGGGATGGAATTTCAAAAATTGGGACTTTTAGAAATCGGGTGTGGTATTATTATTTTTTTGCTTCTTCGATATAAGAAATAGCTTGACCAACAGTAGCAATGTTTTCTGCTTGATCGTCTGGAATTTGAATATCAAATTCTTTTTCGAATTCCATAATAAGCTCAACAGTGTCTAATGAGTCAGCTCCTAAATCATTAGTGAAGCTTGCTTCTGTTACAACTTCGTTTTCGTCAACACCTAATTTGTCTACGATAATCGCTTTTACTCTTGATGCAATGTCTGACATAATCTTTAATTTTAGAATTTAATTTGTTGGCAAAAATAAAAAACTTTATTTTAAAACAACTATTTAGTTTATAAATGTGACACTAATTTATAAAATTAATTTCAAGAAAGGTCTTTTAAAGCTATTTATTTTCGATTTTTATTCCGTTTTTTGCACTCTCAAAACACACAACTTTATGAAAAAAATTATTGTTTTTGCCTCAGGATCAGGAACTAACGCAGAGAACATTATAAAATATTTTTCGAACACTGAAATTGCAAAGGTCGTTTCGGTCTTTACAAATAATGCTTCGGCAAAAGTGATTGAAAGAGCAAAAAATCATCAAATTCCAGTCGAAATCTTCTCAAAAAATGAACTTTTAGAGAGAAATGTATTACAAAAAGTACAAGAAATCGACCCAGATTTGATAATCTTGGCTGGTTTTTTATTGAAATTCCCAGAAAACATAATTGAACAATATCCGAACAAAATAATCAATATTCATCCAGCACTTTTACCTAATTACGGGGGTAAAGGAATGTACGGAATGCACATACACAGAGCAATTGTAAACAATAAAGAAAAAGAAACTGGAATCTCTATCCATTATGTTAACGAAAACTATGACGAAGGCGCTATAATCTTCCAAGCTAATGTGGCTTTAACAGACGAAGACACTCCTGAAACGGTTGCAGAGAAGATTCATGAGCTGGAACAAAAACATTTTCCAGAGATTATCCACAGAATTCTTGACGAAAATTCCAAAATTTAAATTCCAATTTTAGACAAAGCATTAAATCTGCAATCTAAAATCTACAATCTAAAATAAATAAATGAATCACGAAGTACATATATATACAGATGGCGCGGCAAAAGGAAATCCTGGAAATGGTGGTTACGGCGTGGTAATGGAATTGGTTGGCACTCCTCATAAAAAAGAATTCTATGAAGGTTTTCGCCTTACTACTAATAATAGGATGGAACTTTTGGCTGTTATTGTCGGGTTAGAAAAACTAAAAAAAACAAATATGAAAGTATTGGTCATTTCTGATTCTAAATACGTTGTAGATTCTGTTGAAAAAAAATGGGTTTTTGGTTGGGAGAAAAAAGGCTACAAGGACAAAAAAAATCCTGATTTATGGAAACGTTTTTTAATTGTTTACCGCAAACACCAAGTCGATTTTAAATGGATCAAAGGCCATAACAATCATCCGCAAAACGAACGCTGTGATCAATTGGCCGTTATGGCATCCATGCAACCAAAACTTTCGGTTGACGTTTACTACGAAACCATTGGATCTAAAGAATAAAAAAAAGCGCATCAAATATGATGCGCTTTTTGTTTTTTTTACTCTCTTACTTTTCTTCTTCTACCTTATCTAAATCTTTGGCCGTTCCAAATCCTATTAATAATCCAACTCCAGCCATTATGAATATGATTGAAGGATAAACCGCTCCATCATTCAATGATGTGTAAGTGGTGATTAATAAGGCTATAAAAATACCTAAACCACTTCCTATTAATAAAAAGGCAATATTAACAACAAAGATTTTCCATGCTGGAACCCCTTTACCCTTTCCTTGTAAAAAAATACTCGCATCTACTCCTTTTTCTATAAGAGCCAAACGCTCCCTGTTTCTTGTTGAGTAAATTAAATAAACAATCCCGAAGATCATTAAGAAAAGACTGATTGGAATTAAAATTTTTTCGTCCATGATATTTTATGTATTTAATTGATTGATATATTCCATATGACGAAGGCTTTTAAATTGAGGTTACAACTTTTGGTGAAAAATTTCAAATTTTAAATTCAAAATTCCAAAACTAACTGATTATCAATTAATTTTGATTCTGAGAAACTTTGTCAAAGCTTATACTATTATATAATAAGTATAATTTGAATTTTAACTCTGATAGTTATTGGATTGGAATTTGAGATTTGCTTTTTGGAATTTATTTTCAAATTTCTTGTAACCTAAATTAACATTCTGTCGTCCTATATAATATGAGCACATTAACTGATCAACATTATATCGATAAAATCCTGCAGGGCGAAACCAATTCGTTTGCTGTTCTTGTGGATCGTTATAAAGATATGATCTTTACTTTGGCCCTTAAAATGGTGAAAAACCGGGAAGAAGCCGAAGAAGTTGCTCAAGATACATTTATTAAGATTTACAATTCACTAAACAAATTTAAAGGCGATTCTAAATTCTCGACCTGGATTTATAAAATTGCTTACAATACCTGTTTAGATCGATTAAAGAAAAACAAGAAAGACGATTTGAATATTTCTATAGATGATTTCTCTTCTCATTTGATCAAAACAATGGATAATGCATTAAGTGCTTTAGAAGAGAAAGAACGAAAGCAAACCATTCAGAAATGCTTAAATTTATTGCCCAATGATGAAAATTTCCTTTTGACTTTATTTTATTTTGACGATCAGAATTTAGAAGAGATTGGAAAAATAATGAATATATCGGCTAACAATGCTAAAGTAAAACTGTTTAGGTGTCGACAAAAATTAGCCGTAATTTTGAGACAGCAGTTAGAACCAGAAATAATAGAATGTTATGAAAGAGAGCGATAAAAATATAGAACAACTTATTGAGAAAATGATGGCTGAAGACAAACTGCAATCACCATCAATAGATTTTACTTCTAAAATTATGGCAGAAGTTCAGGTTTTAGAAGATAAAAAACTTAAAACTTACAAGCCTTTAATTTCTAAAACCGTTTGGATGCTTATGGGAGCTGCTGTAATCGCTTTGATTATTTATATCTCTCTATTCTCATCAGCAGAAAGTAATCTGGAAATAGATAAAGTTGGGGAATTATATTCTGATAAAATTTCGAACACTTTTTCAGGAATTCATTTTTCTAAAAATACAATGTACGCCATTTTGATCGTTCCAATCATGATCTTGGTTCAGGTTGGGATTTTGAAAAATTATTTTGATAAGAAATATGAATTATAAAATGAGAAATAAACCGACAATTTTTAAACACATTTTAAAATTAAAACAGACATACACATATTATATCTTGTTTTTATTGTTTATTACTAGTTACGCATCAGCAGCTCCATCAAACTTTACAACTAAAGAAGTAAAATTTGTTAGCGAAGGGATTTCGCTCGCTGGAACTATTTTTACACCTAACAACATACAAGCAGCAGTTGTAATTGTTCACGGATCTGGGCAAGAAAAAAGAATGGTAGAATTTGCAACAACTCTAGCCAACAATGGTATTGCAGTTTTAACGTATGATAAACGTGGAGTTGGAGAATCAGGTGGCGTGTACGCGGGACCTGAAGTAGGAACAAATAATGTTGATTTTGCCAATCTAACCCTTTTGTCTTTAGACGCAAGTGCTGCCGTAAATACTTTAGCCCAACATTTATCAAACAATAAATCATCAATCGGTTTAATAGGTGGCAGTCAAGCTGGATGGATTATTCCGTTAGCTGCAGAGAAAAACAAGAAAGTTAAATTTATGACCATATTTAGCGGAGCTCTTATAACGGTTAAAGAACAACTAAGATTCCAATTTTATACTAATGGAGATCAAAATTTTTGGAATACGCACTCTGAAGAAGAAGCAAGAAAACATGTATTCAATGATCCAGACAAATATGAGTTTATTGATACAAATCCTATTGATGTACTTTCTAAATTATCTATCCCAGGAATTTGGATTTTTGGAGGTAAGGATATTCAAGTTCCTGCGAATTTATCCATCGAATATCTTGATAAATTAAAATCTACAGGAAAACAATATGAATATAAATTGTTTCCAAATCTGGGACACAATACCGCTTTTTCAAACTCTGAAGAGCCTATGAACGATGCTATCAATTGGATTAAAAATATAGGCAAACTAAAGCAATTATAAAAAAATGATACAAAAAATCATTACTCCAAAGGATAAAATTGTCAATCTTTCATTTGAAATTCCAAAAAACTATGTTGGGAAATCACTGAAAGTATCGATTGATTTCGAAAACGAAGTTGATCAAATTGAAAGCGATTTATCCAAAGAAGATTTTGTTAAGTGGATCGAAAATGCCGAAAAATCCAAAACAATGTCTTTAGAAAAGTTTAATAAAAAGTGGGAAGAAAAAAAGCTGAAGATACAAAACAATATACGTTAGATATTGCTGAAAATTATTTCAATAATTATTGGGGCTAAATGGAAAACAAAAATATACGTTATTCAAAAAACTCAGCTAGAAGAATAACCTGTAAAATATTCGCAATTATTTTCGAAAAACTTGCAGATTAATTCTGAAAAATCTATTTTAAGCTTCATTAAAAACAGTTTTTAACCAATTCATTTACAGTATTTTCACTCCGAAATCGATGTCATTTTTTTAAGAAAATTTTGAGACCCTAAACCGTTGCAAGATTGTAACTTATGAAGTATCTTTGCACCCTAATTCGAAATTCATAAAATGAATAAACTATTGATTGTTGGAACAGTTGCTTTCGACGCGATTGAAACTCCTTTCGGAAAAACAGATAAAATATTAGGTGGTGCTGCAACCTACATCGGATTATCGGCATCATTTTTTAACTTGCAATCGGCCATTGTTTCTGTAGTTGGCGACGATTTCCCTCAAGAACATTTAGATCTTTTAACTTCAAAAAATATTGATATCTCTGGTATCGAAATTGTAAAAGGCGGAAAGACTTTTTTCTGGAGCGGTTTATACCACAACGATTTGAATTCTAGAGACACTCTTGTAACTGAGTTGAACGTTTTAGCTGATTTTCAGCCAAAAGTTCCTCAAAACTACAAAGATGCTGATGTTGTGATGTTAGGAAACTTACATCCGTTAGTACAAAGCAGTGTTTTAGATCAAATGCAGAAAAAACCAAAATTAGTAGTTTTAGACACTATGAACTTTTGGATGGACTGCGCTCTTCCAGAGTTATTAGACGTTATTAAACGTGTAGATGTTATTACAATCAATGACGAAGAAGCTAGACAGCTTTCTGGCGAATATTCATTAGTAAAAGCAGCTTCTAAAATCCAAGATATGGGACCAAAATATGTGGTGATCAAAAAAGGAGAACACGGAGCACTTTTATTCCACAATAGAGAAGTTTTCTTTGCACCAGCATTACCATTAGAAGATGTTTTTGATCCAACAGGAGCTGGAGACACTTTCGCAGGTGGTTTCTCTGGATTTATTGCACAGAGCGAAAACATTTCATTCAACAACATGAAGAATGCAATTATTTACGGTTCAAATTTAGCTTCGTTCTGCGTAGAAAAATTTGGAACTGAAAGGATGGAATCATTAAGCAAAGCCGAAGTAGCGATTCGATTACAGCAATTTAAGTCGTTAACTCAGTTTGACATAGAAATATAATGCCTAAGAGCCTCGATAAAACGGGGCTTTTTTATTACGAATACACACAACTTACAACAACACACAAATAACAAAAAACAATGAGCGACGCTTTAAAACACGAATGTGGTATAGCCTTAGTTAGACTACTAAAACCGCTTGAATATTATAAAGAAAAATACGGAACTGCTTTCTACGGAATCCAGAAGATGTATTTAATGATGGAAAAACAGCACAACCGCGGACAAGACGGCGCTGGTTTTGCAAGTATTAAGTTTGATGTTGATCCAGGGCAACGCTACATTAGCAGAGTTCGCTCGAATCACTCACAGCCAATACAAGATGTTTTTAAACAAATCAATGAAAGAATCAGTGAAGAGCTAAAAGCACATCCAGAACTTGGCGATGACATGAAGGAACTAAAAGCAAACATTCCTTATATTGGAGAATTATTTTTAGGTCATGTTCGTTACGGAACTTTTGGAAAAAACAGTATTGAAAGTGTTCACCCATTTTTACGTCAGAGCAACTGGATGCACCGTAACTTGATTTTGGCTGGAAACTTCAACATGACCAATGTTAAAGAGCTTTTCGAAAATCTAGTTGAATTAGGACAGCATCCAAAAGAAATGGCTGATACTGTTACTGTAATGGAAAAAATTGGTCACTTCTTAGACAAAGAAGTAATGCAATTGTACCAAGACTGTAAAGCCGAAGGTTACTCAAAAAGAGATGCTTCTCCAGTAATTGCAGAACGTTTGGATATTGCTAAAATATTGGCTCGTTCAGCTAAAAATTTAGACGGAGGTTATGCTATGGCTGGTTTATTAGGTCACGGTGATGCGTTTGTTTTTAGAGATCCAGCCGGAATTCGTCCAGCTTATTTTTATCAAGATGACGAAGTTGTGGTTGTAGCTTCTGAAAGACCAGTTATTCAAACCGTATTCAATGTTCCTTTTGAAAGCGTTCAGGAAATCGACCCAGGAAACGCGTTGATTATCAAGAAAAACGGAAAAGTTTCTATGAATCAAATCTTAGAACCAACCGTTAAAAAAGCTTGTTCTTTTGAAAGAATTTATTTCTCAAGAGGAAGTGATGCTGAAATCTACCAAGAACGTAAAGATTTAGGGAAATTAATTTTACCTGCTGTTCTTAAAGCAATTGACAGCGATACAGACAACACTGTTTTCTCTTATATTCCAAATACAGCCGAAACTTCTTTTTATGGTTTAGTTGAAGCAGCTCAGGATTTCTTAAATCAGAGAAAAAACAATTATATTCTAGAAAACAGAAATACATTAACAACAGAAACGCTTCAGGAACTTTTATCTGTAAAAATACGTACAGAGAAAGTTGCTATTAAAGATGCTAAACTTAGAACTTTTATTACTGAAGATAGCAGCCGTGATGATTTGGTAGCTCACGTTTACGATGTTACTTATGGCGTAATCAAACCAGAAGACAACTTGGTAATTATTGACGATAGTATTGTTCGTGGTACTACACTGAAAATGAGTATCATTAAAATGATGGATCGCTTGAAACCAAAACGTATTGTAATTGTTTCATCTGCACCACAAATTCGCTACCCTGACTGTTACGGAATCGATATGGCAAAACTAGAAGGTTTGGTTGCTTTTAGAGCAGCACTTGCTTTATTAAAAGAAAGAAACCAATACCATATTGTAGACGAAGTTTACGCTAAATGTAAAGCACAAGAAAATTTCGCAGATAAAGATGTTGTAAATTATGTAACAGAAATTTATAGCCAATTTACAGATGAAGAAATTTCAGATAAAATTGCAGAAATGTTAAGCTCACCAGAAATTAATGCTGAAGTAAAAATCATCTTCCAAACAGTAGACGATTTACATAAAGCATGTCCTAAAAATTTAGGTGACTGGTATTTTACAGGAGACTACCCAACTCCTGGTGGAAATCGAGTCGTAAATCGTGCTTTTATGAATTTTTACGAAGGAAAAGACGCTCGAGCTTATTAATAAAATACTAACAAAAGGTTAAATTGTGCATTTCATCGGTTTTTTTTGCCGTTCATCCTATTTCTTTGGTGAAATTGAAAAGCTATAATACTTTTGAGATACCATAACATTAGTAGGTTAAGTTTATGGTAGATTTGGGGCAAAAAGGGTGGAAGAAATTCCACCTTTTTTATTGGAATAAACTCAACTTATTTATAAACAACCGATTATATCTCTTTATCGGATTTACTTACCTTTCATCTAAAAATTTTTCTTCACAAGAATAACTGCCATACATTTACTACACCATAACATTAGTAGGTTAGTTTATGGTAGATTTGGGGCAAAAAAGGCGGAGTAACTTCCGCCTTTTTTATTTTACCAACATAAAACACTGAAAAACAAATCATTAAGCACTTTTCATCGAATATAATTGCTTTTCATCTAAAAATTTTTCTTTATAAAAATTACTGCCATACATTTACTGAACCATAACATTAGTAGGTTAGTTTATGGTAGATTTGGGGCAAAAAAGGTGGAAGAAATTCCGCCTTTTTTATTGAAATAAATCTAGAAAATTTTAAAAACAGACTTTTGGGGTCTTTCATCGGATATAGTTGCTTTTTATCTGAAAAGTTTCGTTCAAAAATTTATCTACCATACCTTTGCAGAACCATAACATTAGTAGGTTAAGTTTATGGTAGATTTGGGGCAAAAAAGGCGGAAGAAGTTTCGCCTTTTTTATTTTCTTTTCTCTAGAAAAAAGAAAATTGAACATAGAATAAAGACTTTTAAAAAATGAGCATAAAAAAAGACGAACCTATGGCTCGTCTTTTTTCTATATTCTATGCTCTATTTTCTTATTTATCTAAAGCAAATCTTCTAGCAACTTCTGTCCAGTTAATTACACTGAAGAAAGCTTCAATATAATCTGGTCTTCTATTTTGGTAGTTTAAGTAGTAAGCGTGCTCCCAAACATCCATTCCTAGGATTGGAGTTCCACCGTTACCAGCAACTTCTGGCATTAATGGATTATCTTGATTTGGAGTACCTACAACTTCTAATTTTCCTCCTTTTTGAACTGTTAACCAAGCCCATCCAGAACCAAATTGTGTTGCACCAGCTTTAGCAAATTTTGCTTTAAATTCTTCGAAAGATCCGAAAGAAGCTTCAATCGCTGCTAATAAATCACCAGTTGGTAATCCTCCTCCGTTTGGAGACATTACAGTCCAGAATAAATTGTGGTTGTAGAAACCTCCACCATTGTTACGAACTGCAGCGTTAGATTTATCTAAGTTAATTAAGATGTTTTCGATAGTTTTTCCTTCTAAATCTGTTCCAGCAATAGCTGCATTAAGATTTGTAGTATATGCATTGTGATGCTTTGTATGATGGATTTCCATTGTACGCGCATCAATATGTGGTTCTAATGCATCGTATGCATATGGTAATTGTGGTAATTCAAAAGCCATGGTATTATGATTTTTATGGTTTATAAATAATTTATCCCAAATTTAGACATTTAACTTTGGAATTGAAAATACTATTTCGTTATAATTGAATTAAATTCATTGATAATTTACATTTTTACAATATAAACAACTGAAAATCTTTATTTTCCATTAAAAGTTGTCATTGTATTTTCTAAACCAGCTGTCCCAAAAGTTCTAATTATTTCTGCTGAAGTTTCTAAACGCTCTGGAAGTTTTACTTCTTCTTCAGCAGTCCATTCTCCTAAAACATAATCTACTTGTTGTCCTTTTTTAAATTCATCACTTATACCAAATCTGTAGCGTGTATAATTTTGTGTATTTAAAACCAGATTAATATTTTTAAGTCCGTTATGACCACCGTCGCTTCCTTTTGGTTTGATTCTAATTGTACCAAATGACAGATTTAAATCGTCTGTAATGACCAAAATATTCTCTAATGGTATATTTTCTTTGTCCATCCAATATTTTACCGCCTTACCGCTTAAATTCATGTAAGTGTTTGGTTTCAAAAGAAAAAAGGTTCTTCCTTTAAATTTATACTCAGCCAATGAGCCTAGTTTTACAGTTTCAAATGTAAGCCCTTCTTTTTTGGCAAAAAAATCAAGCACTTTAAATCCGATATTGTGTCTGGTGTTTACGTATTCGGCTCCGATGTTACCTAAACCTACTATTAAATATTTCTTCATATTATCTTCTATGTTCTCTTCTTTCGATGTTGATGAAAACAGTTTTATTATCCATTTTATCATTTGGCAAAAGTAAACTTAATTAGGGAATGTGGCAATTGGATAATTAGATAATTACTTAATGGTCGAGATTTAACCGCAAAGTTCACGAAGGTTTACGCAAAGATCGCTAAGAAAATGAAGCATCCTCTGTTAACTGAAGCTTCAAAAGAGTTCGCAAAGGTGCCATTGAAAGAAGACTTGTTAGAATCTTATAAAAAAGATATTTTCTTGCTAGCCCTGACAGAAGCGGCATCCTTTTTCTTGCTTCTTTAGCAGGGAAAAGATATAGCGGATGGCAGGAATGTCACGTCTTCTGAAAACGAGGAATTTCTGCTTCTAAAAAAATAACCGAAAAAACTTAGCTCCTTAGAAGCTCAGCATCTCAGAACCTCAAAAAAAAGCCCCAATCGTAAGATTGAGGCTTTTTGTATAGTTTGAAAAAATTATTTTTTCTTTCCTTTTGCAGGAGCTTTTGCAGCTTTTGCAGCCTCTTGAGCAGCTTTCATAGCAGCACGAGAGATTCTCACTTGACAAACAACAGTGTTGTCTGGGTGCATAATTTTGTACTCTGGTTTTCCAACTTTAGTAACGTATAATTTGTTACCCATTTCAAGTGGAGTGATGTCAGCTTCAACGAAATCAGGAAGATTTGCTGGTAAAGCTTTAACTTTTAATTTACGTTGGTTTAAACGCAAAACACCTCCCGCAAGAACACCTTTAGATGTACCAACGATTTTCACAGGAACTTCCATTGTGATTTCTTTATCATCAAATAATTGGAAGAAGTCAATGTGTAAAATTTTGTCAGTTACTGGGTGAACTTGGATATCTTGCAAAATTGCATTGAATGATTTTCCTTTTCCAAGCTCAATCACAACTGTGTGTGCATTTGGAGTGTAAACCAAGTTTTTGAACGCTGCAGCGTCTGCTGAGAAGTGTACTGCTTGATTTCCTCCGTATAACACGCAAGGAACCGCTCCAGCATTACGTAAGGCTTTAGTTGACACTTTGCCCACGCTTTCTCTTTCTGATCCTTTAATTGTAATCGATTTCATTGTAAAAAAATATAGTTATTAATATAAATATTCTATTTTGCTATAGGCTTTAAGCACTAGGCTTTAAGCTTTTTTGTAATTGCGAATAGCTTACGGCTTATAGCCTAAAGCTTATTGCTTTTACATTATAAATTTTCCACTGATGGAATTGTTGTGGTGAACCATTTGCATTACCTCAGCAAATAGAGGTGCACAGCTTACCACTTTTATTTTCTTTGATTCTCTCTTTAACGGAATAGAATCGGTTACGATCAACTCAGTTAGTTTTGAGTTTTCAATTTTCTCGTATGCTCCACCAGATAAAATAGCGTGCGTACAAATTGCTCTTACACTTAGCGCTCCTTTTTCGATCATTAGGTCTGCCGCTTTCGCTAAAGTTCCTCCTGTATCGATCATGTCGTCTACTAAGATTACGTTACGTCCTTTTACTTCACCAATAAGCTCCATAGTGTCAATAACGTTGGCTGCTTTTCTTTGTTTGTAACAGATTACTACATCTGATTCTAAAAACTTAGAGTAAGCATATGCTCTTTTTGAACCTCCCATGTCTGGAGATGCAATTGTTAGATTTTCTAATTTTAAACTTTCTACGTATGGTAAAAAGATTGTAGATGCAAATAAATGATCTACTGGTTTTTCAAAGAATCCTTGAATCTGATCTGCATGCAAATCCATAGTCATGATTCTTGTTGCTCCTGCAGCTGTTAGTAAATTCGCTACTAACTTGGCTCCAATTGGAACTCTTGGTTTGTCTTTTCTATCTTGTCTTGCCCAACCAAAATAAGGCATAACAGCTGTAATATGTCTTGCTGACGCGCGTTTTGCTGCATCAATCATTAACAACAATTCCATCAGATTATCTGCACTTGGAAAAGTTGAACACACGATAAAAACGCGTAAACCTCTTATTGATTCTTCGTAAGACGGCTGAAATTCTCCGTCACTATACGTTGACATCGTTACTTTTCCTAACGGAATTCCGTAATCTTTTGCAATTTTTTCTGCAAGATAAACACTTTGTGAACAAGCAAAAATTTTAGCTTCTGGTTCTAGGTGCGACATTGTAATTTGTTGTTTTATTCCGCTACTTTCACACTATTCGACTTTATTTTTTAAATAAAGAGGAATGCGCATAAATGTCTCGAATGTAGTTAGTTGTGTGTGCTTCGTTTTAACGAGGTGCAAATTTATAAAATTTATTGAACACTGAAAGCAAAAATTTAAGTATTTTTAGTAGTTCGTTTAAAATTATTTTTTACATTTGCACCGTGTTAAAGGAATGGCGCCATTTATGACTTCATTCTATTGCGTTAAAATAATTGATTTATTATTTATTTTTTCGTCTGCTACGCCCGGATGGCGGAATTGGTAGACGCGCTGGTCTCAAACACCTGTGGGAAACCGTGCCGGTTCGACTCCGGCTCCGGGTACATAAAACCTCTTCTTAACGGAAGAGGTTTTTTTTATGCTTGTCGTCCTGAAAAAAGTTGACTATAATTAAGTTAATTATGTTACTAACAAGAGAAGAATTCAAAAGCTGTACCCGAGTATGCTTACAGTGAGGCATTCAAAAAACAGGTTGTAAAAGAATTTGGATCATCTGAAATCTTTGAAGATTTTGAGAACCTAAAAAAGCAAGTTCTAGAATCTGTTTTATTTTATAATCAAATAAGAGTGCATTTATCAATAAATATGCTGACTCCAAATCAAGCACATTTACAAAATCAAATCAAACTTAAAAGATGGAAAAAAATAAATCGGAACAAAAGTAATTCTGTTCCGATTTAATTAATTTCATATTACTAATAGAGTCAACCTTTTTCAGGACAACTCAGCTTTTTTTATTAAAAATACTTTTTTGAGATTTCCATAAAAGGCTTTTCAATAAATTTATATCCTACAAAACTGACAATAACAACAATTGGTGTTGTCAAAAATATAATCATGCAATATTTTGAGCCTGTAAACATTTTAGCCTTTTCTAAACCAATTCCAAAATAAAAAACTGTAAAAAGAACTATTCCATGAAGCAAGTAGGTACTGTAAGAAATCTCTCCTAGCAACTTCAATATAGGACTCTTTAAAATTCCAAATATTGTATTCCCAGATGATATTAATAAAAAAATAATCGTAATTAATATTTTACAAGGCATGTTTGTAGATTTTTCAAACTGCCCTATCAAGACAAGACAAACTAAAATCAAAACACTGTAAACAACATTTTCAGCATTTTTTAATAGTTTGTATTTCAAAACTATTGCCCCTAGAGCTCCGCCAACAAAAGAAAGCATATGCTGAATATTAATTCCTCTTATGTAAAAGTAGCCACAAATAAAAAAAAGACTTAACAATATATAAAAAACAGAAGGTTTTATTTTTAAAATAAAAAGCGAAATTAGTGGTAAATTAAAATAAAATAACCACTCAAAAGGAAGAGACCATACGACACCCGCATTAATCAAATAAGTTAGCGCAAAACCATTAATAGCTGTGTCTCTTATAACTGTAAAAGTTCCCCACAAAAACATTTCATGAAAAAACTCAAACATTCCTGATTTTAATTTCCAGTCGGTTATAATCATTACAAAAAGTAAAATTAAACCAACTGAAAAATAATACATTGGGGCCAATCTGAAAACTCTTGATATAAAAAAAGATTTCCAGTTAAAGTCTTTTTCTACTGAATTTAAAAGCTTTGAAATGAACAAAAAACTTGAAATCATGAAAAAGAAAGCAACACTTGCAGAACCTAACTGAGAATATAAATATGATCTAGACATCCATTTGCCCTCTTGAATATATTGGTACCAAGTGCTACTGTGAGCAATAAAGACACTGATCGCTAAAAAACCTCTTAATCCGTCAACAGATTCATATCTTGAAGATGTGTTGTAGGTTACTTTATATTTTAAATTAATTATATAAGCTGTAAAATAGGCAATAACAAAAATAATAACGGCAAATAACGGATTAAGATTACTCATTTAAGGATATTTTTATATTTTCTATTGAAAAACAATCAAACCTAATAAGTAGATATTATCTTTCAATTCTTAGAATAGTTAAGAATCGCAAAGAAACAATTATTCTTGAATTTTCAATTCAATTTTTAAATTATTTAAATCTTAAAAAAAACCTTAAATCACCTCACAACTCGCCTCATGCAAAACAGGAAAATTACATGAATTAGCAATAAAACACAGTTGATTTGCTTTTTGATGTAATTCTAAAGCCAATTCTATTTTATCCGAATTTGAAATTTTTACTTTAGGATACAATCTTGCTTCAACAAAGCACCCGCTTCCATCTAGATTTACTTCTAAAGTTGCTTCAGCGTTATCTGAATATTCTAGAACTTCTATTCCGTTTTGCGAGCAGACATATAAATATGACATCATGTGGCAGGAAACTAAACTGCTTAACAATAAATCTTCGGGATTATATAATGATGGATCACCTTTGAAAGCTTTTGCTGCCGAAACATTTAAAACTGATTTTCCTTCAATTTTAATTTGATGGCTTTTGCTGTAGAATCTTTTGGAAGAATCTTCATTTTGTTTTGAAGTCCAATTTAGTTGCGCTTTAAATAAATGTTTCATTTCGCTAAGTTAAGATTTTAAGCTGTAATTGAATGAATCTCGCAAAGTCACGGAGTCGCAAAGTTTTATTTACTTGGCGCCCTCGCGACTTTGCGAGATTCAAAAACAATTGTTTGAAAGTCATTTATTTTTGTTTTTTAGCCACTAATTTAAATGAAGTTGAAATTAGTGGCTAAATAATTCTGTTGATTAAATTTTATTGACCCGCTTTAGCCAAATCTGAATCTGGTCTTTTAAACGGCTCTGATAAAAACTTATTGGCAACTGCATTAAATACTTCTGGATTTGAAGCTGGCGCAAAATGCGTTTCGCCAGGCAAAATACAAAGCTGTGCTTTAGATAAATTTTCAAAAATTTCGACTGTATGTTCGTTTCTGATTATGTCTCTATCTCCAGCTACTACAAGCACTTTTGCTTTAATTTTCGATAAATCTTTAGTTGGTATATTAGGTTGATCTACTAAAAGTCCTGAAAGTTGTTTTAACAGATTCCAATTTTCGCTCGTGTCTTTTTCTTTAATTTTCGAAATAACCATTTTTCTCATACCCTGAATGTCTTTTATCGCGTACGAGTTAACAGCCGTAGAATCTGGCCTTAAATTGGCACCCATGGTTACAATTTTCTTTATTTTTGACTTCCCTGAAATCCCCATTTGCAGCCCAACAATTCCTCCGTCACTCCAGCCAATAACACTTATCGAATCTAATTTTAAGTGATTAACCAGTCCTTCCATATCTTTTGTAATTTGCACATAGGTAAGAGAATCCGTTTTCAACTCCGATTTGCCTTGCCCTCTACTATCGACAGCAATAACCCTGTATTTACTTTTAAAATAATCAATTTGATTTCCCATTGATTCAATATTTCCCCCGTTTCCGTGAATCAATAACAAAGGTTCTCCTTTTCCATATTCTTCATAGTAGATTTTAGCGCCATTGAGTTCGGCAAATTTTCCAACAGCAGAGTTTTTACCATAAGGTGTGTCGAATTTAAAATTCATTTGAACCTGAGCGTTTGCTATTACACATACAGAATAAGCTAATACGGCCATTAGCAATTTGACTGGTTTCTTCATAAGTAAGTTTTTTTTAGGATAGTTATTTCTCAAATGTAAGAAAGATTTGCATAAACTAGCTTTTGTTTTAAAATCATTTTAAATGCTCCTTTAGAACTTTGCTTTAACCTAACTTAATTATGTTTTTAATAAATTTAATTATTCAATTAACTTTCAACTATTTAACCCGTTATCTTTTTAATGAAAAATGCCCTGAGAAAACAGTTTTATCATTAAAATTAGCTTTGAACCAGTAATCATCAGAAGGCATTTCTGTTCCATTATAAAATCCGTCCCAGCCTAAATCATTTACAAAAAGCTCTTTTAACAATCTGCCATATCTGTCAAATATGGAAATTTTCGAATTCGGATATTTCTTCATACTCGAGATCTGCCAGAGATCATTATGACCATCACTATTAGGAGTGAAAAATTTAGGATAATCAATTATTGTGACTTCTTTTGAATCTTGACCACAGCCTTCTTTATCCCTCATATAAATCATATAGATTCCGCCCTGAACATCCGAAAAATAATTACTGTCCTGATAATTTATACCATCAATAGAATATTCAAAATTCCCCTCAATTGTTGGAATAATTTCAATAAAATTATTATCTGACAATTCTTTATATCTTACTCCTTTAATAGAAGGAAGTGTAGATCTTATTAATTCGAATTCAAATTTATTTTCACAATAAACACCATTTTGAGTTTTTCCAACTACTAATGTGTATTTTCCTGAGTTTGCTAAATCTGCTTCACTGGTATTTGAAACAACATTACCATCTTCAAATTTCCAGCTGTAATTATCCAAATTGTTCTCAACTTTTACATGCAATGACGCTTCTAAATTGCAAAGAAAATATGTTTTTTCAACCTTTACTATCGGTAATTCATTGACTAATAAATCAAAACTTGTTTCAGAATTGCAAAGGCCGTTTGTTTGGTCTTCTACTTTTACTTTTATGGTCTGCGATTTTGGCTGAGTATTTCGAAATAAAGCAGGAAACGGATTTGACAATTGGTTTCCGTTATCATCAAAATACATCACCTTAAGTCCAGATTGATTTCCTATAATCTCGGTTTCTATATTAGACATGTCAAAAGTTGCAAAACCATTTCCTTCGTCACAGGCATATTTATTTGAAGGTTTGTTGATTTGAGGCTGTGAAACTGTTTTTAAGACCAGCGTAGTTTCTGCGTAGCAATTGGTCAAACTATTTGTTACTCTAACTGTTATTGTTTCTTTATTTTTAATTGAATTTTTAAATGGATTAGACAAACCAACCAATTGATTTCCCATTGCGTCAAAATAAGAAACTTTCATTCCTTGCTGATTTCCTACAACAATAGATTCGACATTTGAAGTGTCAAAATACTCTGAAATTCCATCATTATTATCATCACATCCTAGCAGTTCTGGCAACGGATTTGCCCCAGGTAACGGATTTACGATTAATTTAAAAGCTGATTCATTATAACAATTTGTATTGGTATTAATGACTCTTACTTTTATTATTTCCTCTTTGGAAATCAAATTCGTAATTGCATTTATCGGATCTACTATTTTCTGACCGTTTTGATGATAAAATTCAACTTTTAAATGGGTTGAAGTACCTATAATTATATCTTCTATTGGTTTTAAATTAAATTGAGCAAACCCATCTGTATCATTATCACATGCATTTAAATCAGTTATAGGAGATATATTTGGCCATGTATTTACAATTAAGTCAAAAGTTGTTTCAGAATAACAACAAAGATTATCTTCATGACTTACTCTAACTGTTATCGTTTCTCGGTCTTTAACCGTATTTGTAAACGGGTTTGGCAAAGTCTCATATTTGTTTCCTTTACTATCTGTGAAAGTAACTTTTTTTTCTGTTTGTCCTCCTAAGACCTGCTGAGTAACTGTTGAAGTATCAAAAGAAGTCGAAAATCCTGTGTTTAAATTATCTTCACAAGCATAAATATTATTAATTCCATATGCTTTTGGTGGCTCTTTTACATCAATTGTTTCTTTTAATGTTTCTATGTTCCCATCTTTCGCAGTAACTACTGCAGTAACAGTATAAATGCCATCTATTGAAAAATCATGAAAAGGGGATAAATCTGTAGAAGTATTTGTTGCTCCTGAACTTGGATCCCCAAAATTCCATGCAATTGAAGCAATTTTCGTCTGATCGCTAACGCTAAATTCCTTCAAAAATTCAGAACAAATATTCGAAACGTTCATTTCAAAAGCATTATTCCTAACTTGGTTTACATTTCCTGTTACGTTGATATAAAAATTAGCTTGTGGTTTTCCAAAATCAGCAGTTGAAACATACCCATTTCCAAGATCAGGATATCCAGCTAGAGCCGTACACCCTCGTTGCCATGACACATCATTACTTTGTGTTGTACCCGCTATAAAAGCAACTCCGTCTCCGTAAACAATTCCTTTATGAACTTCTACCAAAATTTTTTTTACACCAGCTGGAATTTTGATGGGTCTATCAAAATCTACCTGAACAATTTGAGAATTCTCGTCGATACTGGGTCTAAGTTGATGGTATTGGCTGCTTCCTATTAATTTTTTTTCAGAAAAAGAACAAGGAAAATTATCGTCTATCTCATAGATATTAAAACTAATTTCGGGCAACCAACCGGTTTTATTAATTCCAACCTGCCCTGAGTTAATTATAAATTCTTCATTGTTTGATATACCAAAGTCTTTTAATGTAAAAGCTCTTGCCCAATAAATATATGACGCTGTACACGAATGTATGCCAGTATCTATTAATTCTTCATTCAGGTTATGTGATAATCTGGTGATTGGCCCTAAACTCTTTGTATCAAACACTTCACCTGTAACATTGATATAAAAATTTGCATTTGGAACAGGAATAGTCAAATCAGTGGTACGAGAAAAAGGAAGCGTTTTATCACAACCTAAATACCAAGAATCTCCATTATCTTGCACTGTACCTGCTACAAAAACTTCTGCTGATGTATAATTAGTATAATCTTTTCCCTTACCCACGGTTACCAAAATTCTTTCAACTCCAGCGGGAACAATAATTGGCTCATCAAAATCTATTTGCATTATTTCTGGATTACCATGAATATCTTTTGTTGGTTTAAGACCCCGAGATCCAAGTAATGGTTTTGAAAAATAGGTTTTAAAAAGATCCGGAAATCTGTCGTCAACAATGTAAACCGAAAAAGACAAATTTGCACCAGCATCTGATTTAGCAATTCCAATCTGTCCTGATTTAATAATAAATTGTTCATTTGGTTTTATACCAAAGTCTGATAACTTAAATACTCTTGACCAGCTTTCATCATCTTGGCAAGAATACATATCAGTCTTAACAAGTGTTGTGCCCACATTATTGGTCAATGTTATTTGCGCATTTGTGTATTGAAAAAACAGAAAACACAAAAACGAAATTGCTGTGTTAAATTTATTTTTTTGGAAGATTGTCATTCTCATTATTAAGTAGTCTTGGGCCTTTCTTTTAAAATTTAGGTTTGATAATTTAAGTTCAAATATAAGAATCAAATGATATAAATTTGGTCGGAAAAATATTTCTTTAAAAACTAAATAATCTTTTAAACAAAATACCTCGAAAGCAATAAACTTTCGAGGTATTTAGAGAATTACTAAACTAATTAACAGATTCTAAAACTATTTTTTAACTGAGAATTTAAAAGTAGTTTTAGTTTTATAATTTTCTCCCGGGTTTAAAACCGTTGTTGGAAAATTTTTCTGGTTTGGAGAATCCGGATAATGTTCTGTTTCTAAACAAAGTCCTGTTCTATGTGCAAAAGTTCCTCCGTTTGGCATTGGCAAAGTTCCATCAAGGAAGTTTCCAGAATAGAACTGAATTCCAGGTTCGTCTGTTGTCATTTCCATAACTCTTCCACTTGCTGCGTGGTATACTTTTGCAATGATTGTTTTTCCTTTTTCAGAATTGTTCAACACCCAGCAGTGATCGTAACCTTTTCCTTTTTCTAATTGGTCATTTTTTGTATTGATGTCTTTTCCAATTAATTTTGGAGTTCTGAAATCGAAAGGTGTATTGGCAACATCTTCTAATTTTCCTGTCGGAATCAAATCTGCATCAACTGGAACTAATTTGTCTGCATTTAAAGTCAATTCGTGATCTAAAATGGTTTTGCTAAAATCTCCAGATAAATTGAAATATGTATGTTGTGTCAAGTTAACAACCGTTTTTTTGTCTGTTGTAGCTTCATACAAAACCTCTAACTGATTATCTTTTGTCAATGTATAAGTCACAAAAACTTTCAAGTTTCCCGGGTAACCTTCTTCCATATCTTTACTTAAGTAAGATAATTTTAAAGAAGCTGTTTCACCAGATTTAACCTCATCTGCTTTCCAAACTACGTTAAAAAATCCTTGCGGGCCGCCGTGTAAAGCATTTGGCGCATTGTTGATTGCCAATTGATATTCTTTTCCGTCTAGAGTAAATTTGCCTTTAGCAATACGGTTTCCAAATCTTCCGATTAAAGCGCCAAAAAATGGATTTTCTTTTTCGTATTGCGCCAAAGAACTAAATCCGATTACCACATTTTCTGAAACACCAGCTTTATTTGGCACTTTCAAATCTGTAATTCTTCCTCCAAAAGTGATGATGTCAACTTCCATCCCATTTTGGTTTTTCAGTTTATAGCTTTCAACTTTTTCGCCTTTGACAGTAGTTCCGTATTCCGATTTTTCGATTGTAACTTGTGCTTTTTTATCTGAAGAAACTGTAGTATTATCCATTTTTTTATCGCTTTTGCATTGAACTGTAACTATAGCAATACCGAGCATGCTTAGTATGAAAAGGGAACGTTTTAATACATTCATAAATGATAGTTTTTGGTTTGTAAAAAGTTAAATGTTAGATGTAAAATGTTAGACGTGAAATTTAATCATTTTAAAAATGTAAAAATTACCTTTTTAAGTTTTTTCACATTTTATAACTTACAAATTACATTTTACTGCTTTATAGGCCGTGCTGAAACAAATGATAATATGCTTCGTTAGCATTAATTTTATCTTTAAAATCTCTTACTGTTGTTTTTTCGTCAATAACTAACAGCTCAATTCCAGCGATATCGGCAAAATCTTCCATATATTCTGTTGTAATAGATTGACTGTAAACTGTATGATGCGCTCCACCAGCTAAAATCCAAGCTGTCGCTGCAACTTCTAAATTTGGTTTACAATCCCAAAGAACACGTGCAACTGGTAATTTCGGTAATTCTGCCATTGGTTTTACAGCTTCCACTTCGTTCACAATTAAACGGAAACGAGTTCCCATATCAACCAAAGAAACATTGATTGCGTCACCTGCAGGCGAATTAAATACCAAACGAGCTGGATCTTCTTTTCCACCAATTCCTAATGGATGCACTTCGCAAGAAGGTTTTCCGTCAGCAATAGATGGACAGATTTCCAACATGTGAGATCCTAAAACATATGATTTTTGAGGCGTGAAATGATAAGTGTAATCTTCCATGAAAGAAGTTCCGCCTTCAAGACCAATACACATTACTTTTAAAGCTCTCACCATTGCAGCGGTTTTCCAGTCTCCTTCTCCACCAAAACCATAACCATCGGCCATTAATCTTTGTGTTGCGATTCCTGGTAATTGTTTCCAAACTCCAAGATTTTCAAATGTATCTGTGAAAGCGCCAAATCCTCCTTCTTCAAGGAAAGCTCTTAATCCTAATTCGATTTTTGCTGCTTCAACTAATGAACTTCTTTGTGCTCCGCCTTCTTTTAAAGAATCGGTTAAGTTATAAGAAGACTCATAAACTGCCAATAAATCAGCCAATTGCTTATCTGTTACTTTCTCGATATGCTTTGTAACGTCTGAAGAATCATATCCATTTACAGACATTCCGAAACGAATTTGTGCCTCAACTTTATCACCTTCGGTAACGGCAACTTCACGCATATTATCTCCAATACGAGCTACTTTTAGGTTTTGAAGTTCATCCCAACCAAGCACAACTCTTGACCAGATTCCTAATTGTTTTTGAACTCTTTGATCTTCCCAATGTCCGACTACAACTTTACGTTTTTTGCGTAATCTAGACATGATGAAACCAAATTCACGATCTCCGTGAGCCGATTGGTTTAAATTCATAAAATCCATGTCGATAGATCCCCACGGAATTTCAGCGTTATATTGTGTATGCAAATGACATAATGGTTTTTTAAGGATATTTAATCCGCCGATCCACATTTTTGCTGGAGAGAAAGTATGCATCCAAGCAATAATTCCGATACAGTTTTTAGCAGAGTTTGCTGCCAAACAAACCTCTAAGATTTGTGATGGTGATTTCACAACATCTTTGTAAACCACTTTTACTGGAATTGAAGATGAAGCATCTAATCCTTTTGCAATAATCTGTGAATGTTCTGCTACTTTTCTAAGCGTTTCTTCACCGTATAATTCCTGGCTTCCTACTACAAACCATACTTCTTTTTGAGATATATCTATCATTGTTTTGTTTATTTTGTTTCAAGTTTCAGGTTTCAGGTTGTTGGAATCTGAAAAGCTTGAATTGTTATTTTATTGTTTTGTTTTTGTTTGTTTCAAGTTTCAGGTTTCACGTTCCAACAACTTGAAACTTGAAACAAAGAAAACCTGAAACAAAATCCTTACTGTCCGTAATACGAATCTTTTCCGTGTTTGCGGTTATAATGTTTCTTTATTAACGAATCTTTTAATCTTGGTGCGTTTGGGTTGATTTGTAAAGTCAGGTACGCCATTTCTGCCACAACTTCTAGAACTTTACTGTTGTAAACCGCTTTCGCAGCATTTTTCCCCCACGCAAACGGACCGTGATTTCCTATCAAAATCATTTCTACTTCTTCGTATGAAAGATTTTTTTCTTTGAAGCAATCCAGAATCTGAATTCCGGTATTGTGCTCGTAGTTTCCTTCGATAAGCGAATCTGCCATTGGCGGTGCGCACGGAATATCAGCTGTTAAATGATCGGCATGCGTTGTTCCGAAAATCGGAATATCCTGCTGAGATTGTGCCCAAGCAACTGAATACGTTGCGTGTGTATGTGCAACGCCACCAATATTTGGCCAATTTTTGTATAAATAAGCATGCGTTTTTGTGTCAGATGACGGACGCATCGTTCCTTCAATAACGTTATTATCAAAATCGACAATTACCATATCTTCCGGTTTTAAATCTTCGTAAGGAACCCCGCTTGGTTTAATGGCAAAAACACCTTTTTCCCTGTCTACGGCACTTACATTTCCAAAAGTATAGACAACCAAATTCAATGCATTTAACTGCATATTGGCGTCGTAACATTCTTGTTTTAAATCTTTATAAAGAGAGCTCATGTTGCGATATTTTAAGGTTTGGATCTGCAAAAGCGCTTAGTTTTTCATAACCTAAAAGAAGTTTATGATACGCTTCTACTTGGTCTGTCTGAGGGAAATATTCACCATCAAAATCGCTTCCGATTTTCTGGCTTGCTTCGATTACGTTTGGATAAATTCCTGCTGCAACCGCTGCGTAAATTGCTGCTCCTAAAGCTGGAGTCTGGTCTGAAGCTGCAATTTTAATTGGCTTGTTTAAAACATTAGCCAAAGTCTGCATGATAAAAGGAGATTTACGGGCAACACCACCAATTCCGATTACGCTGTCGATTTTTACACCTTCTTCTTCAAAACGGTCTACAATTTTCTTTGCTCCAAAACAGATTGCGTTTACTAAAGCTTTAAAAATATGAGGCGCTTTTGTTCCTAATGATAAATTTGAAATTGCGCTTTTTAATTCTTGATTGGCATCTGGCGTTCTTCTTCCGTTAATCCAGTCTAAAGCAATTGGGAGACTTTCTGAAACTGGAATTTTTTCTGCTTCTTTAGTCAATTCTACAATTAATTTATCGCTGAATTCTTCTCTTAATTGTTCTTTTTGAACATCATTTAAAAGAGACGAAGTTCCTAATAAATGTTCTGTCGGCCACATTAATAATTCTTTGTACCAAGCCAATAAATCGCCAAAAGCTGATTGTCCTGCTTCCAAACCAATAAATCCTGGAATCACAGATCCATCAACTTGTCCGCAGATTCCGCGAACGGTTTTTGTTCCCACTTCATCATAAGAACCAACTAGAATATCACAAGTTGAAGTTCCCATAACGCGAACCAAAGTATTCTCTTCGATTTTAGCACCAACAGCTCCAGAATGCGCGTCGAAAGTTCCAACAGCCACAACAGTATCTGTAGAAAGTCCTAAACGATCTGCCCATTCTTGGCTTAAATTTCCGGCAACTAAATCTGATGTATAAGTTTCATCATATAAATTACCGCGAAGTTGCGCTAAATATGGATGCAGTTTTTCTAAGAATTCAACTGGCGGTAATCCATTCCAGTCTGTATGCCACATCGCTTTGTGTCCCGCAGCGCAACGGCTTCTTTTGAATGTTTTTAAATCTTTATCTTCAATTAACAAATACGTCATTAAATCGCAGTGCTCCATCCAAGTGTGTGCTACATTTCTAACCGCTTCGTCTTGTCTTGCGATATGAAGAATTTTTGCCCAAAACCATTCAGAAGAATAAATTCCTCCCACATATTTCGTAACATCTTCTCCGCCCCAGCTTACTGCCAGTTCGTTAATTTCGTTTGCTTCATTTATAGACGTATGATCTTTCCATAAAACCATCATGGCATTTGGATTTTCTTCAAAACCTTTTGTCAATGCTAATGGCGTTCCATCTTTTGTAACCGGAACTGGAGAAGATCCTGTTGTATCAATACAGATTCCGCGAACTAATGACGGATCCACTTTACTTTCTTTAACTACATTTTGAATTGTAATTTCTAATCCCTCGATATGATCCAAAGGATGCTGGCGAAATTGGTTTATAGAAGCGTCACAATATTGCTTGTTTTTCCATCTTTTGTAATGAGAAACATTCGATGCCAGCTCCTGTCCATTCTCAGTATCAATTAGCACCGCGCGAACAGAATCTGTTCCGTAGTCCAATCCTATTACATAATTTTTCATTCGTATTTTATTTTAAAATATTGACAAATATAGAGATAAATATTTTATAAGTGTATAAAAAACACTTAACTAAAATTGCATAATTAATTTTTACTAAAAATGCATTAAAACAGCATTTTAGCCCTTAATTAAAAAATAAATGTTAATAACACATTTATAATATTGCGATTATTTCATTCTAAAACAAAAATTATTTATTTTAAAAATTGCATTTTGCTTGCTTAAGCTATAAAATCCGCTCTTTTGTAGAACGGATTTTAAGTTTTTTTCTATTATTTCCCTTCTAAAACCAACACGGAGTAAGGAGGTAATGTTATTTCTAACTTTCCTTTTTTGTTTTCAAAACCTTTAAAAGCAACAGGAACAATTTTGTTTGGATTTTCGAAAGAGTTATAATCCTGAAGTTTTGAAGCAGTAATTATGCTTCCTGAAAAACCTTTCACACCAAGATCTTTTATATCAATTTCTATTTTGTTTTTATTTACTGGATCAATATTTACCAACGAAATGTGAACAGAACCGTTCTGATCTTTTGAAGCAGAAGCCGATACTGATGGAATACTCTGATCTTCAAAAACATATGTAGGTGATTTAAAATCTATTGGCAATAATTTTGCATCCTGATGCACGCTGTACATTTTCATGACATGATAAGTCGGCGTCGTAATCATTTTTGCTTTATCGGTTAAGATTACAGCCTGAAGCACATTAACACATTGTGCTAAATTTGCCATACGAACACGATCTGCGTGGTTATTGAAAATATTTAAAGTTGCTCCAGCCAAAACCGCATCTCTCATTGTATTCTGCTGATATAAAAATCCTGGATTTGTTCCTTTCTGAACTTCATACCAACCGCCCCATTCGTCTACAATCATAGCCACTTTTTTCTCCGGATCATATTTATCCATAACAGCAGCATGTTTTGTCACTAATTCTTCCATTTTTAAAGCAGACTGCATGGTTAAGAAATACTCTTTTTCGGTAAAATCAACATCAGCACCTTTTTTGTCCCAATTGATTACAGCATAATGATGAACACCAACACCGCTAAGCATATTTAACGGAATGTTTTTCATTAAAACTTCAGTCCAGTTGTAATCAGAACTGTTTGCTCCAGAAGCAATTCTTGTAATTCCACCTGTATTTCCCCAATCAGACATAAAAGTGGCAAACTTTTTATATTCGTTTGCATAATAGTCTGCCGTCATATTTCCTCCGCAGCCCCAAGCTTCATTACCAATTCCCCAGTATTTTACTTTCCATGGCTCAGTTCTTCCGTTTTTCTTTCGCAGGTCACTCATAGGGCTTTTACCTCCAAAATTGGTGTACTGCACCCAGTCTGCCAACTCCTGAACGGTTCCGCTTCCAACATTTCCAGACAAATAAGGTTCTGCCCCTAGCAATTCGCACATATTTAAAAAATCGTGCGTTCCAAAACTATTGTCTTCTGTTACTCCTCCCCACCATTGGTTTACAATTGTTGGACGCTGTTCTTTCGGACCAATTCCGTCTTTCCAATGGTATGTATCAGCAAAACATCCGCCTGGCCATCTTAAATTTGGGATCTTTAAATCTTTTAATGCTTTTACAATATCATTTCGAACTCCGTTGGTATTTGGAATTTTAGAAGTATCTCCAACAAAAAATCCGCCGTAAATACAACGTCCAAGATGTTCTGCAAAATGACCGTAAATATTTCTATTTATCGTCGGTGCTGAAGCATCATTTTTCACTGAAATGATTATGGATTCTTTCTGTGCAGATATGTTTTGAATGCAGAGCACTGTAAAAAATATCAGTAGTAACTTTTTCATGGTTTTTAGATTTTTGGTTTTTAGAAAATTAGATATCTCCTTTTTTCTACATTGTGGTTTTATTATAAGTGTTTGTTTAACATTTGTAAATTTAAATAAAAAAAAGCCAGATAAAAAATAAAAACATTAAAACAACTGGTTGCAAAAAATGGATTTCGCAATTAGACCTTAAAAATCAATAGAAAACAAGATTTCTTTAGATTATGAAAACGTAAAAACCAAAAAAAATCGACAAAAAACCTTTTAACAGTGGTATTCGTAACAAAATTTGAAAAATTTTAATTCTTAAACACGAAATAATAATCCCTAGATTAATTCTCTTTTAAAAATGTTTCTACCTTTGACTTTGTAATTTTGATATAAAACTGAGGACGAAATACCGAAAAACTCCTTTATTGCGATCTTATTAAAATTGATTGTTAGAATTCTTTTTTATTACAGTTCAATATTAAGTGTAAAATTGACATTAATAATTTATGATACGTTTTAGGAAGTTTATATATTTACCCATCCAAATTAATTATATATGCTAAACAGTTATAGTTCTGCTGATAAAGTTTTACTGGCGGTAGACTGCATCATTTTCGGATTTGACAATGATGGTCTGAAAATCCTTTTGATTCAAAGAGATTTTGAACCTGAAAAAGGAAAATGGTCCTTGATCGGAGGATTTCTAAAACGTGATGAAGTTTTAGACGCTGCCGCAACTAGAATATTAAATACGTATACAGGTTTGAACGATATTTATATGGAGCAGTTGCATGCTTACAGCGAAATCGATCGTGACCCTGTAGAAAGAACCATTTCGGTTTCTTATTTTGCTTTGATAAATATCGAAAACCACAACGCTGAATTGATAAAAAACTACCACGCTGAATGGTTCCCGATTAACGATGCGCCAAACTTGATTTTTGACCACAACGAAATGGTTCAAAATGCTATCAAGAGACTTCGTTACAAAACTTCGGTAAAACCAATTGGTTTTGAATTGCTTCCTGAAAAATTCACCATGCGTCAGCTTTTAGAATTATATGAAGCTATTTTGAGCAAAGAATTGGACAAAAGAAATTTTATTAGCAAAATAAACTCTCTTGAAATTCTAAATAAATTAGACGAAAAAGACATGCAGTCCTCTAGAAAAGGTTCTTACTTATATACCTTTAATAAGGAGAAATACGAAGAAAAACTGCAGAACAACTTTGCACTCAATTTGTAATTTTATCCTATTATAAAGAATTCCTCAATATAAGAGCAGATTTGTTTTCAATCTGCTCTTTTATTCCTTGCAGAACCATATCGGCTAGAATTTTTCCCATTAATTCAAAATTGGTCGAAATTGTCGTAATTCCGTTTGCTGCAATTTTCTTCAATGGCGTTTCATTGTATGATATTATTCCGAAATCTTCTCCTAATTTTAAATTTCTGCTCATCGCATTTTCTATCACCAAAAGCAGGTCACGGTCATGAGGAATAATATACAAGTCTCCAAAAGCAATAGATTGATTGCTGAAATCTGAAATAATCTCATAATCAAAACTATAGGCTTGGCAAAACGATTCAAATCCTAATTTCATTCCTGGAGGCTCCCTAAAACCAGGGAAAATTAAAATCAGTTTCTTGTATTTTGACAATCGGGACTTGCCTTTCATTAAGCCTTCATAAATATCTTTTTGATGGTTTTGGTAAATCGCTGGGAACATTTTTAACTCAGAATTAGTCTGATCCAATATAATTACATCGCTTACTGGTAGGGTTTTTATCGAGTCCGTAACATCGCTTAAGTTTGTTGGCATAATAATATACCTAGTATAATTTCCATTACTATCATTTATGAGTTTTTTGAAAACCTGAACATTAAAATGATGAAAGAAAATATCGACCTGAACATTTTTTCCGATGTTTTTTAAAAACGAATTATAAATATCTTCTTTGAAAATATTCAATTCGTCAAAAAGCAGAAAAATCTTCTGAGTGATAGTGATTTCAACACTTTTCACATAATAGCCTTTGCCAGGAATAGCATAAATAATTCCTCTTTTCTTCAATTCATCATAGGCCAATAAGACTGTATCTCGAGATAAAGAAAAAGCCAAACAGACTTTATTTACAGATGGAAGCCTGTCTCCTTTAATTAAATTCCCTTCTTCAATCGCCTTTTCGATTGAAAGAATAATCTGCTTATATTTTGGCAGACCAATATTATTTTGAATTGAAATCATGTTCATGATAAAGTCATTTTGACTATAATGATTAAAAACTGGTAGGTACTGGTATGCAAATATAGAAAATATTTTTACTTTTGGATTTCATTTTTGGCAAAAATTACATGGAAATAAAACACATATCGCATTTAAAAGATATTCACAATTGCAAATTGTTTGGTTTAATGCCCAATAAGGAAGAAATTTATTCTTTTGATCTGGTTAACAAAAACGGAATGAAAGTTCAAATTATCAATTATGGAGCAACTGTAACTTCTATACAAATTCCGGTGGACGGAAAATTAACAGATGTTGTATTAGGGTTTGATAATTTAGAATCGTATTTAGAATCATATAATTTACCAAGTGCTCCCTATTTTGGAACTACCGTTGGACGTTATGCTGGACGCATTCACAATGCCTCTTTCAGTCTTAATGGCACAAAATTTCAGCTTGGCGGAAACAATAACGGCAATACACTTCATGGCGGAGAAATGGGATTTGGAAGAAAAACTTGGAGTATAACTGATGCAAAAACTGGAGAAAATCCGTCAATTACTTTTGGGCTTATGAGCGCACATTTAGACGAAAATTTTCCTGGCGAAATGACTGTTTATTTAACCTATACTTTGACTGAAGAAAATGAATTAAAATTAGAATATAAGGCAACTTCAACTGAAGATACAGTTATCAACCTGACGCATCACAGTTATTTTAACCTTGACGGACATGATGGAAATGTTTTAGAACAGCAGATGTTTATCAAATCGGCTAAAATGCTGGAAACAAATCCAGATAATATTCCAACAGGAAATTACACCGATTTGACGAATCATGATTTTGATTTTAGAACTCCTAAAAACTGTCCGTTTCCAATTGACAATTCTTTTGTGGTAAATTCTAAAACTGAAATCGTAGCGCAATTAATCAGTTTAAAAAACAAACTGAGAATGAATGTTTATACCGATCAGCCAAGTGTACATATATATGTGGGCGGAAGTTGCGGAAAATTAAAAGGGAAAGGAAATGTTGATTACAACGCTCAAAGCGGAATTTGTTTTGAAACACAGAATTTTCCAGATGCGCCAAATCACGAACATTTTCCAAATGCTGTTCTAAAAAAAGGAGAAGAATATTCTCAAAAAACGCTTTACAAATTTGAAACTTTAAACTAACTATTTATACAATACTACAATTACACCACTATAATGAATGATATTTTAATACAAAATACCGTTGCTTTTTTTGAGAAATCTTTTGGTTCTTCTCCTCAAAAAACGGTACTTTCTCCAGGTAGAATTAACATTATCGGAGAACATATTGACTACAATGACGGTTATGTTTTACCTGCGGCAATTGACAAAGTGATTTGCTTTGCTTTTGCAAAAAACAACACTAAAACTTCTAAAGTAATTGCTATTGATTTAAACGAAGAATTTGAAATCGATTTGACTCACGAAGTAAAACTGAGTGATGTCGTTTGGACGAATTATATTCGAGGTGTAATCAAACAATTGCAAGACAACGGATTTTCGTTTGATGGTTTTAACTGTGTTTTCAGCAGTAATATTCCGGTTGGTTCTGGATTGTCTTCTTCTGCGGCTTTAGAATGCGGAATGCTTTTCGGAATCAAATCTCTTTTCGATTTAAAAATTGAGAAAAAAGACATTTCATTATTAGGACAAAAAGCAGAACATTGGGTTGGTATTAACTGCGGCATTATGGATCAGTTTTCTAGTGTTCACGGTCTAGAAAATAAAGTAATTCAATTAGACTGCAATACTTTAGAATTTGAATATCACAATGCCGATTTCAAAGATTATTCTCTGATTTTATTTGATTCTAATGTAAAACATTCGCTTTTTACATCAGAATACAATACAAGAAGAATTGAATGCGAAGAAGGATTATCCATCATAAAAAGCCATTTTCCAGAAGTAAAAACTTTTAGAAACGCTACAGAAGAACAGGTTTTGAGCCTTAAAGATAAAATGACTGAAAAAGTTTTTGCCAGAGTTCATTTTGTTGTCAAAGAAATCAATCGTGTTATAAAAGCTTGCGAAGCTTTAGATCAAGGAAATATTGAACTTTTAGGAGAATTACTTTTTGAAACTCATTACGGATTATCGCAAGAATATGAAGTAAGCTGCGAAGAATTAGACATGCTTGTTGATACCGCAAAAGAAGATGATGCCATTATTGGTTCTCGACTTATGGGAGGTGGTTTTGGCGGCTGTACCATCAATTTAGTTAAAAAAGGGCATGAAAATGAGGTTAAGCGTAAGTTTTCGAAGCTTTATTTAGATACATTTGGAATTGAATTAAAATTCTATGATGTAAAAATCTCAAACGGAACAACGCTACTTTAAAAACCACAACACAGTACAATGAAAAATTTTGACATTAACGAAGATCCGCACAGACGCTTCAATCCATTAATTAACGAATGGGTTTTAGTTTCACCTCATCGTGCAAAACGCCCTTGGCAGGGACAGAATGAAACCATTTCTACAGAAGAACTTCCAAAATACGACCCAACTTGTTATTTGTGTCCAGGAAATGTTCGTGCCAACGGAGTGAATAATCCTCAATATGAAAGCAGTTTTGTTTTCGAAAATGATTTTGCGGCAATGAAACAGGATGAAATCATTTTTGAAGATGATATTAAACATACTTTTTTTAAGGCAAAACCAGAACAAGGAATTTCGAGAGTAGTTTGCTTTTCGCCAAGGCACGATCTTACTCTTCCAGAAATGGAAATTGCAGATATTGAAAACATCATCAAAACTTGGCAGAAAGAATATACCGACTTAGGAAACATCAAATACATCAATCACGTTCAGATTTTTGAAAACAAAGGAAGCGTAATGGGCTGTAGTAATCCGCACCCGCACGGGCAAATTTGGGCGCAGTCTTCATTGCCGACTCAGGTTGAAAAAACGCAAAATAGCTTAAAATCATATTACGATAAAAACGACAGAACATTATTGGAAGATTATGTAAAAGCTGAATTGAAAGCTGGCGAACGTATTGTAATTGAAAATGATCATTTTGTTGCGCTGGTTCCGTTCTGGGCAATCTGGCCGTACGAAACAATGATTGTAAGCAAAAGAGCCGTAAACAAAATCACTAATTTTACTGCTGAAGAAAGCACTGCTTTCGCGAAAATCTTAAAACAATTAACTACGAAGTACGACAATTTATTCAATACTTCATTTCCATACTCTTCAGGAATTCACCAATCGCCAACAGATGGTTTACTGCATCCAGAATGGCATTTCCACATGCATTTTTATCCGCCGTTGCTAAGATCGGCAACTGTAAAAAAGTTTATGGTTGGATACGAAATGCTGGGCGAATCACAAAGAGACATTACACCTGAAAAAAGTGCCGAAATTTTAAGACAGCTTTCAGATGTACATTATAAAAGTCTGGTAAAAGCTTAATGGGCTAATGTTACTCTAAAACAAAAACTAAAAATTTAACACAATTCTTAGTAAATAAATGTAAAAAACACATTTACTAATAGTTGATTTCTAATTTTTTGTTTTACATTTGGCTCCTGCTTTTATTTTCGCAAAAAAATAACAGAAATAAAACACATCTTGCATTTTTAACAAGATTTAACAACATAAAAACTGATTTAAAACCAAATAAACAAACAACCCTATAATAATTATTTAAAATACTACTAACAATGAACCAAAACCTCGCTTTCGCAGACTATGCGGTTTTTATTATTTATTTTATCGTAGTTTCTGTCTACGGTTACACCGTTTACCGCAAACGTAAACAGGACGAACATGATGCTAAAGCTTATTTTTTGGCTGAAGGAAATTTAACTTGGTGGGCAATTGGAGCTTCTCTTATTGCTTCTAATATCTCTGCAGAGCAATTCATCGGAATGAGTGGTGAAGGTTTCTTCTTAGGAATCGCTGTTGCTGCTTACGAATGGCTTGCTGCTGTTGCCCTTATTATCGTGGCTGTATGGTTTATTCCTGTTTATCTTAAAAACAAGATTTACACGATGCCACAATTCTTAAAAACACGTTACAACGAATCTACTGCGCTTATCATGGCAGTATTCTGGCTGTTTTTATATGTTTTTGTAAATCTTACTTCTATTTTATACTTAGGAGCGGTTGCCATTAACAAACTTGCTGGCGGAGAATATCTTCACGTAATCATGCTTGGATTGGCTATTTTTGCTTTGTTTATTTCTCTTGGAGGAATGAAGGTTGTAGCTTATACAGACGTTATTCAGGTAGCTGTATTAATTATCGGAGGTTTGGTAACTTCTTATATTGCCTTAACAACAGTTGCAGAAGCTTTTGGTGTTGGCCAAAACGCAATTGCCGGTTTCAAAGTTTTAATGCAGCAGGCTCCAGAACATTTCAAAATGATTATTCCGAAACCAACTGCGACGTCTTCCCAGCTTGAAATTGATAAATATTTAACTTTCCCAGGATTATTATCTTATGCTGCTGGTATCTGGATTATCAACTTAAACTACTGGGGATGTAACCAATACATTACACAAAGAGCACTTGGAGCAGATTTACAAACGGCTCGTACAGGTATTTTATTTGCTGGTATGTTGAAATTATTAATGCCACTTATCGTGATGTTACCTGGTATTGCTGCTTACGTTTTATACACAAGCGGACATTTACCTCAATTAGAGGGAGGAGTAAAAGATGAGGCATATTCTGCTATATTAACGTTCCTTCCAACTGGATTAAAAGGTCTTTCTGTTGCGGCTCTTACTGCTGCAATCGTAGCATCTTTAGCAGGAAAAGTAAACAGTATTTCTACAATCTATACATTAGACGTTCATAAAAAATACATTCAAAAAGATGCTGGTGAAAAGCAACAGGTAAACATTGGTAGACTTGCCGTTTTTGTTGCCATGCTTTTAGCAGTTTTATTTACATGGAATGACGTTTTAGGAATCGGAGGAGTTGGCGGATTTACATACATCCAAAAATACACAGGATTCATTAGCCCTGGAGTTTTTGCGATGTTCTTCTTAGGTATGTTCTGGAAAAGAACTACAGGAACAGCAGCAATCGTGGGTGTAATCTTAGGATTTTTATTATCTGTTTTATTCAACGAATACGCTCCTGCTTTATTTGGAAACGACACACTTTTATACACGGCTTATAATAATGGAAAAGGAGCTTTCGAAATTCCGTTCCACATTTGTATGGGATTATCATTCTTATTCACAATGATTGCAATGATTCTTATAAGTTTTGCTGGTCCAAAAGTAAACCCTAAAGCATTTGAAATTGATTCTGAAATGTTTAAAGTAAAACCGCAGACAACAGTCTTAATCGTTATTACATTATTGATTATTGCTGCGCTTTATGTTAAGTTCTGGTAATAAATTATCAGTTCTATTCTCTCTATTTTTACAGCTGTTGTTTGTCATGAACAACAGCTGTAAATTTTTAAAGTATATTCATTGAATAAAAAATATAGCCACAGATTAAAATGATTAAAAAGATTAAAATTTTTGTGAGAGTAAAATATTGCCACAAATTGCACTAATTTTCACTAATTTATTTTTCATAGCTATTTTAAAATTGGTGCAATTCGTGTAATTGCTTCGCCTATTCGCTATCGCTTGAGTCGTGGCAAAAAAAAAACACAATGAAGAGAAAAAAGAATCATTTTAATCTCTTTATCCCGATAGCTATCGGGAGTGGCAAAAAACAAACTGAATTTCAAATTATAATACATAAATACCATGCAGTTATCATTAACCAAAAAAATCATTATCGTTACGGGAGGCGCAAAAGGAATCGGTTTAGGAATCGTTAAGGTTTTAGCCGAAGAAAATGCGATTCCGTTTATTGTTGGACGTAACGAAAATGATAATATCAAAGCCGTAGAAGAATTAAAAGCCATTGGAAAAGAAGCGCACCAAGTTGTCGCCGATTTGACAAAACCTGAAGACTGCAAAAAAGCTGTTGAAGCCGTAATCGCAAAATTTGGAAGAATTGACGGATTGGTAAACAATGCCGGCGTTAATGACGGTGTTGGATTAGAAAACGGAAATTATGAAGATTTCGCCGCTTCACTTCACAAAAATTTAGTCCATTATTATTTAATGGCACAACACGCGCTTCCATATTTAAAAGAATCTAAAGGAGCAATTGTAAACATCGGTTCTAAAACTGCCGAAACCGGGCAAGGCGGAACTTCTGCTTATGCGGCTTCAAACGGTGGAAGAAACGCTTTAACGAGAGAATGGGCTGTTGAATTATTAAAATACAGCATTCGTGTAAATGCCGTAATTGTGGCCGAATGTTACACACCACTTTACGAAACGTGGATTAATACTTTTGAAAATAAAGAAGAAAAATTAGCTGCAATTACCAAAAATATTCCGCTAGAAAACAGAATGACAACCGCTGAAGAAATCGCAAATATGGTGGTTTTCTTATTGTCTGAAAAATCAAGCCATACCACAGGACAGATTATTTATGTGGATGGAGGTTACACGCATTTAGATCGTTCTATTTAAAATATTTTTTGCCACAGATTATAAAGATTAAAATGATTCGCTTTAGTTTGTCACCCTGAGCGAAGTCGAAGGGCGTTCCAATTGGACGCGGGCTTCGACTTCGCTCAGCCAGACAAAACTGGACGTAAAAATCTCTTTAATCCTTTTAATCTGTGGCAAAACTAACTTTCGCATTATTTTTAAAATCAGAAGGCGTAATTCCTTTAACTTTTTTGAAGAGTTTATTAAAGTTTGAAGCTGTTTTATAACCGCATTCATAAGCAATCTCAGACATACTTTTATCGGTTTCTAATAACAATTTACAGGAATTTGAAATTCGGATTTCGTGCAGATAATCCACAAAATTCTTTTTCGTTTTTGCCCTGAACATTCTACAGAAAGAAGTCCGCGTCATATTCGCTACAGCGGCAATTTCTTCTAAGGAAATATTCTTTTTATAATTTTTGTTGACATATTGAAAAACTTCGGAAAGACGATCTACTTTTGCATCCTTCTGCATCAAAGAATAAATTTCATCATTAATGTAAATCGTATCCTGACTTTCAGAAAGAATAGACAAAATCTCAAAAAGCCCGACGATAACTTCAAAGTCTTTTTTAGAAACTAATTTTTCGAGTTTTTTCGCAATCTGTTTATTGGTTTTTCCGATAATCGAAATTCCTTTTCCAGCCTGAAAAAAGAGTTCGTTGATTTTTTGAGTTTCTTTTAATTCGTAAAAAGTCGGTCCGAAAATATCTTTATGAAAATATACCACAATCGAATTGGCTTTCAAATCCTCAATTCCCTGATAATATTTTTCATCATTCAGCCAAACGTGCGGAATGTCAGAACCTAAAAAAACCATATCACCAGGCGCAAAAGGCATGACCGAATTTCCGATAATACGTTTTCCGTAACTCTCTTTCACATAAACCAATTCCAATTCCGGATGCGAATGAAACGGCGCCTGAAAAAAAGGTTCCATACGATTCAGCACCGAAACTTTCGTGTTGAGATAAGACGCTATTTTGGTTTGTTCCAATTTCATACTGCAAAGATAATTAAAGATTAGATACGGATAATATTAGACTATTAACCGATGCGTAAAAAAACTAATTTTATTTTTCGTTAACTGCCCGAATTCTATACAAAATCAGAAGATTAAAATGTTATAGAGTGAAAGCAACGACATCAAAAAAAAGAAAAAAAACAAAAAACACAATGTCTGACAATAACACAAAAAAACTGGTTGTAAAACTGCATCCAGATGATAATGTATTGGTTGCCTTAACCGATCTTCAAAAAGGCGATGCAATTCATTTTGAAAACGAAACTTACGTTTTACAAGACCTCATCAAAGCCAAACATAAATTCTACATGCAGGACATGAAGCAGGGAGAAGAAGTAAATATGTACGGTGTTTTGGTTGGAAAAGTGCAAAACGATGTGGCAAAAGGAAGTTTAATGACGACCGAAAATCTAAAACATGCTGCAGATCCTTATGCCTATAGAAATGCTTCTTACGAATGGAACGCACCCGATGTTTCAAAATTCGAAAATAGAACTTTTAAAGGTTACAAAAGAAAAGACGGACGCGTTGGAACAGCAAATTACTGGCTTTTTATCCCGACTGTTTTTTGTGAAAATAGAAATCTTGACGTCATCAAAGAAGCCTTACACAAGCAATTGGGTTATGCTGTAACAGACAAATACAACCAATTTACGCACGAATTACTGGAAAGTTATTTGAACGGAAATGACATTAACGATATCAACATTGAATTAAATCCGACGCCAAAAAACAAACGTGTTTTTGAAAATGTGGACGGAATTAAATTCTTAAATCACCAAGGCGGTTGCGGTGGAACACGTCAGGATGCTTCTACTTTGAGCGCTTTATTGGCTTCTTATGCGAATCACCCGAACGTTGGCGGAATCACGCTTTTGAGTTTAGGATGCCAGCATTTGCAAGTTCAGGATTTTGTAAATGATGTGAAAAGACAAAACCCTGATTTTGATAAACCGTTGTTTATTTTTGAACAGCAACAGACAGAAAGCGAAGAAGTTTTAATTACAAATGCCATCAAAAAAACTTTTGAAGGTTTAATTGAAATCAACCAATACGAAAGAACTGATGCGCCTTTAAGCGATTTATGCATTGGTGTAAAATGTGGAGGAAGCGACGGTTTTAGCGGTGTTTCTGCAAATCCTGCTGTGGGTTATACTTCAGATTTGGTTGTGGCTTTAGGCGGAAAAATTCTTTTGGCTGAATTCCCAGAATTATGCGGTGCAGAACAAAATTTAATTGACAGATGTACTACCGAAGATAAAGCTAGAAAATTCATAGATTTAATGGAATCTTATGATGAATTGGCTCATAAAGTAGGTTCTGGTTTCCACATGAATCCTTCTCCAGGAAACATCAAAGACGGATTAATTACAGATGCTATCAAAAGTGCGGGAGCAGCAAAAAAAGGTGGAACTTCTCCTGTTGTTGATGTTTTGGATTATACAGAACTAGTTACAAAACCAGGTTTAAGTTTGGTTTGTACGCCAGGAAATGACGTTGAAGCTACAACTGGAAAAGCAGCTTCTGGAGCAACTTTAATTTTATTTACAACTGGACTGGGAACTCCAACAGGAAACCCAGTTTGTCCTGTAATTAAAGTAGCTACAAATTCGGTTTTGGCTACCAGAATGAAAGATATTATTGATATTGACTGCGGGCCAATTATCAGCGGAGAAAAGTCTATTGAAGAAATGGGCGAGGAAATTTTAGAATATTGCATCAAAGCGGCAAGCGGCGAAATTATTCCGAAAGCAGTTCAATTAAACCAAGACGATTTTATTCCGTGGAAACGCGGCGTATCTTTGTAAAAGACTATTAAAAACAACTCATAAAAAATTTATATCAAATGTTTTCATTACAAAATAAAAAAGCAATTATC
This sequence comes from Flavobacterium sp. UW10123, assembly GCF_040538975.1. Classification (NCBI taxonomy): domain Bacteria; kingdom Pseudomonadati; phylum Bacteroidota; class Flavobacteriia; order Flavobacteriales; family Flavobacteriaceae; genus Flavobacterium; species Flavobacterium sp. UW10123. The sequence continues at coordinate 413,636 of NZ_JBEWQE010000001.1, forward strand.
ACGGGCGGCGGAAGCGGAATTGGAAGAGCGATTTCAGTTTTATTTGCAAAACAAGGAGCTGAAGTTCACGTTTTAGAATTAACGGAAGAAAGTGCAAAAGAAACAGTAGAAGAAATTAAATCAGCTGGCGGAAGTGTTTTTGCTCATGCGTGCGACGTTTCGAACCACGAACAAGTAAAAGCAACTTTCGAGAAAATCGGAAACATCAATATTCTAGTAAACAACGCTGGAATTGCTCACGTTGGAAAAGTAGACACAACTTCAGAATCTGATTTTGACAGAATTATGAATGTAAACGTAAAAGGGGTTTACAACTGTCTTCATGCTTCTATTCCTGCATTAAGAAATTCTGGCGGAGGTGTAATTTTGAACTTAGCTTCGATTGCTTGCTGGGTTGGAATTCCAGATCGTTTTGCTTATTCTACTGCAAAAGGAGCTGTTATGGCAATGACATTATCTGTTGCTAAAGATTATTTGAATGATAAAATCAGATGTAATTCTATTTCTCCTGCAAGAGTGCACACACCTTTCGTAGACGGATTTATTGCTAAAAATTATCCTGGAAAAGAAGAAGAAATTTTCGAAAAACTTTCACAATCACAGCCAATCGGCCGTATGGGAAAACCTGAAGAAATTGCAACTTTAGCTTTATTCTTATGCAGTGACGAATCGTCTTTCATCACAGGTTCAGATTATCCAATTGATGGTGGATTCATTAAATTAAATAACTAAATTTTATTTAGCCACAGATTTAAAGGATTAAAAGGATTTAAAAAAATAAGCCACAAATTTCGCAAATTTCCACAAATTAAAATTCGAGAAAATTCGTGTAATTAGTGGCTAAAAAAATTTAAAAACACAGTTTTAAAAAATCATTTTAATCCTTTAAATCTGTGGCAAAAAAACAATACACATTACTAAAAAATTAAAATATGAAACTTATTAGATTCGGAGAAGAAGGAAAGGAAAAACCAGGAGTTTTACTAAATGAAAAAAGATACGATGTTTCGTCTATCGTTACAGATTACAACGAAGCTTTTTTTGAAAATGACGGTTTAGCGAAATTAGAAGAAGCTTTAAAAAATAATCCTTCATTGCCAGAAGTAAGCGATTCAGTACGTTTAGGTTCGCCAGTGGCACGTCCTTCAAAAATTATCTGCATCGGATTAAATTATGTTGATCACTGTGAAGAAACTGGTGCTGCAATTCCAGAAGAGCCAATTATTTTCTTCAAATCAACCACTTCTTTATGCGGACCAAATGACAATTTGATTATTCCAAAAAACAGTGAAAAAACAGACTGGGAAGTGGAATTAGCTTTTGTTGTAGGCAAAAAAGCAAGCTATGTTTCTGAAGAAGATGCGCCAAACTACATCGCTGGATATTGCCTTTTGAATGATTATAGCGAAAGAGCTTTCCAAATCGAAAGAGGCGGACAATGGGCAAAAGGAAAAGGTTCTGATACCTTCGCTCCTCTTGGACCAATTATGGCAACTCCAAACGAAGTTGGCGATGTAAACAATCTAAAAATGTGGCTTACTGTAAACGGAAAAACATTCCAGAACAGTAACACTTCAAACTTGATTTTTAAAATTCCATTTTTAGTGCATTATTTAAGCCAGTTTATGACATTGCTTCCTGGTGATGTAATCAGTACAGGAACACCTCCGGGAGTTGGACTAGGAATTAAACCAGATCCGATTTACATTAAAGCGGGCGACGTAATCGAATTAGGAATCGAAGGTTTAGGCACAAGCAAACAAACTGCTGTAGCTTACCAAGGATAAATTTTAGAGTATGGCAACTCAAAAATTCTATCTGGCATTAGACTTAAAAGATGACGCCGATTTAATTGCAGAATATAAAGAACTGCATGAAAATGTATGGCCAGAAATCAAAAAAAGCATTCGAGATTCTGGAATTGAAGTTCTGAATATCTACTGCACAGGAAATCGATTGTTCATGATCATCGAAGCAGATGCTGATTTTACTTTCGAAAAGAAAGATCAAGCCGACGCAACAAACGAAAAAGTTCAGGAATGGGAAACTTTAATGTGGAAATTCCAGCAAGCTTTACCTTGGGCAAAACCGGGACAAAAATGGATTTTAATGGATAAGATATTTGGATTGTAACATTAACATTCAATAAATTTTTAAAAGACTGTCAATTGTGGCAGTCTTTTTTTTAAAACGACATCCAAGAAAAAGATTACTTTTTAATGCTTGCAAGTTAAATCCTTTTAATTATTTTAGCCTGCAAAAAAACCAATCAATTAACCAAAAAAATGAAAAAACTAATTATTTCATGCTTCTTTATTTCAGGAGCAATGTTTGCTCAGGACATTAATATTGTTCAAGGCAATTTTGACTTTTTAAAAGACCAAAAAGAAATCAATACCGTATTTGATTATAGTAATTTTACTATGATGAAAGAGAAAAAATCTGAAGCACAATATGTAAAAGAGCACAAAGCAGATTTAGACGAAAAGGCAAAAGGAAATGGAAATCTTTGGGAAAAAAGATGGATTGTGGCAAAAGATCAAATTTGGACTCCAAAATTCTTAGAAATTGCAAACGTTGTTTTGACTAAGGAAAAGAAAGAATTAAACTTTCAGGAAGGATTAAATACTCCTTATACTTTAATTGTACAGGCAGTTTGGATTTATCCAGGTTGGGATGCTGGAATCATGAAACAGCCAGCAAAAGTAACTACCAATTTAAAGTTTGTTGAAACAGCCAACAAATCAAATGTATTATTAGAAATTACAAGTGAAGAAGCTCCCGGAGACCAATGGGGAAGCAATTTTAATAATGAAACCCGAATTGGAGAAGGATTTGCAAAAACTGCAAAAACAATGTCTAAACTTATTGCAAAAAAAGCATATAAATAAAAAGGAAATAATATTCCGTTAGGAATATCTCATCGGTAGAAAAAAATATTGTCGTTTTGTATTATGTCCTGTAGGAACATCTGATTTACGGAAATAATATACACATCCATTAATCAAACGTTCCTACGGAACGTATTATCGCAATTCAAATTTAATTTCTACCAACGAGACATTCCTACGGAATGAATCTAGGAAATGAATCTAGGAAATGAATTATTTTTTCAATAAAAAAGCCCTGATTATTCAGGGCTTTGTTCTTTTTGCATATTTAATAAATACGCCATATTCGCAATTACGTGATCGTGTTTTTTGACAAACGAATTTTCTTCGTTCCAAACATAACCTGCTAAAACCGCGCATATTTTTTCTTTTACTTCTGGATTTTCAGGCTGGTGGAAAAACAAAGTCTGTAAATTTCCTGTATACCATTCTTGAACGTAAGTGGTGAAAACAGCAATTCCGCGTTTCATGTATTGAGTAAATTCCACTTCCCAATCAACAGAAATTCCTTTCGATTCTTTTAAGTATAATTTTGCGGCCAGCATTCCGGATTCTGTTGCAAAAGCTACACCAGATGAAAAAACTGGATCTAAGAATTCAGAACTATTTCCTGTTAAAGCAAAACCATCGCCGTACATTCTTTTTACTGCTCTTGAGTAGTTTTCTAATTTAACTGGCTCGAATAGGAATTCTGTTCCAGCAAATCTTTTAATATAATAATCCGATTTCTGAATGGCATTTCGCAGAGCCTCAGCATTGTCTTTATTTTCAGAAAGAGAATTGATAAAGTCTGTCGGGCCAACAACACCTAAACTTGTGTTTCTGTTAGAAAACGGAATTACCCAAAGCCAAACTTGAGTTTCTAAAATGTCAAACGAAATTTGAGTTCCCTCAACACCTTCTTCTCTATTAATATCTTTAACATGCGTAAAAATCGAAGAATGCGGATCTAATTTTGATGGCGTATCCAAATCTAAAAGTCTTGGCAGAACACGTCCGTAACCGCTTGAATCTATGATAAATTTAGCATGAATTTCTTTTAGGTTTCCGTCTTTGTCTTTTACGATAGTTTTTGAATTTTTTGCTTCAAAAGAAACTTCCAAAACTTCAGTTTCAAATTCTAAGTCAATCCCTTTTCTTATAATTTCTTGTGCCATTGTATTGTCAAAATCAGCTCTTGGAACTTGCCACGTCCAATCCCATCCTTCTCCAAATTTTACGCTAAAATCAAAATTGCAGATTTCTTCTCCTCTAATAAAACGAGCGCCTAACTTTTTCTCAAAGTTCATGGCATCAAGAGCGTCAAACAATTCTGCCTCAGCAAAATGATCCATTACACGCGGAATAAGGCTTTCACCTACTACAAGTCTCGGAAACTTCGTTTTTTCTACTACCTTAACCTTTACGTTGTTTTTATAAAGATACGATGCCGAAACACATCCAGATGGTCCTGCACCAATCACTAAAACATCAACAAACTCCTTTGTCATATTAGAATTATTATCATTAATTAACCTACATTTGCCATCATCAAAATAACTACATTTATTTTGATAAATAAAATTAAATTAGCGCAACCAAAATCGATTTGATGAATACAATAAATGAATATCTAAGTTTAGCAGAATTTGAAGCCATAATCTTTGGAAAAAACAAAGTTTCCATAAGCGATGTGGTTCAAAATCGAGTAAACGAAAGTTTTAATTTCTTAAAAGAATTCTCAGGAAACAAAGTAATCTACGGCGTAAATACAGGATTTGGTCCAATGGCTCAATATAGAATTAAGGAGTCAGATCAAATTCAGTTACAATATAACTTAATCAGAAGCCATTCTTCTGGAACTGGAAAACCTTTAAATGCTGAGTGCGCAAAAGCAGCAATTTTGGCAAGATTAAATACACTTTCTTTAGGAAATTCAGGAGTTCACTCTTCTGTTATTCATTTAATGGCAGAATTAATCAATAGAGATATTACGCCTTTAATTTTTGAGCACGGCGGTGTTGGCGCCAGCGGAGATTTAGTACAATTATCACACTTAGCTTTGGTCTTAATTGGCGAAGGAGAAGTTTTTTATAAAGGTGAAAGACGCGCAACTGCAGAAGTTTTCGAAATTGAAGGTTTAAAACCAATTCAAGTAGAAATTAGAGAAGGTCTGGCATTAATTAACGGGACTTCTGTAATGACAGGAATTGGAGTGGTAAATGTTCATTATGCAAAAAAATTATTAGATTGGTCGTTAAAAGCTTCTTGTGCGATTAACGAATTGGTTCAAGCTTACGACGACCATTTTTCTCAGGAATTAAACCAAACAAAACGTCATAAAGGACAACAGGAAGTTGCGGAAAGAATGAGACAAAATCTTTCGGACAGTACGTTGATCCGTAAAAGAGAAGACCATTTATATTCTGGCGAAAACACCGAAGAGATCTTCAAAGAAAAAGTTCAAGAATATTATTCATTACGTTGTGTTCCTCAAATTTTGGGACCGGTTCTAGAGACTATCAATAATGTAGCTTCTATTCTGGAAGACGAATTTAACTCAGCAAACGATAACCCAATTATCGACGTAAAAAACAAACACGTTTACCATGGCGGAAATTTCCATGGAGATTATATTTCGCTAGAAATGGATAAATTGAAAATCGTTATTACCAAATTAACGATGCTGGCAGAACGTCAATTGAATTATTTGTTGAATTCAAAAATCAACGAAATTCTTCCTCCATTCGTAAACTTAGGAACGTTAGGGTTTAATTTCGGAATGCAGGGCGTTCAATTCGTAGCAACTTCAACAACTGCCGAAAACCAAATGTTATCAAATCCAATGTACGTACACAGTATTCCAAACAACAATGACAATCAAGACATTGTAAGTATGGGAACCAATGCTGCGGTTATTACATCAAAAGTAATTGAAAACTCATTCGAGGTTTTAGCTATCGAATTAATCACAATTGTTCAGGCAATTGATTATTTGAAACAAAAAGATCAAATTTCGTCTACGACTAAAAAATGGTACGACGATATCAGAAATATAATTCCAACTTTTAAAGAAGATCAGGTAATGTATCCTTTTGTTCAAAAAGTAAAAGATTATTTGATCAACAGTTAGAAATTGAAATACCACAAATGCCCCCCAAAGAGTTTTAGTTTTTTAATCATTAAACATTGAATTTTTAAAATCATGAAAAAGACACTTATTTTTTTGCTGCTGGCAAGTATTCAATTTGTTAATAGTCAAGAACTGGCATTAGTTAAAAAGAGCTCCAAAATTGGATATCTGTCTAAAGACGGATCCTTTAAAATCGAACCGCAATATAAATCGGCAAGAAGTTTTTCTGAAGGTTTGGCTGCTGTAGAAAATGGCGGAAAATGGGGATTTATAGATGCTAAAGGAACTTGGGCAATCCCTGCTGATTTTAAAGATGCTAAAGATTTTAACAGCGGAATTGCAGTTGTACAAAAAGACAAAGACTGGGTTTACATTAATACAAAAGGAGAAATTCAAAAAGGGCCAACTACTGACAAAGTATTTGATTTTAATGATGGAGTTGCTTTCTTTAGACAAAACAATAAAGTGGGATTAATCAACAACAAAATGACTGTTGTTTTAGAACCAAAATACGATCAGATCAAACCTTTTGAAAATGGTTACGCCAGAGTGGAATTAAACAAAAACTGGGGAATTATTGATACTAACGGAAAAGAATTAGTTGAACCTGTTTATGCCGAAGTTGGAAATTATTTTAAGGGAACAACTTGGGCAAGAAAAGACAAAACTTTCGGTCTTGTAAGCGGCGGAAAATTTGTTCCAGTTGACGGAGCTGAAAAAATCTGGGATTTTGAAACGCAGGATTTGACTTTTGCTAAGAAAAATGGAAAAATCGGTTACATCGATTTAAAAGGAAATTGGGCCATTCTTCCTATTTATGATAAAGGAAAAGCATTCTCAAAAAACCTTGCTCCTGTTTTGGTTGGAAAAAAATGGGGATTCATAAATCCAGAAGGAAAATTTGTGATTGAGCCAACTTACAACGATGCAGAAGTTTTCAGCACAAACGGTTTAGCTCCAGTAAAAGAAAGCAATTGGGGATTCATTAATGAATCTGGAAAACTAGTAATCCCAACTCAATACGGTATCACAACAAATGCTATTATTGCAATGTTTACACAACAAGATAAAGGATTTATTGGTGGTGTTGCCCGAGTAAAAAACGAAGGAAAATGGGGATTTCTTAAACCTGACGGAACAGTCTTGGCCAACCAATGGTTTGAAAATGCAGAACTCTTTTCTAAAAGTGCAGAAAAACCGCAGCCAGCCACAGCTCCTGCCGAAAAACCAAAAGAGGAAACTAAGCCCGTAGCAAAAAAAACAGCTACAAAACCAGCACCAAAAAAAAAGAAATAGTATTTATCTCCAAATAAATTAGAACTTTGCATAAATGAAATCGCGTTTTATAAGGCGATTTCATTTATTATGAATAAAAAACAAAACCTACGTTAAATGAAATGTGTATTAGTAACTGGCGGTTCGAGAGGGATTGGAAGTGCGATTTGTAAAAAACTAGCCATAGAATCCGATTATCATATTCTAATTAATTATCATTCGAATAAAACAGCTGCCGAAGAAACATTGCAAGAAGTCCAAAAATTAGGTGCAACAGGAGAAATCTTAGGTTTTGATGTTTCTAATTTTGAAGAAGTGCAAAATGTTTTAACTGCTTGGCAGGAAGCTAATCCTGAAAAATTGGTTGAAGCAATTGTAAACAATGCGGGAATCACAAAAGATGGTCTTTTTATGTGGATGACACCAGAAGACTGGAACGGTGTTATGAATACTAGTGTAAACGGTTTCTTTAATGTTACGCAGTTTTTTATTCAAAAAATGTTACGCAACAAATACGGCCGAATCGTAAATATGGTTTCTGTTTCTGGAGTAAAAGGAACTGCAGGACAAGCCAATTATTCGGCTGCAAAAGGTGCCATTGTAGCAGCGACTAAAGCTCTAGCACAGGAAGTTGCCAAAAGAAACATTACTGTAAATGCTGTCGCTCCAGGTTTTATCAGAACTGATATGACAAGTCAGCTGGATGAAAAAGAATTATTAAAGCTCATTCCGGTAAACCGTTTTGGTGAAGCAGAAGAAGTAGCAGATTTGGTAAGCTTTTTGATTTCTAAAAAAGCAAGCTATATTACAGGAGAAATTATAAATATTAACGGCGGAATATATTCTTAAAGAATACTATGTTTGCGAAGTTTATTTTTAAGTTTTTTACTTAACAAAAAAATTGCTCGCAAAGTCGCAGAGTCGCAAAGTTTTATTTAAAAAAAACCTAAAAAAAGAACCTTTGCGACTCTGCGACTTTGCGAGATTAAAAAATAAAAACTTTGTGCCTTTGTTTTAAAAATTACACTTTAAGGATAAAAAATTACTTTTGAAAGACCATGAATAGACGAGTTGTAATTACTGGAATGGGAATTTATTCTTGTATCGGAACTTCTTTAGACGAAGTAAAAGATTCGTTATACGAAGGAAAATCTGGTATTCAGTTTGATTCTGAAAGAAAAGAATTTGGTTTTCAATCGGCCCTGACAGGAATGGTTCCGAAAGCCGATCTTAAAAATTTATTGACGCGCAGACAACGTATGAGCATCGGTGAAGAAACCGAATATGCTTATATGGCAACTATAGAAGCACTTAAAAACGCTAACATTGATGATGCTTTTTTTGAAGAGCATGAAGTAGGTATCATGTACGGAAACGATAGTGTTTCTAAAGCCATTATTGACGCAACAGATATTGTACGCGAGAAAAAAGACACCGCTCTTATAGGTTCTGGTGCTATTTTTAAATCGATGAATTCTACCGTTACGATGAATCTTTCTACGATTTTTAAACTTCGCGGAATCAATCTTACGGTTAGTGCAGCTTGCGCAAGTGGGTCACATTCTATTGGTTTGGCTTATTTTTTAATTAAAAGCGGTTTTCAAGATATTGTTATTACTGGCGGTGCTCAGGAAATAAATAAATATGCGATGAGCAGTTTTGATGGGTTAGGCGTTTTTTCTAACAGAGAAGGCGATCCAACAAAAGCTTCTAGACCTTTTGATATTGGCCGTGACGGATTAATTCCGAGTGGTGGAGGTGCAACTTTAATTTTAGAAAGTTACGAATCTGCCATTGCTCGCGGTGCCAATATTATTGCAGAAATTGGCGGTTACGGTTTTTCTTCAAACGGCGGACATATCTCAACACCAAACGTTGAAGGGCCTGCAACAGCCATGAAACGAGCTCTTGACGATGCCAAATTACAAGCTTCAGATATTGAATATATAAATGCTCATGCAACCTCAACACCTGTTGGAGATGCAAATGAAGCAAAAGCCATTTTTGAAGTTTTTGGAGAAAAAAATCCTCCTGTAAGTTCTACAAAATCTATGACAGGCCACGAATGCTGGATGGCGGGAGCCAGCGAAATCATTTATTCTATCTTAATGATGCAGCACGATTTTATCGCGCCAAACATCAATTTGGAAAACCCAGATGAAGATGCGTCAAAATTAAATTTAGTTAAAACTACGTTAAACAAAAAATTTGACATATTTTTGTCCAATTCTTTCGGTTTCGGAGGAACCAACTCTGCGTTGGTGGTTAAAAAGTTTAAATTGAACAATGAATAAAGAAGAGATTATAGCAAAAATTAATGGTTTTTTAGTTGATGAATTTGAAGTTGATAATGACGACATTGAACCAAATGCTAATTTAAAAGATACACTTGGGTTAGACAGTCTGGATTATGTTGACTTAGTCGTTTCAATAGAGGCAAACTTTGGTGTAAAACTAGTTGAAGCAGATTTTGTTGGAATTTCTGATTTTCAAAGTTTTTATGACTTAATCGAAACTAAAATCAAAGCCAAATTAGCTTAAATGAGTCAATGGGATGGTAAATCCAAAGGAACTGTATTAGGTTATAAAATATTCGTTTTTTTAATTCAAAAAGCGGGTGTCAAAGCTGCTTATGCCTTACTTTATTTTGTTGCTTCGTATTATTTTTTATTTCTAAGAAAAAGCAACAGAGCCATTTTCTATTACTTTAAAGAAAGACTTCAATACTCCTATTTCAAATCCAAAAAAATGGTTTTCAAAAGCTATTATACTTTTGGACAGACCATTATTGACAAAGTTTCCATTTCTGCCGGAATGCGAAACAAATTTACTTATGAATTTGACGGAATAGAAACACTCAAAAAATTACTTGCCGAGAAAAAAGGCGGCGTTTTAATCAGTGCACATGTTGGCAATTTTGAAATTGCAGAACATTTTCTAGGAGACATTGACCTTAATTTCCAAATTAATCTTGTTACAACAGATTTAGAACATTCTGCTATTAAGAATTATCTGGAAAGCGTTTCTCAAAAACCAACCGTAAAATTTATCATCATTAAAGAAGATCTCTCTCATATTTTTGAGATCAATGCTGCTTTGGCCAATAATGAACTAATCTGCTTTACAGGCGACCGTTATTTTGAAGGAACAAAATCGCTTTCTGAAAACCTTTTAGGTAAAGAAGCCAATTTCCCTGCCGGACCATTTTTAATTGCTTCACGATTAAAGGTTCCTGTAGTTTTTGTTTATGTAATGAAAGAGCCAAACCTTCATTATCATTTGTACGCAAGAGAAGCCGAGGTAAAACATAGAGACGAAAAAGCGCTTTTGAAAGAATATGTAAAAAGCGTAGAAAGCATTCTTTATCGATACCCTTTGCAATGGTTCAATTATTTTGATTTTTGGAACCAGTTAGAAAACAAAAATTCATTGCCAAAATAACACCGAACCAACTCTTTTAACTTCATTTTTTTTGAATAAATCAAAAATTTAGGAATTCTAGGCCATTCGCAGGAATAAGAAAATTCGTTTAAATAAATTTACTTATTTTTGCTGACCACCAAAGCCAAAAAAACCTAAATGAAAAATGTTCTCGTAATTTATTACACGCAATCTGGACAACTAGAATCTATTGCAAAAAATATTGCAAAACCATTCCTAAATTCAGAAGAAATAAACCTTACATTTCACGAAATACAATTAGAAAAACCGTTTCCATTTCCTTGGAATAAAGAATCATTTTTTGATGCATTTCCCGAATCGTTTTTACAGATTCCGACCGCATTAAAACCTATTCCTGAAGAAGTTTTAAACACAAAGTTTGACTTAATACTATTTCATTATCAGGTTTGGTATTTATCGCCTTCCATTCCGATCAATTCATTTTTGAAAAGTGACGATGCCAAGAAAATCTTGAACAATACGCCTGTTATTACTATCAGCGGTTCAAGAAACATGTGGATTATGGCTCAGGAAAAAATCAAAGTTTTACTGAGAAAAGCCAATGCCAATTTAGTCGGAAACGTAGCTTTGGTAGACCGTGTTGGAAATTTAATCAGCGTTATTACCATCGTAGAATGGATGTTCTCTGGAGTTAAGAAAAAATATTTAGGTATATTTCCGCTTCCGGGAGTTTCAGAAAAAGATATACAAGAATCGAGTCAGTTTGGAGAAATCATGCTTGATTCTTTACAACAAAATAATTTAGCGCAATTACAGCCAAAATTGGTTGATGCTGGCGCTGTAAAAATAAGTTCGTATTTGGTAACTGTTGACAAAACAGCCAATAAAATTTTTAATAAATGGTCAAATATTATTTATAAAAATCAAAAAAACCGAAAACAGCTGCTTAAAGTATTTAATGTTTATTTATTCCTTGCGATATGGTTAATCTCACCAATAGTGTATATATTGCACCTTATTACCTATCCGCTTAAGTTAAAATCTATAAAAAAGGAAACTCAATATTATCAGGGAGTTTAGAAGACGAAATTTAAATTATGTTTGAAGTATATATTACAAAAGCTGCAAAATATTTGCCAAACGAAGCCGTTTCAAATGATGAAATGGAAGCCTATCTAGGCCTTATCAATGATACTGCTTCTAAAGCAAGACGCATTATTTTGCGCAATAATAAAATTACAAGCCGATATTACGCTGTTGACAAAGAAGGAAAAAGCACACACAGCAATGCTGAGTTAACAAGAAATGCAATTTTACCATTATTCGACGAAAATTTTACGCCTCAAGATCTAGAAGTACTTTCATGCGGAACTTCAACTCCTGACATATTTCTGCCTTCGCATGCTGCGATGGTTCATGGTCTGCTAAAAAACAAATCGGTAGAATTGAACTCTTCAACAGGAGTTTGCTGTGCCGGAATGAACTCTCTTAAATTTGGTTTTCTTTCTATTAGATCTGGAAATTCAAAAAATGCAATCTGCACAGGATCAGAAAAAGTTTCTACTTGGCTGAATGCTCAAAAATACAATCACGAGGCCGATAATTTAAAAAGCCTTGAAGAACAACCTATTATTGCTTTCAAAAAAGATTTCTTACGTTGGATGTTATCTGACGGTGCTGGAGCTTTTTTATTAGAAAACAAACCAAGAGGACCAATTTCACTTAAAATAGAATGGATGGAAGCTTTTTCGTATGCGTACGAATTGGAAACTTGCATGTATGCTGGAGGTGATAAATTGGAGAATGGAGAAATTAAAGGCTGGAGCGATTATTCTCCAGAACAATGGCTAAACGAATCTGTTTTCTCAATCAAACAAGACGTTAAATTATTAGACGAATTTATCCTGTCAAAAGGTGCAGAAAGCATGAAAGACGCCATGGATAAAAACAATATTAAATCGGAAGATATCAATTACTTTATTCCTCACGTTTCTTCTAACTTTTTTGTTGAAGGATTGAAAAAAGGATTAACTGAAAAAGGTATCGGAATGAGCGATGACAAATGGTTCATGAATCTTTCTCGAGTAGGAAATGTTGGCTCTGCTTCTATTTACCTAGCTCTTGAAGAATTATTGAATTCAGGGAATTTGAAAAAAGGAGATAAAATTTTATTATCTGTTCCAGAAAGCGGAAGATTTTCTTTTGCTTATGCATATTTAACTGTTTGCTAATGGAAACAATGGCACTTCTAGAAAAAGAAATGGTCGAAAATTTACTGCCACAAAAGTTTCCTTTTGTGATGGTAGATGCTATGCATTCTTATTCTGAAACTTCTTTGGTTGCTGGTTTAGAAATTCAAAGTAATAATATTTTTGTTGCTGAAAATACTTTTCTGGAAGCAGGACTAATCGAACACATGGCACAATCTGTGGCATTGCATACAGGATATCAATATTTTTTAAGAAACGAAATTGCACCAACTGGTTATATCGGATCTATTAAAGAAATTGAGATTAAAAAGCTTCCAAACGTAAACGACAACATTCAATCGGAAGTAACAATTCTACAGGAATTTGCAGGAATTACTTTAGTAGATATTGTGACCACTTTAAACAATGAAGAAATTGCCAGAGGACAAATGAAAACTGTTTTGGCAAAATAAAACAATAATGAAAGCTACTGCTGTTGACATACAAAATTATTTACCGCACCGAGCGCCAATGCTTATGGTGGATTTAATTTTGAATATTGATTCGAGTTCAGTAGAAACTGTTTTTCTTGTTGAAGCAAACAATATTTTTGTTCAAAACAATACTTTTATTGAAGCAGGCTTAATTGAAAATACCGCTCAGACTTGTTCGGCAATTGTTGGAAAAAAATACTTTTTTGATGACAACGGAATTGAAAATGAAAATGTAAACGTAATTGGATTTATCAGTGCTTTGAAAAATGTAAAAATTCATGCGCTCCCAAAAGTCGGTGACACTATTATAACCAAAGCAGATTTAGTTTCGAAATTTACTGGCGACGATTACACTTTATGTACAATGAGCTGTAAAAGTTCAGTCGAAGACCAGATACTCTTAGAATGTGAAATTAACTTGTTCATTCAGAAAACAATTTCAGTTGGATAATTTTAAAAAAGTCATTTCACATTTAGGAATTCGAATCGGGATTTTATTGTCATTGTTTGGATTATTAGTCTTGTATTGGAGCTTCATTTATGACCCGCATTCACTTTGCGATCAAGACCAACATAGACATACAGATGCAGGTTTAGGAATGTTTTTTTTAGCATTATTCATCACTGTTTTTTTCTATTTTGGATTATTAATAGAAATGATTTATTTATTCGTGAAGAAAAAGCGAATTTTAGCTTTCGCAAATCTTGGATTTTTAATAATTAGTTTATGTATACTTTCAATCTGTATGTTTCTAATAAATTAAATTAGCAAAATGGAAAAAGATCAAGTACCTCAGGATCAAAGCAACTTAACGAAAAACAACGTTAAAGAACTTTTGTACGCAACAGATGAAAATGGTAATTATACCACAACATTAAGTACAGGCTGGGAACCTAAAACAATAGCACTTTCAAATTCTATTGACGAAATAAACGAAAGAATTGCCGATGCGAAACAGCAGGTTTTAAACGGCGAAGTAAGTCCGATTGTGTATTTTATGGAAGCCAATAAAATGGATCTTAACATATTATCCAGTTACGTCGGGTTTTGGAAATGGCGCGTAAAAAGACATTTTAAACCTAGTGTTTTCGCAACTTTAAGCGATAAGGTTTTACAGAAATATGCCGATACATTTGGAATTTCAATCGAAGAATTAAAAAACAGCATTACCAAATAAATGGAATTAACTTTCACACATCATCAGTCTGCTCATTGCGAGAATGGAGTAGCGTCAAATCTGCTAAAAAATAGCGGACTAAACATTAGCGAACCGATGGTTTTTGGTATTGGCTCTGGATTATTTTTTGTATATCTGCCTTTTATAAAAGTGAATCATGCACCGGCAATCAGTTATAGAACTTTGCCTGGACAGATTTTCAATAAAGTTGCTACCCGTTTAAATTTAAAAATAAAAAGACAAAAATTTTCTTCTATAGCAAATGCGAATAAAGCTTTAGACGAAAATTTAAAAAATAATATTCCAACCGGATTACAGGTTGGAGTTTACAATTTGAGTTATTTTCCAGACGAATATCGTTTTCACTTCAACGCACACAATTTAGTCGTTTACGGAAAAACCGAAACCGAGTATTTAGTGAGCGATCCTGTTATGGAAACCGTTACGACTTTAACTTACGAGGACATGAATAAAGTACGTTTTGCCAAAGGAGCCTTTGCGCCTCGTGGACAAATGTACTATCCAATTCAGATTCCAAAAGAAGTCGATTTAAAAAGCGCCATCATTAAAGGAATCAAAAATACGTGTCGAGATATGTTGGCGCCAATGCCAATTGTTGGTGTTCGCGGAATCAAAATGGTTTCTCGCCAGATTCGTAAATGGCCTAAAAAGCATGGAGTCAGAAAAGCCAATCATTACTTGGCGCAAATGGTTCGTATGCAAGAAGAAATTGGAACTGGCGGAGGCGGTTTCCGTTTTATTTATGCAGCATTTTTACAAGAAGCTTCGGTTGTTTTAGGTAACGAAGAATTAAAAGAACTTTCTAAAGAAATGACTCAAATTGGAGATTCATGGCGTGATTTTGCTGTTGAAGCTTCGCGTATTTACAAAAACAGAAGCGCCAAAGAAGACGCCTACAACACTATTGCCGATGAACTTTTGGACATTGCCAATAGAGAAGAAATCTTTTTCAAAAAACTAAAAAAAGCGATCAGCTAAAACACTATTTTGCACTCTATCATTCAAATAGAATCCCTTTCGAAAAAGTACAAAAATGCAGAAATGTATTCTTTGAACAACGTTTCGCTAAATATAAATGAAGGTCAGATTTTTGGCTTACTTGGCCCCAATGGCGCTGGAAAAACTACTTTAATTTCCATGCTCTGCGGATTAGTAAAACCAACTTCGGGACATTTTACAATTGATGGTTTAAACTATCAGCATCATGCTTCAAAAATTAAAAAAATCATAGGCGTTGTTCCTCAAGAATATGCTTTGTACCCAACGTTGACAGCCAGAGAAAATCTGCTTTATTTTGGAAGCATGTACGGCTTAAAAGGTTCTGATTTAAAAGATAAAGTAATTGAAACTCTAGATCTTTTGGGTTTATTGAAATTTGCCGATAAACAAGTTCACACTTTTTCGGGCGGAATGAAACGCCGTGTAAACCTGATTGCAGGAATTCTTCATAATCCGAAAGTTTTGTTTTTGGATGAACCAACAGTTGGTGTCGACGTGCATTCTAAAACTGCCATTATCGATTATCTGAAAGTGTTGAACCAAAACGGAACGACTATTATTTATACTTCGCATCATTTGGCTGAAGCCGAAGATTTCTGTTCTCAAATTGCGATTTTAGATCAAGGACAGATTTACGCACAAGCAACTCCGTCGGCATTAATTGAGTCTACAAAAGATGCTCGAAATCTCGAAGATGTTTTTATTTCATTAACCGGTAAAGCGCTGAGAGATGATATATAAAATTTGGATGTCGGTTGTAAAAGAATTCCTTTTACTAAAAAGAGATTTAGGCGGACTGATTATTTTATTTGTCATGCCTTTGGTTTTGGTAATTGCCGTAACCTTAATTCAAGACAGCACTTTTAAAGCCGTGACCGATTCTAAACTTCAGATTCTTTTGGTCGATAAAGACCACGGATCTGTTTCTAAAACGGTTTTTGAAAATTTGGAAAAAAGTAAATATTTTACTGTTGTAACCCAACTTGACAATAAACCGATTACCGAAGAAATTGCCAAAGAAAATGTATACAAAGGAAAATTTCAATTGGCGATAGTAATTCCAGAAAATTTAAGTTACGATTTGCAGGAAAAAGTAAATCAGAATGTAGAGAAAATTGTCAGCAATCTAGGTTTGACCGATAGTACAACAGCTGCCGAACCTCAGCGCGTTATTAAAGAAAAAGAAGTAAAACTGTATTTTGATCCAGCGGTTCAGATGAGTTTCAAAAATGCCGTTATGAGTTCGATCGATAAAATGATTTCGCAGATTGAAACCAAATCGATTTACAGCACTTTTCAAAAACAATTAGGAGAAGAAACAATCGATTTTGAGCAAAAGAATTTTATCACTTTCAAAGAAATAATTCCGAGAATCAACAACAAAGAAGTTCGCCCCAATTCGGTTCAGCATAATGTTCCTGCTTGGACACTTTTTGCAATCTTTTTTATTGTAATTCCGTTATCTATCAATATTGTAAAAGAAAAATCGCAAGGAACTTTTGTTCGATTAAGAACCAATCCTGTTTCTAATTTAGTAGTGATTATTGGAAAAACCATCACCTACTCTATCATTTGTATGATTCAGTTTTACATGATGGTTGCCGTTGCCGTATTCTTATTCCCATCCATCGGATTGCCTTCACTAAATATTGAAGGTCACTTCTTGCTAACAAGTGTTGTCGCATTATTTTCTGGTTTTGCTGCAATCGGCTTCGGAATTTTATTAGGAACTGTAGCCAGCACACAAGAACAATCTGCTCCGTTTGGTGCGACAAGTGTTATCATTTTAGCAGCAATTGGTGGTGTTTGGGTTCCTGTTTTTGCTATGCCGAAAATCATGCAATATATCGCAAAATCATCTCCAATGAACTGGGGATTAGAAGCTTTTTACGATGTATTGCTTAGAAACGTTTCTTTCGTCGAAATCATACCAAGAATAAGTTTATTATTTTTGTTTTTCATTATTACCACTTCCATCGCATTATTTTATGATAAAAAGAAAAGAGCAGTTTAAAGAAGCTACAGATCTAACCGTTACACATGAAATTAGGATTCGTTTTAACGAAACAGATCCGCTTGGAATTGTTTGGCATGGCAATTATATCACATATTTCGAAGATGGACGTGAAGCGTTTGGACGCCAGCATGGACTTACTTATCTGGATATTGCCAAAACAGGTTATACAACGCCAATTGTAAAATCGACTTGCGAACATAAATTGTCTTTGCGTTACGGCGATGTGGTAACAATAGAAACCACAGTTGTAGATACTCCAGCTGCCAAAATGATTTACCGTTTTAAAATTATTGATGACAAAGGAGAAGTGGCGTGCACTGGCGAAACAACTCAGGTTTTTTTAGATGCAGCAGGAAATTTAATGCTGACAAATCCGCCTTTTTATGAAGAATGGAAACGAAAAGTGGGATTATTGAAGTAGCCACGAATTACACAAATTTTCACGAATTAAAAATAATAGAATCTATACAAATCTGCTTAAATCTGTAAAATCTGCGTGAAACCCTTTTTTTAGAAAACGCTTAAAATAAAAAACATACCTACAAGATTTTAGAGACCTTGCAGGAGAAAATCAGAATCATAAAATGTTAAGAGAAATATACATCACAGAAACAAATTGTATCACGCCTTTAGGCTTTGATGTTGAATCTAATATCAAAGAGATTCTTCGTAGCGATTCTGGAATTCAACTTCATAACGATGTTTCTTTAATGCCGAATCCGTTTTATGCTTCGATTATTTCTGATGAAAAAATAAACAGTGCATTTTCAAAAATCAGCACTGAAACAAAATATTCCCGTTTAGAGAAAATGATGATTTTGGCTTTAGAACCAGTCATCAAAAATTCTGGAGTAGCGTTAAATTCAAAAACTGCTTTTATACTTTCTACTACAAAAGGAAATGTAACCGCTCTAGCAAATGATTCTGAGGAAAGTTTCAACAACGCACATCTAGATGTTCTAGCTAAAAACGTTGCCGATTTCTTCGGATTCCAAACACACCCCATTGTGGTTTCAAATGCCTGCGTTTCTGGAATTTTAGCCGTTTCTGTTGCCAAAAGAATGATTCAATCTGAACTTTATGACAACATTTTTGTGGTGGCTGGAGATGAAGTTTCAGAATTTGTTTTGTCTGGTTTTAATGCATTCCAAGCGATGAGCGAGCAACCTTGTAAACCTTATTCTAAAAACAGAACTGGAGTAAGTTTAGGCGAAGCAACAGCTGCTGTTTTGGTTTCGTCGGAAGCCAAAAACGCTAAAATAAAAGTAATTGGCGATAGTTCGATAAACGATGCCAATCATATTTCGGGGCCGTCAAGAACAGGTGAAGGTTTGTTCAGAAGTATTCAAAATGCTTTGAAAGAAGCTCAAATTGAAGCAAACAAATTAGATTATATTTCAGCTCACGGAACTGCAACACCTTATAATGACGAAATGGAAGCGATTGCCTTAACTCGTTTAGATTTACAGAATGTTCCTGTAAATAGTTTGAAAGGATTTTATGGTCATACTTTAGGCGCTTCGGGATTATTGGAAACTGTAATTGCAATTGAATCTGCCAATCAAAATACACTTTTTGAATCGAAAGGTTTTGATGAAATTGGGGTTAGCGAAGCTATCAATGTGATTGAGAAAAATGGAGAAAAGAAGATTGAGTATTTCCTGAAAACAGCTTCTGGGTTTGGAGGTTGTAATACGGCTGTGGTTTTTGAAAAGATAAAATGAGACGTTTAAAAAACTTAAATATTAGAAAAAGTATTGAACAAAGAAAATTGGTCTTCTCAGAAAATTGGTTTGATAAATTCGATACTATTACTATTTATATGTTTTTTAGCTGGGGATTTATCATGCCTTTTTTGGTTTATTTTAATCCTTATCGTGATTATTCGAAAACTGGAATTGAGTTTTATCTTCTGTTTATTTTTAGCTTTTTCTGTGCATTTACAATTTATAGAAAAGCAATTGAGAAGAAACTCACAAAAATCGTAAGTAAATATGATACTGGAAAAAACAAAGGTATTATTATTGAGTACTGTGAGAGCAAAGGTTTTGAAAAACATAAAAATTCTGGAAATCTAATAATCTATAATAGTCTTAATTATCTAGCTATTAATCCAAGATTTCAAACAAGCAGAATATTTATTTTAGATAAAAACGATATTTATTTTACAATGATAAAAGAAAATCAAAAAATGAATGTTCCAGTTCTTTTTTCTCAAATAAGTTTAAAAAGAGATATTAAAAATTTGTGCTCTTAAAAATAAAATGACTCAAAACAAAACCTACATACAATCCTATATCACCATTCAAAACAACGAAATTGTTTTGAACGGAACTTCTGTATTCAAAATTGAACCTACAGATTTTGCAGATTTTGCCAAACAAGCGTATCGTAATTTTGAAATGCAGTATCCAAAGTTTTTCAAAATGGACGCTTTGAGCAAACTGGCTTTTTTAGGATCAGAACTTCTTTTGAGTCCGATAACTTCAGACGAAAAGGAAAATAATATCGCTTTGGTTTTGGCTAATAAGTCTTCGAGTTTAGATACCGATGTAAAATATCAGGAATCAATTTCAGACAAGGAAAACTATTTTCCGAGTCCGGCGGTCTTTGTTTATACGCTGCCAAATATTTGTTTGGGCGAAATAAGTATCCGCCATCAGCTGAAAAGTGAAAATTCTTTCTTTATATTTGACACTTTTAACACCGAATTTATGTCGAATTATTCGAATATTCTTCTGAATACGAATAAAGCAGATGTAGTTTTATGCGGTTGGGTAGAATATTTTAACGACAATTATAAAGCTTTTTTATGTACAATTAGTACAGAAGAAAATGCAAAATATACAAACGAGACTATCAATACATTATACAATAAATAATCATGGAAGCATTAAAAGAAGAATTAAAAAATAAAATCATAACAACTTTAAACCTTGAAGATATTGCAGTAGAAGATATTGCTGATAACGATCCTTTGTTTGGAGATGGTTTAGGTTTAGACTCGATTGATGCACTTGAATTGATCGTGATTTTAGATAAAGATTACGGAATTAAATTAGTTGACCCAAAAGAAGGAAAATCTATTTTCCAGTCAATCGAAACTATGGCAGCGTATATCAGCGCGAATCGAACTAAATAATCGGCAGAAATTTTGTCAAAGATTGCTAAAAAAACTTAGCGACTCTGCGACTTTGCGAGATTAAATTTATAAGCTTTGTTTATTAGCTGAGAAATATGCTCGCAAAGACGCGAAGACGCAAAGTTAATCTACAATCATAAATCTAAAATCTAAAATGGCAAGAGGTGTTGCAATAACGGGAATGGGAATTATCTCTGCGATTGGTAATTCGGTTGAGGAAAATTATATTTCGCTGACCGAAAACAAAATCGGTATTTCTCGTATTCAAAATATTTCGACTGTTCACGCAGATGTTATCAAAGTTGGCGAAATCAAAAAAACCAATGAAGATCTTATCGGTGAACTGAAATTAAATGAGAATAATAATTTCTCCAGAACCGCTATGATTGGCACTTTGGCAGCAAAACAAGCTGTTGAAAATGCCGGCATTACCGATATAAATGAATTTAGAACGGGACTTATTTCGGCTACAAGTGTTGGCGGAATGGACATGACGGAAAGACATTATTACGATTATTTCGAAAAACCAGAATTGACTAAATACATCACTTGCCACGATGGCGGAGATGTTGCAGAAAAAATTGCTGAAGAATTAGGTTTAAAAGGAATGGTTACTACTATTTCTACGGCTTGTTCATCTGCAGCCAATTCGATTATGTTGGGCGCAAGATTAATCAAAACGGGAAAATTAGATCGCGTAATTGTGGGCGGAGCCGATGCTTTGGCAAAATTCACCATCAACGGATTTAAGACTTTGATGATTTTATCTGACGATTACAATAAACCTTTTGACAATACCAGAAAAGGATTAAATCTTGGAGAAGCTGCCGCTTTTTTAGTTTTAGAATCGGATGAAATTGTTGAAAAGCATAACAAAAAAGTATTGGCAAGAGTTTCGGGTTACGGAAATGCAAACGACGCTTATCACCAAACTGCTTCTTCAGAAAATGGAGACGGCGCGTATTTGGCCATGAAAAAAGCGTTTGACGTTTCGGGTTTAAAACCTTCTGAAATTGATTACATCAACGTGCACGGAACTGCAACTCCAAATAATGATTTGTCTGAGGGACGAGCTTTAAAAAGAATTTACGAAGATGAAAAAGTTCCAGATTTCAGTTCTACAAAACCATTTACGGGACATACTTTAGCGGCTGCAGCTGCGATTGAAGCCGTTTATAGTGTTTTGGCGATTCAGAATAATGTGGTTTATCCGAACTTAAATTTTGAAGTTCCGATGGAAGAATTTGATTTGAAACCACAGACAACTTTAAAGAATAAAACTATCGAGCACGTTTTATCCAACTCTTTTGGTTTTGGTGGAAACTGTTCAACCCTTATATTTTCAAAAAGCTAATGACGAAGACATATATAAATGGAGTAGGCTGTATTTCGACTCAAAAAACATTTGATACTGTTTTTTTGGAAGAAGCTGTTGTAAATCATGAAGAAAATGTACTGGCAATTGTTCCGCCAGTATACAAAGAATATATTTCTCCTGCTGCCAGCCGACGCATGGCAAAAGGTGTAAAAAACGGAATCGTAGCTTCAGCTTTGGCTATGAAAGATGCCAATGTTGAAAGTGTCGACGCGATTATTACTGGAACTGGTTTAGGCTGTATCGAAGATTCTGAAAAATTCCTGAAAAGTATTTTAGATAATAACGAAGAATTTTTAACTCCGACTTCTTTTATTCAATCTACTCACAATACAGTTGGAGCACAAATTGCTCTTTTACAGCAATGCAAAGGTTATAATTTTACTTATGTAAATGGTGCAGTTTCTTTTGAATCGGCTCTTATTGATGCTAAAATGCAAATTGAAGAAGATGAAGCCAATTCAATTTTAGTGGGCGGTGTTGACGAAAATGGCAATTATACGACTTCGCTTTTTAAACTAAACGGTCGCATTAAAGCAGATAATACGGCTCCGTACGATGTTTTAAATTCTACAACAAGCGGCGCGGTTTATGGTGAAGGCGCTAGTTTTTTTGTTTTAGAAAATGAAAGAAAAGAAAACACTTATGCAGAACTTCTAGATGTTTCTATTGTAAATACTTTAGAAGAAAACGAAGTTGAAGCAGCAATTATTTCGTTCTTAAAATCAAATAATTTAGAAATTTCGGCTATTGATGCCGTAGTTTTAGGTTTTGACGGAAATGCTGATTTTGAGAATTACTATAAAAATCTTGCCGAAAATTCGTTTGCTCAAACTCCTGTTTTGTACTACAAACATTTGAGTGGAGAATATGATACGGCTTCAGCTTTTGCTTTTTGGATGGCCGCTAAAATTTTGAAAACTCAAGAAATTCCTGAAGTTACGAAAGTAAATGCTGTCGAAAAATCAGACTACAAAACGATTTTATTATACAATCAATTAAACGGAAAAAACCATAGTTTTACGTTGCTTTCAAAATGATAACGCACAAAAACATATCGCTGTTTTTTATCTTTTTATTGCTTTTATTGTTTCTTCTGAATCTGTATAACGCAATTCATTTTCTGTGGTTTGTTCTCATAATTCTACTTTGGATTGGAATAAATGCTTTTGGTTCTGCACGAATTTCTTCCAATTATCATGTAAAAGCATTTTGCAATAATCCGTTAGAAACCGAAAAAAAAATTGCGCTTACTTTTGATGACGGTCCAAGTATTTACACTTTAGAAGTTTTAGAACTTTTAAAAAAATATAATGCCAAAGCGACCTTTTTCTGTATTGGAAAAAACATTGAAACGCATCCCGAAATTCTTCAAAAAGTGATTGATGAAGGTCATTTAGTCGGAAATCATTCTTACTCACATTCTAAGTTTTTTGATTTTTATAATGCGAAAAAAATAATTGAAGAAATTCAGAAAACAGACGCACTACTGGAAAAATTCACTTCTAGAAAAATAAACTTTTTTCGTCCACCTTATGGAGTCACAACTCCTTCAATAAGAAGAGCTTTAAAAGTAACAGGGCATAAAACAATTGGCTGGAATATTCGTTCTCTTGATGGAGGAACAAAAGATCAGGAATTAATTTTGAATCGACTCATTAAGCATATTTCTCCCGGCGGAATTGTACTTTTGCATGATACGGGCAAACATTCTGTTTTGGTACTGGAACAGTTTTTGCAATTTTTACAGCAAAATAATTATGAAGTGATTTCTGTTGAAGAATTACTGAAACTTAATGCTTATGAAATTGAACGCGGATAAAACAGATTCGCTTTCGCGAAGACGCGGATAAAAACGGATTCTTATTAAATCAAAAATTCGTGGCAATTCGTGTAATTCGTGGCAAAACATTAAGCACAATATTATAAAATATGAAAACTAAAATAGCACTACTCATTCTATTTATTTCAGGCAATTTGTTCGCGCAGGAACAAAAAATGACCGATGCCGAAATTGCGTCTTTCAAACAAGACGTAAATGTTGTAGCCAAAAAAATCAAGACCTTGACTACTGATTTTGTTCAGTACAAACATTTAGATTTTTTATCGAAAGATATTGAAACTTCTGGGAAAATGGTTTTCAAAGAACCTGCTTTACTTCAATGGCAATATAAAAAACCATACAATTACAGCATTACTTTTAAAAACGGAAAAATCCTGATTAACGACGAAGGAAAGAAAAGCGCTGTTGATATCGGAAACAGTAAAATCTTTGCCCGAATTAATAAGTTGATTGTGGGAAGCGTAAGCGGAAATATGTTTGACGATAAAGAATTTACGATTTCATATTTTAAATTGAAAGGTCAGAATCTGGCGAAATTTATTCCGAAAGATGCAACGCTGAAAAAATACATCAAACAAATCGAACTGACTTTTGACAAAGAAGAAGCAACAGTTGTTCAGGTAAAATTGTTAGAATCATCTGAAGATTATACCCGAATTGTACTTAAAAATAAAGTAATCAATGCAAAAATCGACGATTCAGTTTTTACTAATTAATTGCTTTCTGGCAATTATTTTAATTTCATGTGGCTCGGTCACAAAAAATTATACGCCCAAAAAATTAGACAAAACGTCTTATATCGTTCCGTATTTTTCAGATTCAAAGACTGATTATGTTTACAAAACCAACATCAGTGTTTACGGAAATGAATTGTCTGGAATTTTCATTGCCAAGAAAATAAACGACACTACGCACCGAATTGTTTTTACAACCGAATTTGGAAACAAATTAATGGATTTCGAGATCTCAGAAACCGATTTTAAAGTCAATTCTATCGTGTCAGAATTAGATCGAAAAATATTGATTAATACTTTAAAAGAAGATTTTAGACTGCTTTTAAAAAAAGAATATTTGATTCAGGAGCAATTTGAAAACTCTTCAAATGACATTTATAAATCGGCAGATGACAAACGTGACAACTATATTTTTATCTCCAAAAAAGATCAAAAATTAGAAAAGATCGTTAATTCATCAAAAACAAAAGAAAAATTTACACTGCTTTTCAGTTCAGAAAACAATATTTTTGCCGAGAAGATTCAAATAATTCACCAAAATATAAAACTGAAAATTGAGTTAAATTATTTTAAATCAGAATAAAAATTTAATCTAACCCTAAACTTTAAATCAATTAGAAATGAGAAAATTTGTTGTACTTGCATTTATTTTATTAATAGGAATCCAAGCAGAAGCGCAGGTAAAAGTTAGCCCTGGACTTAGAGGAGGTTTGAATATATCAACATTGACTAATATTGATGATAACAGCTCTAAAACAGATTTTTATGTTGGTGGATTGGTAAATATTAAGTTCAATAGATTTTTTTCTGTTCAGCCAGAAATAAATTATTCAAGACAAGGTGATGAAGGAAGATACTTTGAAAACGGCCGTTATTATTCTGAAAAGTATGAGTTGAATTATATAACACTGGGAGCCGTTGCAAAATTTAACTTTGGTGGTGGAGGTTTTCATTTATTGGCCGGCCCGTCTTTAGATTTAAAAGTTAGTGATAATTATGTAAATACAAATCCCGAAGATTTTGATCTTTCATTTGTGGGAGGTCTGGGTTATACTTTGCCAAATGGTTTAACTTTTGAAGCTAGACTTAAACAAGGATTAATTGATATTTATGGTTATGATGGAATTGACGATGGTTATTATTATGATCAAGTAATTTTAAATCAGGTTTTTCAGCTTGGTATTAGCTATACATTCAAAACAAAATAAAAAAGCATGAGCAAAAAAGTAGTATTATTAATTGCTGTCTTTTTTACAGTATTCAACATACAAGCCCAAATTTCAGTTAAACCAGGTTTAAGAGCTGGATTTAGTTTTTCGACTATTTCTGAAATGCACGCTGATTATAAAACTGATTTTTATGCTGGAGGCTATACAGAAATTAAAATAACCAAAATTTATGCCCTTCAACCAGAGATTAATTACAACAGACAAGGTTCTAATAATGTTGCAAGAAATTATTTTGATGAAAATACACAGACAAATAAAGTAGAACATTTGGATCTTGATATAAACTATTTGTCTCTTTCTGTTATGAATAAATTTACTTTACCAGTAGGAATTCAGTTTCAAGCAGGGCCAACATTAGATATTTTATTGAATGATAATCTTGCAGTTAGAAAAGCGCAAAATGATCTTGGTTTGGTTTTAGGAGTTGCCTATGCTTTGCCTTCGGGATTGACATTTGAAGCACGATTCAAAAAAGGACTGCTTGATGTTTTGAGCAGTGATTATTATCAAAATGACTCCAATAATTATTATTTATTTGGAGATTACAACACAAATATTAATTTTCAGTTAGGGGTTTCCTACTCATTTGGAAAATAAAAAATATGATTTTACAAGATTTTTACAAAATACTATCAGAAGAAAAAGTATCTGATTCGAAATATATTATTACCATTTTAGTAAACGAAAAACATGAGGTTTTTAAAGGGCATTTCCCTGGAAACCCTATTATGCCAGGTGTCTGCATGATTCAGATTATCAAAGAACTTACAGAATCTATTACGAAAAGCTCGCTGATGATCCAGTCTTTGGCAAATGTAAAATTCATGGCGCTAATTAATCCAGAGGTTACTCCGGAATTGCAATTGGAATTGGATGTTACCACAACTGAAGACGATTTGGTAAAAGTGAAAAACACGACTTACTTTAACGACACAACTGCTCTTAAACTGAGTAATGTGTACAAAAAAATATAATTATGAAACTATTATTGACATTACTTTTATGGGTAAGTTTTGCAGGAACACCAGATTTGGCTTCTATCCGAAAAATGTATTCTGATGTAGCAAAATCAGAAAGCAATGCCAAAGAATTTGTAGCCAAACTTGCAGGTGTTTCAAGTAATGACGATAAAATTTTAGTGGCTTATAAAGCGGCTTCGATTTTATTGGAATCTAAATTTGAAAAGAAATTAGGTCAGAAAATGGAGCGTTTTAAAGAAGGTGCAAAATTACTTGAAGCAACAATAAAAAGTGATCCAAGTAATATAGAAATGCGAATGATTAGACTGAGTGTTCAAGAAGATGTTCCTGGCATTACTGGCTATAAGAAAAATATCAAAGAAGATAAAAAATTCATAACGACATATTATGCGTCGCAAGGTGCGGCTTTGAAAGATTATCTTAAAGACTTTGTTTTACAATCTAAAAGTTTCTCTGAAAAAGAGAAGCAATTTGTGAAGTAAGCTCAAAAAATACCACATGAAATCACAGCAGGAATTACTTAGTTCGACTAACTTTTGCGTTATTGTACCTACGTACAATAATCAAAAAACGCTGAAAAAAGTACTGGATTCTATTTTAGATTTCACCACAAATGTCATTATTATCAATGACGGTTCAACCGATTCAACTGCCGAAATTTTAAAATCATATTCGCAACTGACTCAAATTCATCATCCTAAAAATTTAGGAAAAGGTCGAGCGTTGAGAAACGGATTTAGAAAAGCGCTAGAACTGGATTTCGAATACGCCATTACAATCGATTCTGACGGACAGCATTTTGCTGCAGATATTCCTGTTTTCTTGGAAGCAATTCAAGATGAGCCAAATGCTCTTTTGATTGGAAGCCGAAATATGACACAGGAAAATGTTCCGAAAAAAAGTAGTTTTGGAAACAAATTTTCTAATTTTTGGTTCAAGTTTGAAACCGGAATCAAACTAGACGACACACAATCTGGTTTTAGATTGTATCCGCTTCGTTTGCTTCCAAAACGTTTTTATACCAATAAGTTCGAATTTGAAATAGAAGTTATTGTACGTGCTGCCTGGAAAGGAATTGTGGTAAAAAATATTCCGATTCAGGTTTTGTATGATCCTGCAGAAAGAGTTTCGCATTTTCGTCCGTTTCAGGATTTTACGCGAATCAGTATTTTAAATACGGTTTTGGTGACTAATGCTTTGCTGTATATAAAACCTCGGGATTTCTTTCGCCGAGCAAAAAAAAAAGGTTTTAAAAAATTCTTTTTAGAAGACATTTTAGAAAGCAACGATTCTAATTTTAAAAAATCGGCCGCAATTGCTCTTGGTATTTTTATCGGACTTTCTCCTTTTTGGGGATTCCAAACCATTTTGCTTTTTACGTTTGCGGCTTTGTTTAGGCTCAACAAAGTCATTGCTTACCTTACTTCAAATGTAAGTTTTCCGCCTTTTATTCCGTTTATTATTTATGTTTCGCTTCAAGTTGGGAGTATATTTGTGACCAGCGATACGCCATTGGTTTTAGACAGTTCAATTACCCTCGACGATATTCAAAAAAATGCGACGCAATATATCGTAGGAAGTCTTATTTTAGCAACCGTTTCAGCGCTATCAGTTGGCTTTATAAGTTATCTGCTTTTAACGGCTTTTAGTTCTAAAAAACAAACCGAAAATTTAAGTTAAGTTTGCCACAGATTAAAAGGATTAAAATGATTTTTACATCCAGTTTGTCAGGCTGAGCGAAGTCGAAGCCTACGTCCAATTGGAATGCCCTTCGACTTCGCTCAGGGTGACAGACTAAAACTAACCCTTTTAATCTGTAGCAAAAAAACAAAACAAATTTATGCCCTTTTTCAAATAAGAATTCGTGAAAATTCGTGAAATTCGTGGCAAACCAACACAGATTAGAATCTTTTTAATCCTTTTAATCTGTGGCAAAAAAATAATAAATAACCATGCATCAATACTTCTACGCCATTCATTTATTTGTAAACCGAAGAAAATCTCTTTCGGTGCTATTGGCCGTTCTGATGCTTTTGGTTTTTGGATTTTTCGCTTCAAGATTAAAATTTGAAGAAGATATAACCAAACTTATTCCAACAAACGATAAAACCGATGTTACTGCCAAAGTCTTAAAACAATTAAATTTTGCCGATAAAACTACCGTAATTTTCAGCTTAGATAAAAATGGTTCTGCCGATGATTTGAAAGAAATGGCAACTGTATTTTCAGACAGCGTTTCTAAATCCTGCAAGCCATATATAACAGGAATTCAAGGAAAAATTGACGAAGAAAACATTCAAGAAACTATTGATTTTGTTTACAATAATCTGCCCCTTTTTCTAGATGATAAAGATTATGCAGCTATTGAGAAGAAACTTCAAAAAGACAGCATTGCGGCAACCGTTCAAGGAAATTACAAATCGATCATTTCTCCTTCAGGATTTATAACCAAAGATTTTATTCTGCAAGATCCGTTTGGGATTTCATTTATTGCTTTAAAAAAATTACAGCAATTAAACATTGGTGACGATTTTACTCTAGAAAATGGTTTTGTAATGACGAAGGATAAAAAGAAATTACTCCTTTTTATCACATCCAATATTCCGTCAAGCGAAACAGAAAAGAATAGCATTTTTGCTGAAAAACTTAAATCCATTCAGGAAAATTTAAATCAGAAATTTAAAGGTAAAACTTCAATCAGTTATTTTGGTTCAGCCTTAATTGCCGTTGCCAATGCCAATCAGATTAAAGGAGATATTATTTTGACGACATCCATTGCGATGTTCACTTTAATGCTGATTTTAATTTTATTCTACCGTAAAGTTTTAATCCCACTTATTATTTTTCTACCAACAGTTTTTGGAGGATTATTTGCCGTAGCATTTTTATATTTTGTGAGAGAACAGATTTCGGCAATCTCTCTTGGAATTGGTTCTATTTTATTGGGAATCACAATCGATTATTCCATTCATATTCTCACGCATTACAAACACAACAGCGATGTAAAAACCTTGTACAAAGACATTACAATGCCTGTAATTATGAGCAGTTCTACAACTGCCGTTGCTTTTTTATGTCTGCTTTTTGTAAAATCGGATGCGCTGAATGATCTTGGAATTTTCGCTGCGGTTATCGTTATGGCAACTGGAGTTTTCTCGCTTTTGATTGTTCCGCATTTATACAAACCAACAGAAAATCCAGCTGAACACAAGAAAAATGTCATCGATAAAATGGCTCATTTTTCTTTTCACAACAATAAAATCTTAATTGGGCTTTGCGTTATCATTACCATTATCTGCTGTTTTACTTATAATGATGTTGGTTTCAATAATGATTTATCACAGCTGAATTTTGTGCCAAAAGAAATTAAAGCTGCCGAAAAACAGTTGGAAGAAAGTACCAGTTTAACTTCAAAAACTATTTATGTGGCTTCTTACGGAAAAACTATGGAAGAAGCTTTGCAATATAATAGTCGTCTTTTCGAAAATTTAAATAAAGAAAAACAGCAGGATAAAATTCTAAATTTCAGTTCGGTTGGAGGAATTGTACTTTCGCAAAAAGAACAGCTTCAAAAAATTGAAAAATGGAATTCATTTTGGAATTCGCAGAAAAAACAATTCGTTAAATCGGAATTAATTGCTGAAGGTGCCAAACTTGGTTTTAAACCTTCAACTTACAATTTATTTTTTGGCCAATTAGATTATGATTTCAAACCAGTTTCTGCAGATGATTTTTTAAAAATCAAAGCTTTACAATTACAAGAATTCATTACAGAAAAAAATGGTTTTTACACCATTTCAACTTTAGTAAAAGTAGCGCCAGAACAGCGAGATGCTTTTGTAAAATCGGCTTCAGCAAAAGAAAACGTAATTGCAATTGACCGTCAGCAGATGAATGAAACGTTTTTCAGCACTTTAAAAACCGATTTTAATTCGCTTGTAAATTATTCTTTTGTAGCCGTAATTTTAATTCTGTTTTTCTTTTTCCGAAGAATCGAATTGGTTATCATAAGCTGTATTCCAATTGCTTTGACAGGAATTGTAACGGCAGGAATTATGGGTATTTTTGGCATTCAGATGAACATTTTCAGTATGATTGTCTGCACCTTGATTTTTGGTCACGGAGTTGATTTTAGCATTTTCATGACAAGTGCACTTCAAAAAGAATATACAAACGGCGTTAACGAAATTGCCATTTACAGAACCTCAATTATTCTAGCGGTTATAACGACTATCTTAGGAATCGGTGCGATGATTTTTGCCAAACATCCTGCGCTTACTTCAATTTCGCTGGTTTCATTAATTGGAGTCTTTGCTGCATTGATTATTACTTTTATTTTTTATCCGATTTTATTTAAGCTGTTTTTATCAAATCGTCCGAAAAAAGGAAATCCGCCTTTTCAATTACGCACTTTTATTCATGGCGTAATTTCATTTGCTTATTATGGTTTGGGCGGAATCGTAATGTCGATTTTCAGTTTTACGATAATGCCGATTTTGCCTTTTAGTAAAAAATCAAAAATGAAAGCTTTTCGATATCTGATTTCAAAATTCATGAAATCGGTATTGTATTCAAATCCGTTTATTCGAAAAAAAGTCGTTAATAATTTCAATGAAACTTTCGAAAAACCAACCGTAATTATTGCCAACCATTCTTCTTTTCTAGACATTTTAGCAATCGGAATGCTAAGTCCAAAAATCATTTTCTTGGTAAGCGATTGGGTTTACAACTCTCCTATTTTTGGCGGCGTGGTTAGAAAAGCAGGTTTTTATCCTGTTTCTGAGGGTCTTGAAGGTGGCGTTGAACATTTGCGAAAAAAAATAGAACAAGGTTATTCGTTAATGGTTTTCCCGGAAGGAACACGATCAGAAAATAATGTCATTAAACGATTCCACAAAGGTGCTTTTTTTCTTGCTGAAGAATTTAAAATCGACATTATTCCGGTTGTTATTCACGGTGCTTCAGAACTAATTCCGAAAGGGGATTTTGTTATTCATCACGGAAAATTGACCGTTACCATTTTAGAAAGAATTACACCTGATAATCTTTCTTTTGGAGCTAATTATACCGAAAGAACCAAACAAATTAGTTCGTTCTTTAAAGCTGAATATCGCAAAATAAGACAACAACTTGAAGGTTCTGATTATTTCAAAACAATGCTGATTAACAGTTACGATTATAAAGAAATCGAAGTTGGAAATAGCGTAAAAAAAGATTTAAAAGAAAATCTCGAAACCTATTACAATTTAAACCAACACATTCAGCCAAAAGCAAAAATCCTTCATTTAGGAAATGATTACGGACAATTGGATGTTTTATTGGCGTTGCAGGAACCACAGCGAAAAATAGCTTCTTTTATAAATGATGAAGAAAAATTACTGGTTGCCAAAACCAATTACATTGTTTCAAAAAGAAAAATAGTTTATCTCGAGAATCTAGAATCAGCAGTTGAAAATCATTACGATATACTTTTAATTTCTGACGAAAATTATCCGGATGAAATTGAAAAAGTAATTTCGAACGTTGACTGTATAATTTTAGTGAATTGTTCCCGTTTAAGAAATCAGTTTACGGATTTTGAAATTGTTTCTGAAGAAAATGCTTTAGTTGTTTTAAAGAAAAAATAATGAAAAAAGAGTACGATGTAGTCATAATTGGCAGCGGTTTAGGCGGATTGGTTTCTGCTGTTATTCTGTCAAAAGAAGGCTACAGCGTTTGTGTACTCGAAAAAAACAATCAATACGGAGGAAATCTTCAGACTTTCGTAAGAGACAAAACCATTTTTGATACTGGAATTCATTATATCGGAGGTTTAGACAAAGGCCAAAATCTTCATCAATATTTCAAATATATTGGAATATTGGATCATTTGAATCTAAAAAAAATGGACGAAAATGGTTTTGATCTAATTTCTTTTGATGACGATAAAACCGAATATCCGCATGCACAAGGTTTCGAAAATTTCATTCAAAAATTAACCAATTTCTTTCCCGAAGAAAAAGAAAATCTTTTCAAATACTGTCAAAAAATAAAAGAGGTCTGCAAAACATTTCCGCTTTACAATCTAGAATCGGAAGGAAAATATGATGATCAAATTTTAACGCTTAACGCGAAAGAAACGATCGATTCATTTACTCAAAATGAAAAACTGAAAGCCGTTTTGGCAGGATCAAATTTTCTGTATGCCGGAATTGCTGAGAAATCTCCTTTTTATATTCATGCCCTTGTGGTGAACTCTTATATCGAAAGTTCATGGCGTTGCATAAATGGCGGAAGTCAGATTACGAAACAGCTTTTGAAACAATTGAAAAAATACGGAGGCGAGTTTTTTAAACATAAAGAAGTCACCAAAATCGAGGTCGAAAATCAAAAAGTAAATGGGGTGCAAATGAAAGACGGAACAGAAGTTTCTGGAACGTATTTTATTTCGAACATCGAACCTAAAACGACTTTGAAAATGGCGGGCCAGGAAAATTTTAGAAAACCGTTTTTCAATAGAATTCAAAATTTAGAAAGTGTCCTTTCTGCGTTCAGTTTGTATATCGTTTTTAAACCTAAAACATTCAAATACATCAATCATAATTATTATCATTTTAAAAGTCCTGAAGATGTTTGGACCGCTTATGAATATGATGAAAATTCATGGCCAAAAACTTTTATGGCTTCTATGAGTCCGTCAAAAAAAGACGAAGAATGGGCAGACGGAATGACGTTTTTGACTTATATGAAATACGATAATGTTAAAGCTTGGGGAAACACTTTCAATACCACTTTTGAAGAAAATGATCGAGGGGAAAGTTATGAGAAATTCAAAACCAAAAAAGCAGCTAAATTTTTAGAAGAAATCGAGAAAAAATTTCCTGGAATAAAAGATTGCATTAAATCGGTTCATACTTCTACTCCACTTTCGTACCGTGATTACATTGGCGGAGATGGAGGAAATATGTACGGATATGTTAAAGATTCTAATAATCCGATGAAAACTTTAATTCCGACTAAAACTAAGGTAGAAAATCTTTATCTTACAGGCCAAAGCATCAACATGCATGGTGTCTTGGGAGTTACAGTCGGAGCGGTTATAACCTGCTCTGAAATTGTAGGAAAAGAATATCTGCTAGAAAAAATTAAAAAAGCATCTGAATAGTCTCATTATGAAAAACCGAATTCTTTATATTTTCCTCATCGGTTTTTTAAGTTTGATGGTTTCCTGTGGTACTTCAAAATCAAAAAAGCACACACCAGATCTTACAGGTTTAAATGATGCAAAACCTGCTGTCACCAAATTATCTGACAGTATTTTTATATCTGGAAAAAATTCGCTTTTAAAAAATAAACAAGGTCTTTGGGAATTATATGTAGAAGGCGATCCTCTCGAAATTGGACTTTCTACTGGTGCTTTAACCGATTCTCTTTTGCACAAACAGCAACGTATTTTTTTCTCAAAAATTACCGATTTCATTCCGTCAAAATTTCAGCAAAAACTGCTTCGTCAGTTTCTCAAATGGTACAATCGAAAATTATATCTGAATGTTCCCGACGAATATCAAACCGAAATTTATGGCGTTTCTCAATATAGTTCGAGTGACTTTGATAATATCGCCCCTCAATATCAGCGCAGTTTGTATCTTCATGCTGCTCACGATATTGGGCACGCTTTACAAGATTTAGCTTTGGTTGGCTGTTCTTCTTTTGCTGCTTGGAACGAAAAGTCGGAAGATGGAAATTTAATTCTGGCTCGAAATTTTGATTTTTATGTGAATGACGCTTTCGCGGAAAACAAAATCGCTGCTTTTATAAAACCAGAAGAAGGTTATCCGTTTATGATGGTTACTTGGCCAGGAATGATTGGTGCCGTTTCTGGAATGAATTATGAAGGATTAACCGTAACGATAAATGCATCTAAATCTAAGATTCCGTTTAGCGCTAAAACTCCAATTTCAATCTTGACTCGAGAAATTTTACAGCACGCCAAAAATTTAGATGAAGCAATTGCGATTGCAAAAAAAAGAAAAGTATTTGTTTCTGAATCGATTATGGTTGGAAGTGCCAATGATAACAAAGCTATTCTGATTGAAGTTTCGCCAAATAAAATGGACATTTATGATGTTCCAAACAGCGATCAATTAATTTGTTCAAATCATTTTCAAGGCGAAGCATTTAAGGACGATAAAAGAAATTTAGAACAGATTGCAAACAGCCATTCTGAATACCGTTACGAAAGAATGCAAGAATTACTATCTGAAAACCCAAAAGTAAATCCTGAAATTGCTTCGGAAATTCTTCGAGATAAAGAAGGTTTAAAAGATATTTCTTTAGGATATGGAAACGAAAAAGCCTTGAACCAACTGCTGGCACATCACGGAATTATCTTTAAACCAAAAGAAAAATTAGTTTGGGTTTCGGCAAATCCTTATCAATTGGGTGAGTTTGTTTGTTATGATTTAAATGAGCTTTTTGGTGAAAATAGAAATGCAGCAGAATCTTTTCAAAACGAAAATCTGAACATTGCCAAAGATCCTTTCTTAGAAACAGTTGCTTTTCAGAATTTTAAAAAATTTAAAATTGAAGATCATAAAATAGATTCTATTTTAAAAAAGAAAGAAACAGTTTCTCCAGAATTTCTTCAGCAGTATCAAGCATTAAACCCTGATTATTGGGTTGTGTATTATAAGACAGGATTGTACTTTTACCAAAAAAAGGAATTTCTTCAGGCGAAGCTTAATTTTGAAAAAGCTTTAAGTCACGAAATCACTACAGTTCCGCAAAAAGAAGAGATTGAAAAATATTTAAAAAAAGTCAAAAGAAAATTACAATGATTCCAGCAATAGAAAAAGATTCTTTAGAAGAAATTAAAATTTTTCAAGAAAAAAAACTATCCGAGCTTTTAGCTTATATCAGCGAGAATTCTCCTTTTTATAAAAGACTTTTTGCAGGACAGAATATTGATATTTCGAAAGTTAAAACACTGGAAGATTTACAGCATTTGCCTGTTACAACAAAAGAAGATTTACAGCAATATAATGATGATTTCTTGTGCGTTCCGCAACATAAAATTATCGATTACGCTTCAACATCTGGAACTTTAGGCGATCCCGTTACTTTCGGTTTAACCGATTCTGACTTAGATCGACTGGCTTATAATGAATCGATTTCATTTGCCTGTGCAGGAATTGCAGAAGGCGATGTAGTGCAATTAATGACTACGATTGACCGAAAATTTATGGCTGGTCTGGCTTATTTTCTAGGACTTCGAAAACTGAAAGTGGGCGTAATTCGCGTTGGCGCTGGAATTCCGGAAATGCAGTGGGATTCTATTTTAAAATACAATCCGAGTTATCTGATTACGGTTCCTTCTTTCCTTTTGAAATTAATTGAATATGCCGAAATTCATGGAATCGATTATAATAATTCGAGCATAAAAGGTGCTATTTGTATTGGGGAATCTTTGAGAGAACAGGATTTCTCCATGAATATTCTATCCAAAAAAATCACCGATAAATGGAATATTAAGTTGTTTTCAACTTATGCTTCTACAGAAATGAGTACCGCTTTTACAGAATGCGAACACGGAAAAGGTGGACATCATCATCCAGAATTGATCATTGTAGAAGTTTTAGACGAAAATAATCAGCCTGTAAAAAATGGAGAAACAGGCGAATTGACTTTTACTACTTTAGGAATTGAAGCCATGCCGTTATTGCGTTTTAAAACTGGAGACATGGTTCAGTTTCATGATGAACCTTGCGCTTGTGGAAGAAACACTTTACGCGTTGGTCCAGTTGTTGGGCGCAAAAAACAAATGATTAAATATAAAGGCACAACGCTTTATCCGCCAGCGATGAACGATGTTTTGAGTAGTTTTGATAATATCGAAAATCACTTGATCGAAATTTCAACCAACGATTTAGGTACAGATGAAATCCTGATCAAAATTGCAGTTAAAAATCAATCTCCTGAATTTCTTCAGGAAATAAAAGATCACTTTAGAGCCAAATTAAGAGTAACTCCAAAAATAGAATTTGCTTCAAAAGAGGTTTTAAATCCGTTGGTTTTTAATCCGATGAGCCGAAAACCAATTCGATTTTTCGATTATCGTTAAAGGCACAAAGTTGCAAAGGTTCAGAGAAACAAAGGTTTAGATTCTGAATATAAAACCTTTGGAACTTTGTCACTTTGAACCTTTGAACCTCAATTTGGTACAAATTGAACTAAAAGTTGTAATTTTGCAAAAAATTACGAAGATGGTCAAGATTGGCAACATAGAATTACCCGAATTTCCTTTATTACTAGCACCGATGGAAGATGTTAGCGATCCGCCGTTTCGCAGGTTATGCAAAACGCATGGAGCTGACTTAATGTATTCTGAATTTATTTCGTCGGAAGGATTAATTCGTGACGCTATAAAAAGCCGCATGAAGTTGGATATTTTTGATTACGAACGTCCTGTTGGAATTCAGATTTTTGGAGGCGATGAAGAAGCAATGGAAATGTCTTCTAAAATCGTTTCGACTGTAAAACCTGATTTAGTGGATATCAATTTTGGATGTCCAGTAAAAAAAGTAGTTTGTCGTGGTGCAGGTGCAGGAGTTTTAAAAGATGTTGATTTGATGGTTCGTTTAACGAAAGCGGTTATCAAAGGAACTGATTTGCCTGTTACGGTAAAAACACGTTTAGGCTGGGATGATAGCTCAATTAATATTGATGAAGTTGCAGAAAGACTTCAGGATATTGGCGTACAAGCTTTAACAATTCACGCTAGAACCCGTGCTCAAATGTACAAAGGCCATTCTGACTGGTCGCATATTGCACGTGTAAAAAACAACCCAAGAATTACAATGCCTATTTTCGGAAATGGCGATATCGACAGCCCAGAAAAAGCATTAAAATATAAAAATGAATATGGAATTGACGGAATTATGATTGGTCGCGCTGCAATTGGTTATCCGTGGATTTTTAACGAAATCAAACACTATTTCAAAACAGGTGAACACTTACCTGCTCCAACGGTTATTGATCGTGTTGAAGCGGCTAGAAATCATTTACAATGGTCAATGGATTGGAAAGGCGAGCGTTTAGGAATTGTAGAAATGCGTCGTCATTATACGAACTATTTCAAAGGAATTCATTCATTTAAAGAATTCAAACAAAAATTGGTTACAACTGATGCTCCTGAAGATTTATTTGCTATTATGAAAGAAATCGAAGAAGTTTATGCGGGTTATGAGTTTGTTTAAAATCTCATAACAAAAATCTAAATCTTTGTCGAGCTTCTTGTGGAGATTTCTCCTTCGTCGAAATGACAAAAAATACGCAGATTAACTTTGACAAAAAATATTGATCCAAAAAAAAGACCTTCAAAATTTGAAGGTCTTTTTTTTATAAATTAAACTTGAACTCGTTTCCACTTTCCTCTTTTATAGAAAAATATCCCCGTCAAAGTAATGGCAGTTTCAGCAACAGGAATGGCAATAAAAACTCCTGTTGGTCCCATATTAAAATGTTTTGCCAGAACAAAAGCTAATGGAATTTGAAACAGCCAAAATCCGAAAAAGTTAATTCCGGTTGGTGTCCAGGTGTCTCCTGCACCATTGAAAGTATTGATTAAAACCATTCCGATTCCGTAGAAAATAAATCCGATGCTCATGATCTGCAAAGCTTCAATTGCAATGGTTTTAACCTGCAGATCATTCGTGAAAAAGGAAATAATATATTGTCCAAAAACCAAAGTAATAATCATAATCGAAGCCATGAAAATTACATTATATCTTGCAGTTGTATAAACGGATTTTTCGGCACGCTCAATTTGTTTGGCTCCTAAGTTTTGTCCAACCAAAGTCGCAGCGGCATTACTCAATCCCCAAGCTGGAAGAATAAAAAACATCATTATTCTCAATGCCGTTTGATAACCTGCAGAACCATGATCTCCTCCTGTTGTCGCGACTAATTGTGCTAAGAAAATCCAACTGCAAGAAGCAATTACAAATTGCAAAATTCCAGGCGCGGCGATTTTTACCAAAGCTTTGATTTGCTTAAAATCAGGAGCAAAATAGGGAACCTTAATTTTTAAAACTCCATTTCCAAAAAACAAATGATATACTTGATATAAAACTCCAATACTTCTTCCAATAGTAGTTGCCAAGGCTGCACCAACTAATCCGAAAGCAGGAATTGGCCCAAAGCCATTAATTAAAATCGGACATAAAAAGATGTTGCAAATATTAGCGATCCATAAACTTTTCATAGCAATTGCTGCATTTCCTGCTCCGCGGAATATTCCGTTTATTAAAAACAAAAGCATAATGCACAAACTAGAACCAATCATAATTTGAGTAAATCGGAAACCATGTTCGGCTGATTCTACAGAAGAACCCATCAGAATCAAAATGTCTTTTGCATAAATAATTCCGAAAATGCTCATTATGCTATTAATTGCAAATGCAATGATAATAGCTTGCATTCCTGCTTTCGCAGCTGCTACAGGATCTTTTTCTCCAATACGTCGTGCTACAACCGCGGTTGCCGCCATACTCATTCCGATTGCAAGGGAGTAAATTACGGTCAATACTGATTCTGTCAAACCAACAGTCTGAATGGCAAAACTGCTATGTTCCAAATGACCAACGAAATATAAATCAACAAGAGCAAAAACCGATTCCATCATCATTTCTAAGACCATCGGAATGGCCAATAGAATTACGGCTTTTTTTATACTGCCAGAAGTATAGTCAAAAGATTCGTCGCCTTTTAAGGCTTGTTTTAAAGTGGTAAAAAATTTAGAAAAGAAGCTTTTCTTTATAGTTGTTTCTGTCATGATATTTTAGGATAAATGATAAAATTGGTTCAGATGTATTTAAATCTGAACTAAAAAAGTAAACGTAAGTATCCTAATTATTCTAAAAAATAAAATTAGGATTAGGCAGAAACAATCATATGCTGTAGTTTTTTAAGGCGGTAAATATAAGTAATATTTTTAAAGAAGAAATTAATCTAGTAATTTTTTACTTACTCGACTGCTTGCTATTAGCGAAGCAACAAATCCTAAAGAGATAATTGTTGTCATTACAATCAAAACATTCTCCACTGTAAAAACAACTGGATAAGCCAAAGTTGGCGTAATCATGATGAGCTCAAATTTCTGCTGCAAAATAACAAGAATTATCCCTAAAGCAAGTCCGATTAAACCACCAAAAACACTTAATAAAGTTCCTTGTAACAGAAATATTTTTCGAAGATCACCAATATCTGATCCTAAATTGAAAAGGGTTTTTAGATTTCCTTTCTTTTCTAAAATCATCATAATTAAGGCGCCAATCAAATTAAAAAGTGCCACAATGATAACTAGAGTAAAAATCAAATAAACAGCAATGTTTTCCGTATTAAGCATTTTGTACAAAGACTCATTCAGCTGTGCTCTATTTTTTAAAGTAATTTTATTTTTAAAAATAGAATTAAGCTGAGTCTTTATTGCTCCTTCATCTGCGTTTTCTTTTAATTTAAATTCTATTCCTGAGATTTGATTGCGCTTGTACATTAACAATTCCTGTACCAAACCTAAATCTGCAAATACATATTTTGAGTCTAAATCTTCGCTTATTGAATAAATTCCAACAGGTAGAACATCGGTTTTATTGAAAGCTTCTTCGGGATTTTCGATTCCGCCTTTTCCTGGTTTTGGTGCAAAAATCTGAAGCGGATTTTCAAAATCTAAAATTCCCATTGAGAAATTTTGAGCTAACCCATAACCAATTACAACCTGATAACTATCTGGTTTCAACCATTGGCCGTTAAAAAGTTTTTTCTTGATATCATTGACAACAGGGTAAATGCTATCGACCCCTTTTAAATAAGTAACTTGCTGTTTGTCTTTGAATAAAAATAAAACACGCTCTTCTATAATTTTGGTGTAAGAAGCAACACCATCTATTTTTTTGATTTGATTCTCCTGATCGGGTGTAATTAAAAATGATTTTCCATAAGTACTTGTCAATTTTAAATCAGGATCAATTTCGTTTGTGAACGAAAGACTGAAAACCTTTAACCCACTAAAGACAGATAAAACCACAAACAAAGCCATTGTTCCAACAATGATTCCCATGCTGGCAATACGGTTAATAATATTGATAGCATTGTTTTTGCTACTGCTAAAAATATAACGTTTGGCTATGTATAAAGGAAAATTCAAATTATGACTTTCTTCTTTTTTCTAAAAGATCACGGTTTTCTATTGGGTTTTCTTTTCCTGCAAGTGCATTATCAATTTTCTCAATATAATCAAGAGAGTCATCTATAAAGAATACCAAATTCGGAACACGGCGCAATTGCAAACGAACACGTTGCGATAAATCATGTTTGATTAAAGTGGTATTTGTTTTTATTGCTTCTAATGTTTCTTTGGCTTTTTCTTGTGGAAAAATACTTAAATATACTGTTGCTACAGACAAATCTGTAGTGACACTTACTTTGGACACTGAAATTACCA
This sequence comes from Flavobacterium sp. UW10123, assembly GCF_040538975.1. NCBI lineage: Bacteria > Pseudomonadati > Bacteroidota > Flavobacteriia > Flavobacteriales > Flavobacteriaceae > Flavobacterium > Flavobacterium sp. UW10123. The sequence continues at coordinate 454,996 of NZ_JBEWQE010000001.1, forward strand.
AGTTTGTAATTCCGTTTTTTCTCACTTCACCTTGCAAGATATCAACCAGATCTTTCTGAATAACACCGCCTATTTTTTTCTGTCTATTTGTTTCCATACTGCAAAAATAATACTTTTAAATTCAATGGTAACAATTTCAAAACAACTTCAATCTTAAATTAGTATTTATTACTTGAAATTAAGATCAAAACGAGCGTTTTTCTATCCTCATTTCAAAAAAATGCTATCTAAAATACAACTTCTTTCTATTTTTTCTGCTGACAAAAGTCATCTTTCTTTTGCTAAATATTGATCAATTTTGATAGAAATCTAACACTAATCAAATTATGAAAAAGAGAGAACCACTAAGTCATATAATGACTAAAAGCGTTATTACAGTAAATCAAAATGACGATTTAAAAAAGGTTGTTGAAAAGCTAAAGGCCAACTCAATTCGTCATATTCCAGTTGTAAATGGAAAAGAAGTTGTCGGAATCATTAGTCGCACAGATATTAACCGCTTAACTTTTGGAGCTTTATTTGACGGACAAGATGGTGCTGATGAAGCTATTTTAGAAATGCTTACTATTTCGCAGGTTATGACTTCTAAGCCAAAAACCGTTTCATCTGATACCATAATAAGAGATTTAGCCGAAATTTTTGTGAAGGAAGAATTTCATGCTCTTCCTGTTGTAGACAATGGAGAATTGAAAGGAATTGTAACTACCACCGATGTTTTGAAATATTTCTTAGAACAATACGATTAACGAAAAATTCATCATACTTAACTTTATTCTTAAAGTGGCAGGACATTCTTCTGCCACTTTTCATTTTTTAAACAAAAACGAATTTAAAAATCAACAAATTAGGTAATTCTTTAAAGATTACATTGAAAAATAATACTAATATTAATTATTAAATAATTTTATTATTGATAAAATTTTACATTTTTTCTGATAAAAATAAAATTAATACTACTTAACTTAAAAACCAGTGAATCAGCGTTTCAAAGTAAAAAAGATTCAATTATTCTTTTAAAAATAACTTATCCTATTCAAAACTAACAGGATAGAACAGGATACAAAGGGTTTCTGTTATAAATAAGTTTAAACAACTTTAACTAACCGAAATCTATTCTTATGAAAAACAAAATTAGCCATTTGTTAATTTTGATCTTTTCCATTTTTGTGCATCTAACCACACTAGCACAAAACAAAATGGTAACTGGATCAATCACGGATTCCAACGGAATCCCAATTCCTGGAGCGAATATTATTGTGAAAGGCTCAAAAACCAACACCATTTCCGACTTTGATGGAAAATATTCTATAAGCGCAAATACAGGAAGCATCTTGGTTTTTAGTTCTACTGGTTCTAAAACAATTGAAAAAACGGTTGAACAATCTTCTGTTATCAATATTACATTAACTGATGAAGTTGCCGAACTTAAAGAAGTAGTTGTTGTAGGCTATGGAACCATGAAAAAAAGCGATTTAACGGGTTCGATAGCTCAAATTAAAGGAGATGTTCTTAATACGGTTACAAGCTCAAATCCGTTAGAAGCTGTTCAAGGACGAGCTGCTGGTGTTGCTGTTTTAAACAACGATTCTTCTCCTGGTTCCTCGCCTAAAATAAGAATTCGTGGAAACGGATCTGTCAGCGCAGGTAATGATCCTTTAATTGTTGTTGATGGTTTCCCATTGGTCAACAGTAACTTAAATGATATTAGTTCTAACGACATTGAATCTATGGAAATTCTTAAAGATGCATCTTCGGCTGCTATTTATGGATCAAGAGGAGCAAATGGTGTTATCTTGATTACAACAAAAAGAGGGAAAAAAGGACAAAATAATCTAGAGATTGTAGGCACTCAAGGAATCTCAACTCCGACCCGACTTCCTAAAACTTTAAGCAGAGATAGTTTTGTCAATTTTATAAATGACGCTTATACCTATTCTACAGGAAAGCCTGTTTATTCTGCCACTAATCCTGCTCCAAATATTAATACAGACTGGCAGGACGAAATCATTCAGAATATGGCACTTATGCAAAACTATTCTTTGTCTTTTAGCGGAGGAAAAGAAAACACAACGTATCTGCTTTCTGGAAATATTTTTTCGCAAGATGGAATTGTAGAAGCATCTGGTTTTAAAAAACTAACTCTTAGAACCAATTTAAATCACGAATACAAACCTTGGCTTACTGTTGGAACACATTTACAAGTGGGCCGTTCTCAAAGAGATATTCGAAACAATCCGACTGGAGACATTTTTAGATACGGATGGCCAACAATACCTGTAAAAAATTCAGATGGAAGCTGGTATTATGCCACAGAAGATCCTGCAGTAAGTTCTTACTTTGAGGGCACTTGGAATCCTGTTTCGGAGGCATCAGAAATGACAAACGAAATTTCTACAGATCGCATTCTTGGCGATGTGTATGCTCATTTTAAACTTGCCAAAAATCTAACTTTTAAAACCAATTATGGCGTAGATATCTCAAATGAAAAACAATATGAATATTACACTTCAAAATCTACAGCTGGAATTGGATCTGGAAACACAGGAACTGGAGGACAATATTACAGAAGACAAAGCTCTCAGCTAACCGACAATATTTTAAGTTATGCTAATACTTGGAAAGACAAACATAGTCTAACTGCAACAGCAGTCTATTCATGGCAAGAATATGTTTATGAAGATTTAGGTGTAAAAGGTTCTGGTTTTCAAAATGATGCTACAGGAGCAAATGATATTACGTATGCAGATCGAGCAAGTATTACCAATTCTTCTAACAAATATTCAAGTAAATTAATTTCATGGACAGCTAGAACTTCTTATGCTTACAACGAAAAATATCTCATAACCTTAACTGGCCGTTATGATGGATCGTCACGTTTTGGAAGCAACAACAAATGGGGATTTTTCCCTTCTTTGGGACTTGGTTGGAATGTTGATAAAGAAAACTTTCTTAAAAATAGTTCTGTAATTTCGGCTTTAAAATTAAGAGCAAGTTATGGAGTTACGGGTAATCAAGAAATTGGTAATTATCAATCTTTGTCTAAACTTGTTAAAGCAAATTATGTATACGAAAACAATCCGATTTTTGGATTTGTGGAGACAATTGGAAATCCAGATCTAAAATGGGAACGCAACATTCAGTACAACGCAGGTATCGATTTAAGCTTATGGAAAAGACTTGACTTGAATTTAGATTTTTATCAAAGACAAACCTCAGATCTTTTATACAACGTTCCGATTCCTACAACTTCTGGTTACTCGAGCATGCTTCAAAATATTGGCGAAGTCAAAAACATTGGTTTTGAAGTTACTGCACGCGTCAAAGTAATAGATTCAAATCTTAAATGGGATATAGGCGGTAATTTCTCTAAAAACAAAAACGAAATTGTGAGTCTTTATGGAGATGTAAGTCGCATAAATGTTGGAAGTTCTTCTGCTGGAATTGCTAAATATCTAATTGTGGGCCAGCCTGTAAATAGTGTTTGGGCTAGAGAATCTGCTGGTATCATTAAAACTCAGGAACAGCTGACGGCTTATCAGCAAATACGTCCTACCGCACAGCTTGGAGAAGAAATGTATGTTGACAAAAACAATGACAAAATCATTAACAATGATGATTACGTAAATATTGGCACAACTTCTCCTGATTTCTTTTACGGAATATCAACCAATCTAAGCTATAAGAATTTGACATTAGATATTTACGGACAAGGAGCAACAGGATTGGCTTCTGATGAAGATAATAATTACATGATTTTTGGCGAAAATCAGATTCAGAACAGAAATTATATCCCGACGCAATATGCTTATGACAGAATGTGGAGTCCAACAAATTCATCTGGAAATTTTCCTAGAGCGGGCGCTAAAGATGTATATCTGTCGGATCGTACAAACGGAGACTGGAACTATTTTGTAGTAAAGAATATTAAGTTGGCTTACAATTTATCTAACGTAATCAAAAGTGTCGATTGGGTAAAACAATTAAACGTGTATTTGAATGCCCAGAACTTTATCAATATAGCAAACCACAGGGGCTATAATCCTGAAAGTGGAAATGTAACTTCTCCGTATGTAAAAACAATGCTTGTTGGTTTTACTGCAAAATTTTAATTCTAAAAATCTATACTAATGAAAATTCTAAAATATATCTTTTCAGGTTGTGCACTAATGCTTTTTTCACAGTGCACCGATTTAGCAGAAGAACCGTATACTTTCCTTTCGCCTAGTAATTACTATAAAAATGCAGACGAATTGAATACTGCATTGGTCAGTGTTTATGATGGCTATCAAAACGGTTTTAATGGCAATTACAAATATATCATGTACTTGGAGGTGTTAACCGAATTTGGTTCGCCTGCTTATGCAAAAGACGATGCCCAACTTTGGAATGTTTGGTCAGATATGAATAATGCAGATAAAATGGTAATTACAAACTGGGATGACGCTTACAACATTATCAACAGAGCAAATTTGGTTATTGGCCGCGGTGCTGATGTTGAAATGGACGAAACTCTCAAAAAGAGATATTTTGCCGAAGCTCGTTTTTTAAGAGCCGCAACTTACTACAATTTAGTACGCATGTACGGAGGAGTTCCAATTCCTGAAACATTTACAGAAGGTTTAAAAAATTTAGCGATACCTAGAAAAACAACAGAGGAAACTTATGCATACATTGTTGCTGATCTTGAATATGCAGAAGAAAATTTGCCTCAAAAATCTGGTTATCAAAGTGACAACATTTGGAGAGCTTCAAAAGGAGCTGCGCAAGCTTTACTTGGAGATTTATACCTTACCCGAGGAAGCATGACAGGAGATAAAGCCTTTTTTCAAAAATCTAAAGATTACACCACAAAAGTTATTCAATCTGGTCAATATGATTTACAATCCAATTTTAAGGATCTATGGTTTTGGTGGAATATCAATAACAAAAATGGCATCGAATCTGTTTTTGAAATGCAATATGGTGGTGTCGAAAATGAATATAATAATAACCATGTTATGTTTGGCGTAAATATAACCGAGACGACACTGGGCTGTTATATGTATCACAGATTTGGCCCCTCAATACAGCATTATCTATCTTATAGCAATGATGATACGAGAAAAGAAGGCAGTTTTTTAACAAAAGTAAATGTTACTGAAAAAGGAAATTCAAGTCATATTTTACAAACCATAGAATTTGTTTCAACAGATAAAGGTTTCTTTCCCGGATCTAAAGGATGGAAAACAGCTTCGCCCGGAAATCTGAAATTTTATGATAGAACCGAAAGTTCTGCTTCACTAAAAAAACCTCAGGCAAATTCTTATGTCATTCGTTATGCCGATGTATTACTAGATTATGCCGAAGCAGAAAATGAAATTAATGGTCCTGCAGCGGCGTATGCTTATGTAAACAGAATAAGAAACAGAGCAAAACTGCCAGATCTAGCTCCAGGATTAAATAAAGAACAATTTGCTGATGCTATTTATAAAGAAAGAGGATGGGAGTTTGTTGGAGAAGGATTATTGTTCTTTGATGAATTAAGAACTAATAGAATTGGAAAAAATGTTTCAGAACACGTGAAATATGGAAATGATAACGGAATTAATATGTACGTAAACAATCCTTTACAGTTTGTACCTTCTAAAAATTTCTTATTTAAAATTCCGCGATATGATTTAGATTCTAATCCTGCACTAATTCAAAATCCTGATAATACAAGTAACTAAAACAGAAAATCCTTTTCATCGAATTGATGAAAAGGATTTTTTTAGAGTAATCTTTAGGATAGATTTATCTGCTTTGCAGCCATCCTTCCGGATTATTATTTGATGTATTTTGAAGAATCAAGAATTTAATAATTGTTTTTCCTGTATCTCCACTTGTTCTTACTTTTCCAATATTTTGTTTAATCGTCACTTTATCTCCCTGACTAACAGAAACTGAACTTAAGTTTTGATATACGGTAAAAAAGTCTCCGTGCTGAATTACAACTGCTTTATTTACTGGAGACAAAACGATAACCTTAGAAACTTCTCCCGCAAATACTGCTCTAGCACTTGCACCATCTTCTGTAGTAATTTCAACTCCAGAATTATGAACAGTAATTGATGGATGTAATGGGTGTGGCTGATCTCCATATCCAAGCGAAATAAATCCTTTTTCTACTGGCCACGGTAATCTTCCTCTATTTGCTTTAAAATCAGCTGCCAAAACTTTATCTTCTGGAGTCATTGCAATTTTAGAAGACGAAACTGTTGCCGTTTTTGCTTCACTAGAACCTGGATTTGCTTTTGCTCTTTCTGCAGCTGCTTTTCTATTGGCTTCTGCAATAGCTTCACGAATTAAACGGTCAATTTGTTTGTCAATTCTTTTAGCTTCATTTTGTTTTGATCGAATATCTGCGGCAATTTTGTTTTTATCTTTTTTAAGAGCATTAACTAATTTTTGCTGCTCTTTTTTCTCCACCTCAAGAGTAACTTTCTCCTTTTGATTTTCGGCAATTATCTTCTTTTTTACTTGTCTTTGCCCGTCTAGTTTAGCATTAAAATCAACTAATTGTGCTGTTTTTGACTGAATTTCAAGGCCTTGATTTTTTCTGAAAGCAGTGTATTGTTTTAAATATTGTGCTCTTTTATAAGCTTGTAAAAAACTTTCTGAAGATAAAATAAACATTGCACGGCTTTGCTCAGAACGGCTTTTGTACGATTTTAAAATCATCTCAGCATAATCTTCTTTTAGAACTTTTAGTTCTTTTTTAAGTTTATTTACTTGAACCTGATTAATATACATATCATTACCAATCAGTCTTTCCTGTTTTGCTGTAGTATTAATTAATTTCTCTTTAAGCTTAATTTTGTTTGCCTGAATTAAATATTCATTCACAGCAGATTTTTCTTTTTTTCGAACAGATTGAAGCATCTTTTCGTTATCTCTGATTTCCTGCTGAATTTGAGCTTTACGCTGCTCCAGTTTTTCTTGCTGCGAATCCTGCGCCCATACAAATGTGGTGGCGCAAATTAAAACTAGACTTAGAAGAAATTTTGGCATGTTTCTGTTTTTATTTTTGCAAATTTACTTAATTGTAACTTTTTTATACCCGCTTGGAACACTATACGGAAAAGAAAGTTCTTCATTAAATGAAATATTGTTATAATTCAAATTAATACTTGTTTTGCCTTTTGGCTGAACGGCATTGATTTCTATACTTGTTGGCAGTATCCCTTGATCAAAATTTTTAGTATCAGAATAGGCAATTTGTAATGTTCTGTTTTCAGACGGTTGCGAAATCTCTTCTTTCTGAATTAAATATTTTTCTCCATCTAAGAAAAAGGTCTTTTTTAAATTGGCATCTTTTTCTTCGTCCAATCTAAAAAGATTATCTACAATAGTCTGGGTATATTTTCCTTTTCTTAAATCATCAAAAGCTTCTCCAACCAATAGATTTTGAACTTTAGAATAATCTAAATCTGTTCCGAGCCATTTGCTCAAACTTGTAAAGTCTCCTTCATAATAAGTGCCGTTCATTTTTTCGTAATAACTTACTGCTGAAGGCGTTATTAAAGCTTTAGCCATTGTAATTCCTAAAAAACGTACACTTATTAAAATCTGTTTGTCTTTTTCGATTCTAATTTCGGCAGTAACATTTTGGCTTTGTTTTTCATCAGCATATTTTGCACTTGCTTTTATATACAAAGTCGAAAAATCTAACTTGTTGTTGTAATGTTTTTCGATTACTTTTTTGTCTTCTTTCTCTACAATTGACTGGCTTGTATTTCCTTGTACCGCTACTGCTTTGGATTTGCATGAAATTACGGCAATAGACAATACTAGTATTGATATATATTTTTTCATCTAAATTTTATTTTTTCTTTTTTAATACTTCACTTGCCTTCAAAAAGTATTCCTCTTTTTTCTTTGCGTCTCCTAATCCATTGTAAGCCTCTCCTAGCTGAATATTAAAATTTGATTCTAATTTTACGTCATCCACTACATAATCAAGACCCATTTCTAAGACGGTTTTTGCATTTTTAAATTGTTTCATCTGATTACTTCCTAAACCAGCATAATAATAAAACTGAGCCTGACTCGGATAAACTTCAATCAGCATCATAGCTCTTTTCGTCATTGGCTCGTATTGTTTTGCTTGAGCATAGGTATCCAGCAATAACATATTGGTTTCAAGATCAGTATCTGAATTAGCCTTTAAATCTTTTTCATAATATTTAATGGCATTTTCAAATTGTCCTTTGCTATGATAAAATTTTCCAATTTCTTTGGCAACATCGACATTCTTATCATTATCAAAATACGAAATAGCTTTTTCTAAATCGGCAGAATACTGTGGATTTTTATTTACATAAATCAAAAATTCATTCAAAGTTCTGTGTTTGATTTTTGAATCGATTTTTGAGCTTGCTAAAATCACATTCATCGATTTTATAGCTTTATCTGCCTGATTGGCATCTAAGTAAGTTTTAAACAAACTCACCTGCCCCCATTCTGAATTTGGAATTTCTTTGGCCAGCTGTTTTGCTACTTCAAGCGATTTTTCGTTTTCATTATTCTTTGAATATAAAAGAATGAGATTCAAATAATTTGATTCTTCTTTTGGATCTTTTTTAATCTGCTGAATCAAATTATCAATTTCTGCATTCTGATATTTCCCTTGAGATAAAATCTGCGCTTTATAAATTTCGCGATCAGAAGATTTTCCGAACTTATCGTTCATCTCATTAATCGCTGTCAATGCTTTGTCATACTGATTCGTAATCATGTACAACGAAATCAAATCGTCTTTATATTCTTCGTCAAAAACAATTATTTTTTGAATAATTTCAATTGCCAAAGGATAGTTTTTTGTCTCGTAACTTACATCGTAAATTCCGAGCCAGAACCACTTATTTTTAGGATCAAGCTGTGTAGCTTTTTCAAAAGCCGTCTGCGCATTTTGATATTCTTTTAGCAAAAAATAGTTTTTTCCTAATTCAAAATAAGCAACTGCATCATTGGGTTTAAGTTTAATACATTTCTCCAATGATACAATGGCTTTATCATAATTTTCAATTCCTTTTTGTTTTAATGATTCATAAAATGAGTCTTGATATTCGTCTGTTGCCATAGCAATATCTTCGGGTTCTGTCTGAGCAAAAACCGAAAATGATGTGCTGAATAAAGCAAAAACCAATAGTGTAAAAACTCCTTTTTTTATCATCTGTAAAAATTACATTTTAAACAAAACGAAACTTTCTTAATTTTTATTTTATTCTAAAACAGCGTAATCCCCAATACTGATACTTGTAAATTTACCATCGTAACTTACATGGTTTCCGATCATTGCATTATCTAAAGCAGCATTTTTAATTTGAGAATACGTCTGGATCAAACTATTTTTGATTGTACTGTCTGTTACATGGCATCCATTTCCAAGAGAAACGTTTGGACCGATAGTAGTATTTTTCAAAACAACATTTTCTCCAATATAGCAAGGAGGAATAATAGTTGAATTTTCTAAAGTCACACCATAATCTACTAAATGCTCTCCGTCATTGTGAAGAAAACCTAACATTCTTGTATTGGTTTCAACCGTAACATCTTTGTTACCACAATCCATCCACTCATCAACACTTCCGGTTTTGAAAACTTTTCCATTTGCCATCATCGCTTTGATACCATCATTAATCTGGTATTCTCCACCATTCTGAATATTATTATCCAAAACATTTTGAAGTTCATTTCTTAGAATTCCAACTTCTTTAAAATAATAAATTCCGATAACAGCTAAATCGCTAACAAACGCTTTTGGTTTTTCAACCAATTCTATAATTTCATTATTTTGGTTTAGTTTCACAACACCAAAAGCTTCTGGCTGCTCTACTTGTTTTACCCAAATTACAGCATCTGCTTCTGGATCCAATTCGAAATCAGCTCTAATTAAAGTATCTGCATAAGCAATTACAGCTGGTCCTGACAAAGAATCTTTAGCACACATAATAGCATGTCCAGTTCCTAACGGCTGATCTTGACGATAGATTGAAGCTTTTGCTCCTAATCCTTTTGCTAGATCTTTTAAACTTGCTACAACATCATCTCCAAAGAACGCTTCATCTCCTAAAATAAAAGCAACTTCTTCAATTGGTTCTTTTAATATTTTGGCAATATCTTCAACTAAACGGTGTACAATCGATTTTCCTGCAACTGGAATTAACGGTTTCGGAACCGTCAATGTATGAGGCCTCAATCTTGATCCTCGGCCTGCCATTGGCACAATTATTTTCATTCTTTATTTGATTTTATGAGAAGATCTTCAAAAATCTTCATTGGGTTTGGTCTTTGTTTTTTTATTATTTTACTCCAGTGCTTCCAAAGCCTCCTTCACCTCTTGATGTTTCAGAAAGTGTTTCAACTTCTATCCATTCAGCTCTTTCGTGTTTTGCAATAATCAGCTGTGCAATTCGCTCTCCATTTTCGATTACAAAATCGTCATTAGATAAATTTACTAAAATTACTCCGATTTCTCCTCTGTAATCTGCATCAACAGTTCCTGGCGAATTTAAAACAGTTACTCCTTTTTTTGCCGCCAGTCCGCTTCTTGGTCTTACTTGTGCTTCGTAACCAATTGGCAATTCAATAAAAAGTCCCGTTTTTACAATTGTTCTTTCTAAAGGTTTTAACGTAATAGGTTCTATAATATTGGCACGCAGATCCATTCCTGCAGAAGCAATCGTTTCGTAATTTGGTAAATCGTGCTGCGATTTATTGATAATTTGAATTTTCATTTTTAAATATAGTTTTTCTTAAAACGTCTTATTTTCTCCTCATTATTCCTTTTATAGTATCTTTTTCAAAATGGTAAACCATATACATAAAGATTAAAAGAAGCGGAATTCCAACATAATATTTTTCTCTAAATCCGTAAAATGAGATTATTGAAAATACTATTGAAACGCCTAAATAAGCACCAATCTTGTTCATGTCATAAGGAATCGGATAATATTTATTTCCTAAAACATAAGAAATAAGCATCATACTTCCGTAAGCAGAAATGGTTGCAATTGCAGAACCGTAATAACTGTACTTCGGAATTAAAAGGTAATTTAAAATCAAGGTAACGATTGCACCAACAATAGAAATGTAAGCCCCGATTTTTGTTTTGTCTGTCAGTTTATACCAAACCGATAAATTGTTGTAAATACCCAAGAAGAAATTTGCCAAAATAATTAATGGCACAACTTTCATGGCTTCCCAATACGATTTGTTGTCTAATAGCAAATATTTTAAAACATCTGCAAAAACAATTACACCTAATAAAATCAATGATCCTAAAATCACGAAATATTTGGTGATAACGGCATAAGTCTGTGGTGCATTTTCATTTTTAGCATGACTAAAAAAGAAAGGCTCTATCCCTAATCTAAAAGCTGTTGCAAAAAGAACCATAAACAATCCTAATTTGTAACATGCAGAATAAGCTCCAACTTCAGACTTTGCTAAGTTTTCAGGAAGCAAATAGCCAAGTAGAATTTTATCGAAATGTTCGTTGACAGCAAAGGCCAATCCGGCAACTAAAATTGGAAGTCCGTATTTCATCATCTTCCTCCAAAGCACAGGATCGAATTTTCGTCCAAGCGAAAGATAATTTGGAGACAGCACAATAAATGTCGCCAAACTTGCTAAAAGGTTTGCAATAAAAATATAAGCAATCTGGAAATTTTGAACATATAAATTATCCCAAACAGAATTCGGGTTTGCTTCCGCCAATTTTGGAAGATACATTAGAAAGAATATATTCAGCAATAAGTTTATAACAACATTTCCAATTTTAATAGCCGCATAAACCATAGGTCTCTGATTGGCTCGAAGTTTTGAGAACGGAATTAAAACCAATGCATCTAAAACTAAAATCCATACCGTATAAGTAATGTATTGAACATCTACTTCGGCTAGATTTGCCAATGTATTTCTAAAAATCAACCCCGCGAAAAGAAAGAGTATTGAAGTCCAAAATATAGAAATAGTAGAAGTCGCGATTACATTTTTCTTATCCTCTTCAGCGCTGTAAAATCTAAAAAAGGCAGTTTCCATTCCGTAAGAAAGAACTACGTTAAAGAAAACCATCCAAGACAATACGATCGAAACTTCACCATACTCAGCTGTAGGCAAAATTCCTGTATACAATCTCACTAATAAAAAACTCAGCATTCTCGGTAAAACTGTGGCCAGTCCGTAAATTGCCGTTTGCTTGAATAGATTTTTATATAATCCCAAAATATAATTCTAATAATGTTTGTAAGACAAAAATAACCATTTCTTTTGTTTAATGGCGTTTTTGTTGTTGCAATAAAGAAAACTTCTAATTGTTTTTAAACTGTCATTTTCTTTTCGTCTAAAATTTTCACAAAATGAAATCCTCTCGGGACATATCCTTGATTATAATAAAATCTATGAGCACCAAAATTTCCTGTAAATGCATCTAGAACAATACTACTACAATTTAACTCTATGGCTTTTTTATCTACATAATCGGTAAGCATTTTTCCGATTCCTTTAGATCGATATTCCGGATTAACAACAAAATTGTCAATCTCCAGATATTTTCCTGTCCAAAGTTTCGTAGCCGACCAACAGCCGGTAAGTCCAAGACAAATCTCATCTTCAAATACCGCAATCTGAATGTAATTATGCGGAAGCATTTCAGAAAGAAATGATTTATATTTTTCAAGAGATATATTTGGATATAAAAAACGAATCGTGTTGATCTGAGCTGCCATATCTTCAATGGTAATAAGCTCTTTTATCTGTAAAGCCATTGTTTAAAAATGAAATAGAATTCAAAAATACTCAAAATATAATCATGAAAGAATCTGCATCAATTACATATTCATATCGTCCATATGTATTTAACTAATTTAACAATCATTAAATTGTAACTACACAAAATAAATTCAGGTTTTATCCGTTTTAAACAAAAGCATTTGTTTTAACAACTTCCTGATCGCAGACTAAAACTGAGGAATCTCTGGACAAAACTACAGAAACAGCAGTAATGTTTCATTAAATTACTTACCTACAAATAATTACACGATTTTTTAACATAACATGTGAAATATATAAAATACACATGAAAATTATGTAACATTTTTTTAACAGTCTTTTTTTAAATTTGTTACAAAGGGATTGGGAAAGCTAAATGCAACCCTTCAAAAAAAAGAAAGCACTGGGACTAATAAAGCTTGTTTGTTCCCATAAAAGACAAAGCATAAGGGATTGATTCAGCTGTAATGTAACCCTAATAAAAACAGAGCACTGGGACTGATAAAGCTTGTTTGTTCCCACAAAAGACAAAGCACAAGGGATTGATTCTGCTGTATTGTAACCCTTAAAAAAACAGAGCATTGGGATTAATAAAGCTAGTTTGTTCCCATGAAAGACAAAGCACACAGAGTCAATCTGTCTATTTTTATAAAATGGTAGTGATTCTCAACTTAATAGTAATTTGAGAATCACCATTTTATAAAAGTTATTTTTAAAAAAGAATGAAACTTCCAATAAAAGAAAAGCCAGCTAACGCTGGCTTTTCTTTTATATAGTAATGGAACTACTATTATCCATTTAAAGCTTCTGCTCCACCAACAATTTCCAAAATCTCACTTGTAATCGCAGCCTGACGAGCTTTGTTATAAGTTAATTTCAATTGGTTTCTTAATTCAGTTGCGTTATCTGTTGCTTTGTGCATTGCAGTCATACGTGCTCCATGCTCAGAAGCAAATGAATCACGGATTCCTTTATACAATTGTGTTTTTAAAGACTTAGGGATTAAAGTCAACACAATATCTTCTTTTCCTGGTTCAAAAATGTAATCTCCAGAAGAAGCCGCTACACCAGTACTAATAGGAGCTAACGGTAAGAACTGTTCTACTTGAACAATTTGAGTTGCAGCATTTTTAAACTGATTGTAAACTAACTCAATTCTATCGTATTCTCCAGTTAAAAACTTTTGTGTCAAATCATCTGCAATTCCAGCAACATTTTCAAATGTCAAATGGTCAAAAATTGCATTATGATGACCGTGAACTTTATGAGTTTTGCTTAAAGCATCGTTTCCTTTTTTACCAATAGCAAAAACATCAACTTGCTTTCCAGCATAAAAATCAGTACGGTTTTTAATCTCTTTAATAATATTTGAATTGAAAGCACCGCATAAACCTCTATTTGAAGTTATAGCTACTAACAATACTTTTTTTACTTCACGTTGTGTAGTGTAATCTCCTCCTACTTCACCTTCGAGTGTCGCAGAAAGATCTTGCAATAACTCCGTTAATTTCTCGGCATAAGGACGCATTGCAGTGATTGCATCTTGTGCTTTCTTCAGCTTTGCAGCAGAAACCATTTTCATAGCCGATGTAATCTGCATCGTCGATGAAACGGAAGTAATTCTATTACGGATTTCCTTTAAATTTGCCATCTATTAATTAGAAAATGTGACAATTTTTAAATTAGATAATTAGAATAATGTTGGAATATTTTCTAATTATCTAATTTATCAATTATCTAATTAGTTATATTTTGCTGAAACTTCTTTTGCTGCTTTTTCAATAACATCTGTAATAGCGTCATCTAATTTACCAGCTTTCAACGCGTTAAGCGTATCTTTATGTTTACTGTTTAAGTAAGCGATAAAATCAGCTTCAAATTCTTTTACTTTATTTACAGGAACATTTCTCAATAAGTTTTTAGATCCAGCGTAAATAATTGCAACTTGGTTTTCAACAGGATAAGGGTCATTTAAACCTTGTTTCAAGATTTCAACATTTCTTTTTCCTTTTTCAATTACGTTTAAAGTAACAGAATCCAAGTCAGAACCAAATTTAGCGAAAGCTTCTAATTCACGGAATTGAGCTTGATCTAATTTTAAAGTTCCAGAAACTTTTTTCATTGATTTAATCTGTGCATTACCTCCAACACGAGATACAGAGATACCTACGTTAATTGCAGGACGAACCCCAGAGTTGAACAAATCTCCATCAAGGAAAATCTGACCATCAGTAATAGAAATTACGTTTGTTGGGATATATGCAGAAACGTCACCAGCTTGAGTTTCGATAATTGGCAAAGCAGTTAATGAACCACCACCTTTTACGATAGATTTGATAGAATCTGGTAAATCGTTCATGTTTTTAGCGATACCATCATCAGCGATTACTTTACAAGCACGCTCTAATAAACGAGAGTGTAAGTAGAAAACGTCTCCAGGATAAGCCTCACGTCCCGGTGGTCTTCTTAATAAAAGAGAAACCTCACGGTAAGCAACAGCTTGTTTAGATAAATCATCATAAACGATAAGAGCTGGACGACCAGAATCTCTGAAGTACTCTCCAATAGCAGCACCAGCGAATGGAGCATAAACTTGCATCGGAGCTGGATCAGAAGCATTAGCAGCAACAATAACTGTATAAGCCATTGCTCCTTTTTCTTCTAACATTTTTGCAATTCCTGCCACAGTTGAAGCTTTTTGTCCAATTGCAACATATATACAGAATACAGGTTTTCCTGCATCGTAGAATTCTTTTTGATTTAAGATTGTATCGATACAAACAGTTGATTTACCTGTTTGACGGTCACCGATTACAAGCTCACGCTGTCCACGACCAACTGGGATCATAGCATCAACTGCTTTTACTCCTGTTTGTAATGGCTCAGTTACTGGCTGACGGAAGATAACTCCAGGTGCTTTTCTTTCTAAAGGCATTTCGTATAAGTCTCCACCGATTGGTCCTTTTCCATCAATTGGAAAACCAAGAGTGTTAACAACACGCCCTACCATTTGCTCACCTACTTTAAGAGAAGCAATACGTTGAGTTCTTTTTGCAGTAGATCCTTCTTTAAGTCCAGTCGATGGTCCTAATAATACAACCCCAACATTATCCTCTTCAAGATTCAATACGATACCTTCCATACCGTTATCAAATTCCACTAACTCTCCATATTGTACATTAGACAGCCCGTAAACACGAGCAATACCGTCTCCAACTTGAAGTACTGTTCCTACTTCTTCTAGCGTAGCACCAGATTCAAAACCTTCTACTTGCTTTCTTAATATTGCTGAAATTTCAGCAGGTTTGATTTCCGCCATAATTATTATTTTTACCTACTTTTACTTTTATTTAAAATTAGAATATAAATCAACTAGATTTTTTAAGCCCTCCAAATTGCTGTAGTCAATTTTTTCCAAATCACTACTACCAACAGAATCTCCTACATATTCTTTTAACTTACTTAAAAATTTATCTTCTTTACCTTTTTTTACTAAAATCTGAAATCCTTTTTCTTGATTTGGTACTTTAATTACATAAGTATTTGATGGTATATCCTGATAGATACTCATCTTATCTGTAACTTGTACTTCTTTAAAATACTTCCAAGATGCAGAAGCTAAAGACACTCCCGCTAAAGCTCCTAAATCAAGAGCTGTGTTGTCTTTTGGCGCAACATTTTCAATTTTTACCAAAAGAGCTCTATATTTTGTTTCTGTATTGTCATCATTATAGACACCAAACATCACGTTTTCTTTTGCTTTGAAATTGAATGTTCTTAAATTTCCTTTTTCGTTAGGACCAAAAACCGTTACCAGTTTTCCATCCCCACCGCCATCTAAATCTACCATTCCATTGCTAGATTTTGGAGCAGCTATTCTTTCAAAATCAATAGTTACTTTTCCTTCAGTTTTTTCACCTTTTGGATCAATAGCATATCCTTTTTTATCAAAAATATTAGCTGAATTTTTCTTAGCTTCCTCATATTTAGCCATCTTGTCAGCATTTTTAGCACTTAAAAGTACTTCAGCCTCACTTAAGGTCATAAATTTTTGACCATTTAAATACGAGTTATCTACAACTTCTTTAACTAATCTTTCAGTATCAGCTGCGCTGCTTCTGCTTGTATATTCGAAAGATGGTGCATAAGTAAATGTTTTGCTTGACTCAGTCAAAGCTACTACCATTTTTCCTCCTCTATCCACAGCTTTAACCAAAGATCTTCCGCTTAATGACAAAATATCAACATTCAAAACTGGATAAGGAGATGAATCTTGTTTCCAAGAAACAACATACTTTGCTACCACTTTAGACATAAACTCTTTACGCTCTGCATCACTATATTTTGACGTAAAAGCATCTTCAGGAACTTCACCAGAAAAAACTAATTTTTCAGCTGTATGAATTTGGTAATTTAAAGTGGCTAATTGTTTAGCATCAACTTTACCTGCTTCTTTTACTTTTTCTATTTCTGCAGAAATACTAGGGCGTTCTTCAGCAAAAAAAGCATCAAGATTTTCAATACCTTTTGCAGTGAAAATTGTATACTTTTTAGCAAGAAGCTCTGCTATCGCTTTTTTATAATTTAATGTAAAAGACAATAACTCAAAGTTTACCTCTGTTTTTTTAGACCCATCTAAATTCGTAACTACTAACCAGCTTTTAGAATTTTGAGCATCAATTTTATGTGTTTTCAAATTGGCAACAATCCCTGTCGAACCATCTAATGATGTATACGTAAATTGTGTACCAGTTTTATCTTTATCGACCTTAGCAATTGCAGTACCATCGAATAAAATTTTGTTATCATCTTCTTTGATCTTTTGACCAAACGATAGAAATGATATACAGAAAACAAATAAAATTAAAAAATTCTTCATAGGTTAGATTTAGTTTTGGGTTAACTCTCTTTTTAATACTTGTAATCTGTTAGCAACTGAAGCGTTGTACTGATTATCTCCTATTCTCAAAATAAATCCACCAATAATTGAAGGATCTACTACATTTTCAATTGTAATTTTTTTATCTGATAAAGTTGCAACTTTTGCCAAAACTTTAGCTTCTAAAGCTGCATCCATTGGGATTGCTGTTGTAACTTTCGCTACTTCAACTCCGTTGTTTTCATCAAATAATTTATTGTATTCTACTGCAATTGCATCTAGAATTTCAAATCTTTTATTTTCAAATAATAAACGGAACAATCCTTTTGTTACTCCATTTACATTTGCAAAAACTTCTAAAAGAGCACTTTCTTTAACTTCAACAGTTGTTGTTGGGTTTTGAATAAATGTACTCAATTCTGTATTTGTCTCAATTGCATTTGCAATTGATTTCATATCGTTATTTACAGCTTCGGCAACACCTTTAGAGTTTGCTAAGTCCAGAATTGCTTTTGCATAACGAATTGCTGCTCTTGTACCTGCCATAATCTTAGTTTAACTTTATGTCACCTAACATTTTCTCTACTAATTTAGTTTGAGATTCTTTGTTAGATAATTCTTCTTTCAATAATTTCTCAGCAATACTTAATGATAGAGAAGAAACTTGAGATTTCAATTCTGCCATTGCAGCATTCTTTTCACTTTCGATAGCCGCTTTAGCTTGATCAATCATTTTTTGACCTGCTTCTTGTGCTTCGTTTTTAGAATCAGCAATCATTTTCTCTTTCATTTCGCGAGCTTCTTTCAACATCGCGTCACGTTCAGCACGAGCTTCATTCAAAATTCTTTGATTGTCAGCTTGTAAGTTTTCCATTTCTCTCTTTGCATTTTCAGCAGAAAGTAATGCATTTTTAATACCTTCTTCTCTTGCAGTAATAGATTCCATAATTGGTTTCCAAGCAAATTTTACCAAAAGCAAAATTAATATTACCAAGATTAAAGCTTGCCAGAAGAATAATCCGAATGAAAAATCGTTAATTAACTTATCCATTTTATATAACTATATTAAATATTTAATTTCTTTTTTAAAGTAACAACATCTTTAACCAACCGTTAAAGATGCTGTTATTTTTTTCTTTATTATTTTCCTAAGATTAAAGCAGCGAATGCTAAACCTTCTAATAAAGCAGCGATAATGATCATCGCAGTTTGGATTTTACCAGCAGCTTCTGGCTGACGAGCAATAGCGTCCATAGCAGATCCACCGATTTTACCTAAACCTAAACCTGCACCGATTACTACTAAACCAGCACCTACTAAAGTTGGAATTGTTCCCATAAGTATTTATATATAAAATTAAACTTCTAATTAAATAATCGCAGTTTCGTCTTCATGGTGGTGAGCGTGATCATGATCCTGAACAGCCATACCTATAAACAATGATGATAACATTGTGAAGATAAACGCTTGTAAAAATGCAACCAAAATTTCAATAACAGAGATAAACAATGTCAATCCTAATGAGATTGGCAAATCTGCCGCTAAATTTTTTCCAACAAAAATCATTGCAATTAAACTCATAATTACTACGTGACCTGCAGTAATGTTTGCGTACAAACGAATTAATAATGCAAATGGTTTTGTTAATGTTCCTAAAACCTCAATCGGAGCTAAGATAATTTTCATTGGAACTGGCACTCCTGGCATCCAGAAGATGTGCCCCCAATAATCTTTGTTTGCACTAAATTGAGTAATGATAAATGTAAAGGCCGCTAAACAAACTGTAATAGCAATATTTCCTGTTACGTTGATTCCTAGCGGAGTCATTCCTAATAAGTTTAAGATCCAAACAAAGAAAAACACAGTCAATAGGTAACCCATATATTTACGGTATTTTTTCTCTCCAATATTTGGAACAGCAATTTCATCTCTGATGAAAATTACTAATGGTTCTAAAACTCTACCGAATCCAGTTGGGATTGGTCCTTTTTTGTATGATCTTGCTAAACCAGTAAACATTAATAATAATAATACTGATACGAAAAGCATTGAAACAACATTTTTAGTAATTGAAAAATCTAATGGTTTTTCATTTGATGGATGACCATGCTCATCAAAGTTGATTGTTCCAGCAGCATCTGTTTTGTAAATTTTACCGTGAACTAATTTGTAGTAGCTACCATCAACTTCTGCAACTTCTTCTCCGTGGTGTAATTTTGAAGAAGAGAAAATTTTTAAACCACCATCAATTAAAATAACTGGTAATGGAAAACCGTAGTGTTTATTTTCTTTTTCATCCGAAAAGAAAACAAAGTCATGAGAATCCTGTAAGTGGTGATCAATAAATGCATCCACTTTTGCCTTTGGGTCAAGAGCAACATGCTCTCCCTCTTCGTGAGCATTATGTGAAACTACTTTCTCTTCGTGAGCAGTTTCAGTTTGTACATGCGTCGAGTCATTCTCTGGATTTGCAAAACCCATAATCGGTAGAGAAGCTACAAAAGCAGCAAGAATAAAGCTGAGTGGTTTGTTTGAAATCACCATATCTTGGAAAATCTTATTTTTTTACGTTTCTAAAATTTGGTGCAAAGGTACATTTTTTATTAATATTCAAAAGGATATGAAAAATTATTTTTAAACCTTGTTTTAAAGAATTGTTATTTTAAGGCTTTTCATTTAATAATCGGACAGTTAAAAGCGTCTGAAATAACAAAAACAGCACAAATGTTATAAAAAAACTGACTTTTTCAACATTGGTTTCCCCTGTTTGATTTTTTAAAATTGGCTGCAGAACTAAATAGGCTAATAACATTTGCGTAAAAGTTCCGAATAGGAACGTCATTCCGACGATTTCAAAATTTTTCTTTTTAACTACTAATAATATAAGGTATAATAAAGACGAAATGGCGAAGAAAGAAAAATATAGTAATTCTAAACTGTAATGAAAATTCTCCTTACTAATTTCACTAAAGAAAAAAATTGCTTTATGAATAATATAAGTTCCTAAAGCAAGGCCGAACAAATAAAAAAACGGTTTGTAATTTTTTGAAAGCATTTGAAATAATTTTTGTGCAAAGATGCAACTTTTATCTCAAGACGTTTTACATACAAACTACTTTGTTTTATTGATATCATTTACTTGTCGGATTACATTATATAATGCAACTCCAACTCCGACTAGTACAAAAATGGTATTATAATAAACTTTCGGGCTCGGATGTTCTTCGTCAAGCCAAGTCCCGAAATAAGAGAATACAAAAATAATGACTCCCATTTGAAAAGGAATGTTAATAAATGCGAGCCATTTATTTCTCCTATTATTATTCGGTTCCTTTTCCATCTTCTAGCATGATTACAGGATTCGAATGAGCAAGCATCGTACAGGTTGCTGTGAAATCGGCTCCTGGCTCTATCGAAAGTTTTCCTACAGCCACTTCTCCGTGTATTTGGGCAGTCGATTTAATATTAAGGGTTTCCAGAACTTTTATTTTTCCATGAAATTCTCCTTCTATATCAGCGTTATTACAAATTATTTCTCCTTTAACGGCTCCTTTGGCCCCAATCACTATTTTGCCTTGCGAAGTAAAGTTTCCGATCAATTCGCCGTCTAATCTAAAATCGGCTTTTGAGACTATATCTCCAACTATTGATGTTCCTTCAACAATTCTATTTGTTCTTCCTAATTGTTCAGTTCCATTTTTCTTTACTTTTTCAAACATGGCGGTTAAGATTTTTAAGGGGTTTTCGGGGTCAAGTATGCGTCTAAATTCTTTTTGATCTGAACGATCTTGTAATTATCATTTGATATTATTATTGCTTGATCTGGGATTTTATATTTTTTATCGTCTCTGAAAACTCCTGCAATATCATTTGCATAAGCCTCAGATTTTAAACCATGAATAACTACAAAACTTTCTGTTTTATTGTATTTATCCAGAGATGTTGTCAATCTTTCGTAATTTTCAACTAATAAAAATACTCGGATTGCTTCTTCAATTCTTTTAACTGCTTTTGTATCGCTGTTAGAAATACGATATAAGATTTTCCAGTTTTTAGTATCGGTTGTTGTGAAACTAAGTTTCTCCAAAACAGGAATTTGTTTCTCTAGAATTTCTCTAGCATTTTTACCTTCTTCACTATTTGGGTAATTGTCTGCTACATTTTCAAGTCCTTTTTTATAGGCTTCTAGACCATTTACTTTTCCTAAAGTATTGGCTTTTAGTAATTCGTATTTAGATACAATGTCATCTCCCGAATATTGGTTAATCAGATTATCAACATTGGCTAAGACTTCATCAAATTTTTCCTCTTCAAAAAGTTTATACCATTTCTGATATTCTTTATCGGGATTAGAACTTGGATCGTCTTCTTTGTTATTTAAAATATGAGCGTATCTCGAATCTGGATATTTTGAAGAAATCTCTGCTTTTATAGCTTCTGCTTTTGCTGGATTTGTAATCTGATAAATTTTGTACAAATTATACATCGATGGCAGTACCAGTTTTTCTTCAGGATTATTTTTAAGCAATTGTTCCAGTTTGTCGCTAGCCAGATTATATTCTTTAAACTTCTCCTTGTATATAAGTCCTAATTGATAGTATGAAAAATTGCGCTCTTTACCAATACTATCCATTGCAGCTTGTGAAGTTGGAAGCTTTTCTACATAATAAGCTACCGTATATTTTTCAGGAACTATTGTATCTTTCAACGCATTGGCAACTTCTTTTGTATTGATAGTGTCATTCATTACGGCATCGTTTGCAGATCGTACTCCCGCCAATCTCCAATTTCCACCCAAAGTTCTGCTTCCCCACATTTTTTTAAATTGCAGTTTTCCATAAGCTACTGTTGTAGGATTATAAAAATAAAATGTGCTTCCATTATCGTTACCGCCAGGAGGCATACCAATTCCTTCTGGTTCTGCTGGTTTACCTAAAGAATTAGGGTTAACGGCTCCATTTCCTGAAAAATCTGCTTGCGAATTTCGATCAATATTCGCCAATCTTTCTTTTTCTTTTTCCTCTAAAAGTCTTTTTGCTTCGTCCTTCTTTTTAAGCTCAGCAATATAATTTTCGAAATAATCTTTCTTTTCGTTTGGTGGCAGGTTGTATATTTTAATAATACTGTCGTTGCGTTTTGCAATACCCTCGTATTTAATTACATTATCAAGATTTTTTCTGTTTTTTTCTATAAAAGCAAACTCTCTGGTTTTTGGATCCAGTTTTACCAAAGTACTGTCATAATACTTGGCAGCCATTGTATAATCTGTATTTTTAAAATACATATTTCCAATGTTTCTATAAGCCGAAGCCATCAAATAAGGATCTTTTGATTTTCTGCCTAAAGATTTATTGTAAAATAGAAGTGCATTTTCTTGATCTTTATTCTTATCAAAGAAAACTCCCATTTCATAAAATAAAATATCGTAATAAGGACGGTTCTCTCGATTTTCTACCAGCTTATTATAGGCTTCAATAAACAAATCCTGATTACCATTTTCATAATCAAACATCTGTGCTTTTTTCGCGTAAGCGTGCATCATGTACTTACGATCTGCCTTTCTATTTAAATCAATAACAGCGTCATAGAAATAAATCGCGCTGTCACGTTTTCCTTCTGCCTGATACATTTGCCCAAGGATAAAACGATATCTTGCGCGTTCTTCACTACTTTTTGTAAATTGTTCAGCCACTCTAAGTCTAGAAACAGCGCTATCCTTTTGTTCCAGATTTAAAAAAGCTTCTGCCAAAAGCGCGTTGGCATCAGCATAAGTCTGTTTATCTAAATCTGTCTTTTTAAGTAAAAGTTTGATGTTTTTAAGAGCAATTGCATCATTGCCTAAGCGCATATTGGTTTTTTCGCGCCAGATTTTTGCGGTATAAATATTATTGCTTTCTGGATATTTGTATAAAATATAGTTGAATGCCTCAATTGCTGGGATAAAACGCTGATCGTAATATCTTGCTTTTCCAAGCATAAGATAAGCTTCATCAATCTGCCAGTTTCTTTCTCTTCCTCCAATATTCATGGAGTGTTTCTGAATGGCTTTTGTAGCTTTGGTTTCAGCCTTTTCAAAATCAGGATTTTTTGCTTTTTCGCCTTCAGAAAAATTTTCATCAAACTGCATTTTTTCAATTGGCAGCTGTTTCCAAAAATTATCTTCGTTATTGGCCTGAATTGACTTTAGGCCTTTATCAAGACCAATTCCGCCATTATAAAGAATATTATATTTTGTCCCAATCGAGTGAGAACTTCGAGCCAAAAAAGTATTTTTTTTGGTAGAACAAGCTATCAAAAAGAATAAAAAAATGGGAATAAAACTATATTTAAGAGTATTCTTTTTCAATAGAAAAGAGTTTAAAACACATAACTACTAAAAACTAATTTTAGTATAATCACTTGTAAAAATACGCTTCTTTTTGAAATATAGAAATTCTTACACAGCAAAAAATAATTCTAGTTCTTGTAAGGTCTCTTTTGAAGTCTGAATATCTTTTACGATCTCGCCTTTATTAAGCGCAACAATTCTATCGCAAACCTCTACAGTATGCTGTAAATCATGGCTTGAAACTAAAACCGTTACATTTGGATCATCAGCTAATTCTCTAATAATTTTTTTTAATCGACTAACTGTAGTTGGATCCAGATTTGCAAATGGCTCGTCTAAAATTACTACTTCAGGATTACCAATAAGCGTTGCAATAATCCCCACTTTTTTCTGGTTTCCTTTAGATAGATCACGAAGGTATTTTTTGTTCTTTAAAATTTCTCCATTAAAAAACTCTTCATGTTTTGCCAACAATGCATCAATATCTGCTTTGTTCTGATTTCGTAAATCTCCGATAAAATAGAAATATTCTTCTGGAGTCAAATATCCGATAAGGAAATTTTCATCTAAAAAAGATCCCGTAAAAGATTTCCAGTTCTCACTAGTATTTACTTGAATATTATTACTTTTTATGTATCCAGTTGAAGGCTGAATAAGATCCAGAAGCAAACTGAAAAATGTTGTTTTGCCTGCTCCATTATTTCCCACCAAGCCAAAACTTTGCCCTTTTGGAATTTCTAAATTACTAATGTTTAAAACTGTAGTTCCGTTATATATTTTTGAAAGCTGATTTACTTGTATCATAATAATTTTAGATTGTTGATTTCAGATTTTATATTAATCCAAATTGATTCATTTTCTAATTAACTCTTTTGTTTATAAGCACTTATCGTACTGTATTTCTCAATTTTGTATCTTCTTTCTATTAATGAAAATACTTTTTCTTTAAAGATAAACCCTAAGACTCCTGCTCCTGCAACCAAACTTAATGCTACAGATTTATCTGCGTAACGTAATCCAAGCCAATACAATAATAATGGCAAAAATATTTTTGGTAGGGACAAAAGCATAGCGCTTACATTGAATGCTTTTTTATCTCCAAAAGCTCCTCCAGCATTACTTAAATCGATTGGTGTTTTGGTAAAAGCGCCTCCTAAAAGCACCAAATGAGAATTGACTCCTATATTATAAATTGCTCCTACTACAATAATTAGATAGACTTCCCACCCAAACAAAAGATAAAAAGAAGCCAGAATTGTAGAAATAAAAGTAGCAATTACAATAAGCCACCATTTTGCGGTAATATAACCTCTATACGGAATATTCTGTGTCATCATTAATTGATAATATGAACTATCCCAACTTGGCACAAACTGCCCAAAAACAAACAGAAATCCTCCTGAAACAAATATTCCAGCAAAAATTTGCATAGCAGGCGGCTGATGGGTATTTCCGAAAAAAATCAATCCGTAGAATAAGAAGATTACACTCATTACTATAGTGGTTTTTGACCTTTTATTTCTTTTGATGAGTTTAATATCATTTTTTAAAAAAGTACCCAAAGTCCCAAATTGATTCAGCCAAGCCAGATTTTCTGTTGATGCCACATCGTGTTTTACAGAAAGACCTGCGTCTAGGTATAAATTCTTTTCAAAGTATTTAAAACTAAAAATATAGAGCCCGATTAGTATTAAAATCGGAATTAAAAACACTCCATCAATATCATAGAAATTCTGAAAAAATGGAGTTGTAAATATTGTGACATCAAACAACTTATAATATTGTGCGCCCCCTAAAACTACTATCAATACTACAAATACAGCAAATAATTTGTCAATATTACTCAAGATAATATTCAGGAAATTGTTGATGTATATCATCGCCATTATTCCTAAATGCCAGAAAATAATTTCGACAACATCATATCCA
This sequence comes from Flavobacterium sp. UW10123, assembly GCF_040538975.1. Lineage (NCBI taxonomy): Bacteria > Pseudomonadati > Bacteroidota > Flavobacteriia > Flavobacteriales > Flavobacteriaceae > Flavobacterium > Flavobacterium sp. UW10123. The sequence goes on from NZ_JBEWQE010000001.1 coordinate 480,924, forward strand.
TTCAAAATTAACACGACCGAAAACGGAATAAAAAATAAAGCATGTATCCAGTTAAAAAAAGACAAGGCCGTTTTGCCTAAAGAAAAATGAACAATTGTTGGTTTCTTAAAAGGAAGAACCAATAAAGGTTTAATATTCAAAACAGGAATTGACTGCAATAACAATCGAATTATTAAGTCTAAAAGAAAATAGTAAAAAAGAAATTTATTGACTGTTACTAATGGTTCCAATTTCATATCCTTTAGAACATAAAATGCTCCAACGCCCATTGCGACAAAAATTAATGAAAAATAGATCATCAAAAAACCTATTATAATTTTCATTGCCAGGTTTTTACCGAAGGATGCCGACCTAATAAAAGCCTTCCATTCGAGGTAAATAAACTTCTTAATCATGGTTTATGGTTTTAGTATTTTTGTAGTAAGAGACCAAATGTAGGAAAACGTTACAAAAAAAGTTAAAAAAAATAATTTAGTGCTAAACTTTTAATGGTGGTTTGCTACTTTTGCATAAAAATTCTATCATGCCTTCATTCTTAAAACTTATAATTAAAGAGGTTAAACGCGAAACTGCAGATGCTGTTTCTATTCTTTTTAATGTTCCTGAAGAACTAAAACCAGACTATAAATTTATAGCAGGTCAATATATAAATTTAAAACTAACTCTTGATAACCAAGAAATTAGACGTGCTTATTCTATTTGCTCTGCACCAGATAGTGGCGAATTAAGAATTGCTGTAAAAGCAGTAAAAAATGGTCTTTTTTCTCAGTTTGCCAATACAAAACTGAAAGCGGGAGATGTTCTTGAAGTAGGTCAGCCAGAAGGTAAATTTACTTTTGAACCAGATGCCGAAAGACAAAAAAACTATGCAGCATTTGCTGCAGGAAGCGGAATTACTCCAGTTCTTTCTATTATAAAATCTGTTCTTAAAAATGAGCCGAAGAGTTCATTTGTATTAGTTTACGGAAATAAAACTCCTGAGAGCACAATCTTTCATCAAGAACTTCACGATTTACAATTGCAATATGTAGGCAGATTTTTTGTGCATTATGTATACAGCCAAGCAAAAGCTGAAAATGCTTTATTTGGAAGAATTGAAAAATCGGCTGTAAATTTTGTTTTAAACAATAAACACAAAGAACTTCAATTTGATAAGTTTTTCCTTTGCGGACCAGAAGAAATGATCAATACTGTTTCTAATGTTTTGAAAGAGAAAAATGTAAAAGAATCTGCTATTAAATTCGAATTGTTTACCTCTTCTTCTGAAGAGCATGCAATTCAAGGTTCTCAAGAAGGACACACAAAAATTACTGTTTTGGTTGACGATGAGGAAACTACTTTTGAAATGTCTAAAAAACAAACAATTCTAGATGCTGCTCTAAAACAAGGTGTTGACGCTCCTTATTCTTGCCAAGGCGGAATTTGCAGCAGCTGTTTAGGACGTGTTACCTCAGGAAGTGCCGAAATGACAAAAAATTCTATTTTGACAGACGGCGAAATTGCTGAAGGTTTAATTTTAACATGTCAAGCGCATCCAACCTCAGAAACTATTTATGTTGATTACGACGACGTCTAGTCTCATTAAATTTCAATATTAAAAATTCCAAATTCCAATCTTTCAATTGGGATTTGGATTTTTTTTTGTTTAATTGCGTTTCTACTCTTTGTCAAAGTTTAAAACTTTGACGGAGATGTAACTTGGAATTTAAAAAATTGAAAATTAATTGTTTATGAAATCGGTACGAGAAATTTTTAGAAATAAGGAATATCTTCTGGATGAGCCAGAAGTTGGCAAACTAGTTGATTATTGTGAAGAGCTTCAGGATGAAATTGTTGAACTAAAATTTCAAAAAACCGACAATAAAAAACTTGCCTTGCTCGACATGATTAAAGAAGTTATAAAAGGATGCGATAGCGTTGAAAGAGAACAAATGGAACACGAACGCTATGGTTATGATGCTCCTAATTACCAAGAAACCATTGCAAACCTTAAAAGTTATATCTACCGTCGTTGTCGCGATGAGAAGATTTGGCTCTAATTGAAATAAAAGCAAAATATTGTCGAATTATTGCCGATTTTTCATTAAATTAGAGGTAAAATTATAGCAATCTCAATCTCATTGTTTTGAGATTTTACAGAGCTAAATCAAATTTGTCAAACATTTAAACATTAAATATCATGACAGCTCACGTACAACACTTTCATCTCTATCTTTTTATTATGCTCGTTGTAACTGCTTCGCTGTGCGTTTTAGCAGTTATTATAAAAATGAAAAACAGAAAAGGTCCTAAGTTGCTTGAAAGAGAAAAATATAATTCAACTTTGGCTGACAAAATGGTAGAAGTAAAAAAAACCGATTCAAATGTTTTTAATATCTGGCCTTATGTAAGCAGGCTTAAATCGGCTAAAGTTTTATCTAAAAAAATTAAAGATCATGATTTGATTTATAAAATTTATAGAGATCCATCCAATAAATTCGAACATATTCTATTGTCAACTGAAGACAAGAATAATTTTGTTTCAATTATAGTAAACAAAAAAAGAAAAAAAACAATAGGATATTCTTTCCTCGATTCTAATGAAAGATACGATTTAAACAAAAATATTGCTTAAAACATTGTTCATAGCAAATACCCCAGCGGGGTAAAATGTTTATAGGATCACAATAAAACAAAAGAAAAAAGCTCCAGCGGAGCGACATTATTATAAAAAGCATGTCGCTCCGCTGGAGCTTTAATATTGTAGACGCATATTCTACTATAAATATTTCGCTTCTCCGAAGCTTGCAAAAAAGTAACTACCGTTTTAGTCTGTTTTCTAAATATTTACAAAAGTTGCTCTAAGACCTTGTCAACAACCTGTTGTGGTAAAATTGTCCTCATAGCATTTTCATATCCTTCAACAACTTTATTTCCGTAAACTGATGTTGGTAATTTTGGATATTGATTTCGGTCTGAAGTCAATGCATTTTCTAAACTTTGATTAAATGGCAAAAATCCTGCATAAGGATGTGTCGCACCCCAAAGTGTAACGACTTTTACACCCAACATTGCTGCAATATGTGCGTTTCCAGAATCCATAGAAAGCATTACATCAAGATTACTTATCAATTGTAATTCCTGCTGAAATTTAATTTTTCCAGCCATATTTATTACGTTTTCAAAAGGTTGGGAAAGTGAATCTAAAACTTCGATTTCTTTCTTTCCTCCGCCAAAAAGTAAAATTTTGTATGAAGAATTTTCAGCCAATTTTGCAATTACTTCTTTCATTAAATCCAAAGGATAAACTTTAGAATCATATTGTGCAAAAGGTGCGATTCCAATTAATTTCAAATTTTCATTTCCGATAATTTGCAAAATATCAGAACCTAAAACTGCTTTTTCAGGAAATGTTGGTTTCGATAAATCCAAAGGAAAACTTAATTCTTCAAACACTTTTACATGTCTTTCAAACATGGTTGGCAATTGTTTGAAAATCTTGTTTTCTTCACGTGTCAATTCTTTTTTTCCTTCTCTTCCTTTATCAACTGTTGCTCTTTTTTTTCCGCTTAAAGCGAAAAGCAAACTCACCACTTTTGATCGTAACACATTATGAAGATCAGCAAAAGCATCAATCTTCAATTTTTTTACATCCTTAAACAAGCGTAAAAGCCCTGGAAATCCTTTGTGTCTCTCTTTTTCATCAAAAGCAAAAAACTCCAAATTCGGAATTCCGTCAAAGAAAGGTTTAAAAAACGGACGAGAAATAACGGTCAATTTTACCTCTGGATACTGTTTTACAAAAGCTCGTAAAACAGGAACCGTCATGGCGACATCTCCCATTGCGGATAGTCTCATGACGGCTATATGCTTAATTTTGCTAGACAAGTCTGCCAAATTATTATTTTTTATTTTGGTATAAAACTGGATTCAAATCATCGTCGTTGTACATTTTCATTTGTTTGTACACTTTCATGAATTTATCTCCGTTTTCAATATCTGTAAGTAAATCATCAATTGCAGTAGATAAATCACTTCTTTGTTCTAAAAGTACATTTAATTTTTCCTGACATTTATCTCTATGCTCTTGAGTAGCCTCTGCACGAGTAGCTTCTTCATGCATGTGATAAATTTTTAATGCCAAAATCGATAATCTGTCAAATGCCCAAGCTGGACTTTCAGAATTGATTTTTGCGCCGTCTTTTACTTTTACATTGCTGTATTTTTGTAAAAAATAACTATCTATATATTCCACCATATCAGTACGTTCCTGATTTGATGCGTCAATTCTTCTTTTTAAAGTTAAAGCCGCTACAGGATCAATCTGTGGGTCGCGAATAATATCTTCAAAATGCCATTGAACAGTATCAATCCAATTTTTTAGATATAACAAATGCTCGAACTTATCTTTTGGATAAGGATTATTGATCGGCTGATCTACATTATCAAACTGATGATAATCTTTGATACTTTGCTCGAAAACAGAATATGCTAATTTTGAAAACATGTTTTTATTTTTTTAATAGATACAAAGATACTTTTTATACTTTTATGCTGCGAAGAAAAGGAATTATTTTTCGTTTCATCATTATATCTCTAAATAAACTACAATTTCATCATGAAAATTCATTATATCTCTGAAAATAACAGTGTTTTAAATCATTTCTTAGGGCAAATTAGAAATGTAAATGTACAGAATGACAGTATGCGTTTTCGTAGAAATATTGAACGCATTGGCGAAATTATGGCTTATGAACTGAGTAAAATTTTACCTTATAAAAATGTCGAAATCCAAACTCCTCTTGGAATTAAGAAGACTACAGAAATTGATACAGATTTAGTTTTGTGTCCAATTTTAAGAGCTGGATTACCACTTCATAATGGTTTTTTAAATTATTTTGATCATGCCGAAAATAGTTTTGTTTCTGCCTGCAGATTTCACCCTAATAATGATGACGAATTTGAAATTCGAGTTGAATATCAGGCAATTTCAGACTTAAATAATAAAACCGTTCTGCTTCTTGACCCGATGCTCGCGACGGGGCAATCAATAGTTGCAGTTCACAAAAAACTAGTCGAAAACGCAACTCCAGAAGAATTACATATTGTTGTTGTTATTGCTGCTCCAGAAGGGATAACTTATCTTGAGGAAAATCTTCCTGAAAACTGTCATTTGTGGGTAGCTTCTCTAGATGAAAAACTAAATGAGAAAAACTACATTGTTCCTGGTCTTGGCGATGCTGGCGATCTTGCTTACGGAAGTAAATTATAACTGAGAGAAAAAAGTAAATAAACTACACACAATCAAAGTGTAATAAACAATTTCGTTATTTAGTTTCTGTTGCATGTATTCTACATGACTTGTGGCCATAATACTTAATGGAGCAATACTAAACAATAATAAATCGTTGCTTTTGTTTGGTGAAACAATGTAAACAAAAGCGGCGATAAAAAAACAAGCTACAATTTTTTTATACGAAGAATGTACGATCTGCGGTCTGTTTGACAATGTCATTAACATCGAAGTAACAAAAAACAAGGCAACAGCAGTATAAATTGAAAGTGCGGCGTTTTCATAATTATTCTTAAAATAATCAATTCTAAAATCGATTACAGCTCTTTCTTGAATAAAAGCTAAGGCATCAAAATTTAAAATTAATGATGTCATGTAAAATAAAATCGTTACTGCCAAAAGTGCGATAAATGGCAAAACCCAGTTTCTATAATCTCTTGAAACGTGAAAAATAATCGAGATGTAAACCAATATTAAGAAGAGAATACTCCAAAATTGAAACAAAGAAGCTATAAAAATCCAAAATGCTGCGTCAAATATTTTTTCTTTTGATGCTTTGAGAGATTGTAGCGAAATCAATCTTCGAAGAGCCAATAAAACAAAAAAATTGGCATAGATAACATTTGAGTTATTAAATATTGTTGGAAAAAATAAAATAAACAATAAGTAAAAAAGTATCGCGTAACCATTGTCTTTACTGAGTCCGTTCTTTTTTACAATGAAATTAATCATAAAAAAAGAAGCCAAAATAAAGCATAACAAACTCACTTTTTGAAAAGCCAAAAAATAAGAAGTAACCCAAGATGGGTCTTTAATTTGGAACATAAAAAAGAAAACCAGTATTAAAATTACAACCAATGAATAATTTAATGGCGTAGATTTTTTAAAAACACTTGTTATCATAAGGATATTTTATACTTTTGTGATTGTAAAGATAATACTTGTTTAAAAGGAAAAACCTAACAAGTTGAAAAAAGATTTGGTTTACCGAATTTTATCTTCAAAGCATTACACAACAATAAATAACATATAATTTTAAAGAATTATGACAGCTTTTTTTGAAGGAATACAATACTTATTCGTTAACATTTTGTTTGCTCCTCTTGACTTTTTACGTCGTTTGGAATTAATTACATGGTTTGGTGCAAACACTATTAACTGGATTTTCATGATCATCTGCTCATGCGCAATCGTTTATTGGATTAAACAATTACGTATTTTTGATGACGCTGGAACAGAAAACCAAGATACAACGGCTCATTCATTTTTAAAATAAAAAATCAAACCCTTTAATTAAAAAGGGCTTGTGAATTTTATTTTTAGATTAAATCGAAACCGATATCTTTTCTAAAATACATCTTATCAAAGCTTAGTTTATCTATGTTTTGATAAGATTTTTTTATGGCCTGCTGGAAATCGTCTCCATAAGATGTTATAGCAATTACACGTCCTCCATTAGTAACGACATTTCCGTTATCTAATTTTGTACCCGCATGAAAAACTATAGAATCTGTAATATTTTCTAAACCAGAAATTACTTTTCCTTTTTCGAAATCTTCTGGATATCCGCCAGAAACTACCATAACTGTTGTTGCGCTTCTTGAATCTACTTCTAAATTAAATTCTCCCAATTTCTGGTCTGCAACAGACAAGAATAATTCTACTAAATCTGATTTCAATCTCGGAACCACAACTTCAGTTTCAGGATCTCCCATTCTTACATTGTATTCAATAACAATTGGCTCTCCTTTTACATTGATTAAACCAATGAAAACAAATCCTTTATATTCGATTCCGTCTTTTTGGAAACCTTCGATTGTTGGTTTTACGATACGTGTTTCGATTTTTTCCATCAAAACAGCATCTACATAAGGAACTGGAGAAACTGCTCCCATTCCGCCTGTGTTTAAACCTGTATCTCCTTCTCCAATTCGTTTGTAATCTTTTGCCGTTGGAAGAATTTTATAGCTTTTTCCGTCAGTTAAAACGAAACAGCTTAATTCGATTCCGTCCAGGAATTCTTCAATAACTACTTTTGCACTTGCTGTTCCAAATTTAGCATGAACCAGCATGTTTCTTAGTTCGGTCTTAGCTTCTTCAAGATCCTGAATAATCAAAACACCTTTTCCAGCTGCTAGTCCGTCTGCTTTTAAAACGTATGGTGGTTGTAAAGTTTCAAGAAACTTACATCCTTCCTCAACTGTTTCAGCAGTAAAACTGTCATAAGCTGCAGTAGGAATATTATGTTTCATCAAGAATTCTTTTGCAAATTCTTTACTTCCTTCTAATTGCGCACCTAATTGAGATGGTCCAATAACTGGAATATGTTTTAAACTTTCGTCGTTTTTAAAATAATCGTAAATACCTTTTACCAACGGATCTTCTGGTCCTACGACTACTAAACTTATATTTTCTTTAAGCACTAATGCTTTTACAGCTTCAAAATCTGTCGCAGATATTGCAACATTTTCAGCAATTGCAGCAGTTCCTGCATTTCCTGGCACTACAAAAAGTTTTTCGCAAAGCGGACTCTGTGTCATTTTCCACGCAAATGCATGCTCTCTTCCGCCTGATCCCAATAATAAAATTGTCATGGTGTTGTTGTATTTAGTTGTGGTGCAAAAATACTTGCTTTTGAACGTAAAAAATAATTAAATCTCTAAAAAGTTGTTGGTTCTATACTGTTAGTAATTCCTAAATATTATTTTTGACGAAAATTATCCAGAAAAATGATTCGCCTTTTTGATCTTTCCCTTCAATTAAATGGTTTTCCGATAAAGGAAGCAAAAGCTGAATTGGATAAAATTGTTCATTTTTCTGAAGACAAATACATTTCGTTTCTTGAAAATAAAAAGAAAGAAATTGTTGATTTTCATCTAAAAAACAACTCATTTTACAAAGAATTGGCTGGAAGTACAACTGTTGAAAATTGGGAAAATTTGCCCATTTTAAACAAACAAAATCTTCAAAAACCTCTTGAAGAAAGACTTTCAAAAGGCTATTCTAAAAAAAACATTTACCTTAACAAAACTTCAGGATCAAGCGGAACTCCTTTTGTTTTTGCTAAAGACAAATATTCGCATGCCTTGACTTGGGCTTCGAATATTATGCGTTTTGGCTGGTTTGGAATTGATTTTAATTACTCGTATCAGGCACGTTTTTATGGAATTCCGATGGATTTTATTGGATATAAAAAAGAACGTTTCAAAGATTTTTTGACGCATCGTTTTCGTTTTCCAGTTTTTGATTTATCGGATGATGTTCTAGAAAAATTTCTACAGAAATTCAAAACCAAAAAATTCGATTACCTCAACGGCTATACTAGTTCTATTGTGCTATTCGCCAAATATTTGGAGCAGAAAAACATTATTTTAAACGAAATTTGTCCGACTTTAAAAGCTTGTTTTGTTACTTCGGAAATGCTTTTTGAAACGGATAAAAAATTGTTGGAAAAACAATTCGGAATTCCGATTATCAGCGAATATGGCGCTTCTGAATTGGATTTAATTGCTTTTGAAAATCCGCAAGGCGAATGGCAAGTAAATGCTGAAACGCTGTTTGTTGAGATTTTAGATGAAAACAATAAACCTGTTCCACATGGAACAGAAGGAAAAATTGTAATTACTTCGTTATTCAATAAAGCAAATCCTTTTATCCGATATGAAATTGGCGACATTGGAATTTTAGACGAAAAAAGCACACCACAAAAACCAATTTTAAAAAAACTGATTGGAAGAACCAATGATGTTGCAATTCTTCCAAGCGGTAAAAAATCACCCGGTTTGACTTTTTATTATGTAACCAAAAGCATTATTGAAGACGATGGAAATGTAAAAGAATTTATCATCAAACAAACTAAAATAGACACTTTTGAAATTGAATATGTAGCTGAAAAAGAATTGGTTTCAGAGCAAATCCAAAAAATAAAAGAAGCTATCGATTTGTATTTAGAACCCAATTTAAACTTCACTTTTACTAGAAAAACGGTTTTAGAAAGAACCAATCGGGGAAAATTAAAACAATTTAAATCTTATTTGTAATATAAATAAAATCTTACATTTGTTTTTCAAATAAAAACTCATGGACGATAATTCTTTACTTTCAGAAGAAACAATTTCTAATAAAATATATTTTATTCGTGGTCAAAAGGTAATGCTTGATCGTGATTTGGCTTTGCTTTATGGAATAGAAACCAAAGTGCTTAAACAATCTGTGAAAAGGAATATTTCAAGATTTCCTGATGATTTTATGTTTGAGTTGTCTCAAAATGAATTTGAAAACTTGAGGTCACAATTTGTGACCTCAAGTTGGGGAGGAACTCGAATATCTCCTTTTGTCTTCACTGAACATGGAATTTTAATGCTATCAAGCATCCTAAAAAGCGACAAAGCAATTCAAACCAATATTCAAATTATGAGGATTTTCACGAAAGTGAGACAAATGCTTTTGGATACAACTGAAATTAAAGTCGATATTTTACAGATTCAGAAAAAGTTAGAGAATCATGATAAAAATATAGAATTGGTGTTTTCATATTTGGATGAATTAACTGAGAAAAAAGAAAACGAAGAGGAAAGAGTGAAAATTGGTTATAAAAAATAGATTTTCAAAAATTGTTTTTTAAACATTAAGAAAATCTTCCAATTTGTTTAGAATCCAATTTAAACTTTACTTTTGCCAAAGAAAGTTTTTAGAAAGAATCTATGAAAATTACCATAATCGCAGGTGCGAGACCTAATTTTATAAAAATAGCTCCAATTATTAATGCTATCAAAAGTAAACAAAATGAAGGTTTCGATATTTCATTTCGTTTAGTACACACAGGCCAGCATTATGATAAAAACTTAAGCGATACTTTTTTTGAAGAATTAAATATTCCTCAGCCAGATATCAATTTAGAAGTTAAAAGCGGTTCTCAGGCAGAACAGACAGCTGCAATTATGATTGCTTTTGAAAAAGAATTACTTCAAAATCCTACTGACTTAGTTTTAGTTGTTGGCGACGTTAACTCAACAATGGCCTGCTCAATCGTCGCAAAAAAATGCCATACAAAAGTCGCGCATGTTGAAGCTGGTATACGATCTGGAGATTTAACAATGCCTGAAGAAATTAATAGAATGCTGACGGACAGTATTACCGATTACTTTTTTACAACCTCAACACCGGCATCAGAAAATTTATTAAAATTAGGCTCACATCCAGAAAATGTTCACTTTGTGGGCAACGTTATGATTGATACTTTATATCAAAATATCAATAGAAGTTCGGCACCAGATTTTTGGAGCGAGCATCAATTAAAAGAAAAAAATTATATCATTTTAACCTTGCATCGTCCGGCAAATGTTGACGAAGTTTCGTCTCTTATCGATTTATTGCACGGAATTGATTCATTAGTAAGTGATAAAAAAATAATTTTCCCTATTCACCCTAGAACGCAAGCAATTTTAAGCGAAAGTAAAATCGGATTTAAAAACATCATTTTTGTTTCACCACAAGGTTATCTAAATTTTATGTACTTAATTAAAAATAGTTTTGCAGTTATTACAGACAGCGGTGGAATTTCTGAAGAAACAACTGTTCTTGGAATTCCGTGTTTTACGATGCGTGATAACACCGAAAGACCTGAAACAGAAACCATTGGATCTAATACAATTGTGGGAACTTCTTTTGAAAATCTAAAAAAAGTCTTTGGTTCATTTTTACAAAACGGTGCCAGAAAAAGCGGTATTCCAGAATTATGGGATGGAAAAGCATCAGAAAGAATTATTTCAATTTTATTGGATAAATAATGAAAGATATCTTAATTATATCCAATTATTATCCGCCAGAAAAAGGTGCAGCTGCAAATAGAATTGAGCAATTGGCTTTGAAATTAAACCAAAACGGATATGAAGTTTCGGTGATTTCTCCACTTCCAAATTATCCAAAAGGAGAAATTTTTCCTGAATACAAAGGTAAATTCTCGGTGACAGAAAAAATTCAGAATATTACTTTAAAACGCCTTTGGATTTATCCGAGTAATAGTTCTAATATTTTTAAACGAATTATTTCGACGTTTTCTTTCTCTACTATCCTATTTTTTCATTTATTATTTGCCAAAACACCCAAAAAAGTAATTGTGCAATCTCCGCCTTTATTGTTGTCTTTTACTGCTGTTTTTGCACTTTGGATTAAAAGAAAAAAAATAATTTTGAACGTCTCCGATCTTTGGCCAACAGCTGCAATTGAACTCGGCGTTTTAAAGAAAAACAGTATTTCGCATAAAATGCTTCTTTTTATAGAACGTTTCATTTACAAAAAAGCAACGCATATTTTTGGTCAGTCAAATGAAATTATAAATCACATTCATTCTATTTTTCCAGAAAAAAAATGTTTTTTGTACCGTAATTACCCAGATCATTTTGTAGAAAATATTATACATAAAAATGAAACACCTGACGAACCTATAAAGTTATTTTATGCAGGATTGTTAGGTGTAGCGCAGGGAGTTTTTGAACTTATTCAAAAATTATATTTAAAAAATCTAAATGTAGAATTACATATTTTTGGAGATGGTGCAGAGAAAGCTCAAATTGTCGATTATATGAATCAGAATCCAATGCAGAAAATTGTTTTTCACGGAATGCTGGATAGAAATGTGCTTCATGAAAAACTTATGAGTTTAGATATTGCACTTGTTCCATTAAAGACAAGAATTTATGGTTCTGTTCCTTCAAAAATATTCGAATACAGTGCTCTAGGATTTCCTGTTCTTTATTTTGGCGGTGGAGAAGGTGAAAATATTGTGGAAGAAAACAATCTAGGATGGGTAGTTCCAGTTGAAGATTTTAATGGTTTAAATACAACTTTACAACAGATTTCAGAAACTGGAAAAATTAAAATTCAAGACATGAAAAAAACAATTTTTAATCATGCAAAACAGAATTTTAATCTCGATAAACAAATGAAAGATTTAATTGAAAATGATGCTTTTTGAATCAATTTCATTTAAATGAAAAAGGGGAAATGTTTAAAATTTCCCCTTTTTTTATTTTATATAATTCGAAAAATCTTTATGTTCTTCTTTGGCTAACTCTTCGGGAGACAATGATTTAAAATACTCATAAGTGATTTTCATTCCTTCAGCACGGCTAACTTTGGCTTCCCAACCGAGCAATTTTTTAGCTTTTGTCGTGGCTGGCTGGCGCTGCAACGGATCGTTTATCGGCAACGGATGATACACTACTTTCTGATTCGTTCCTGTCAGTTTTATAATTTCTTCTGCAAAATCTTTAATCGTGATTTCGTCAGGATTTCCAATATTTACTGGATATACATAATCAGAATGTAATAATCTGTAAATACCTTCGACTTGATCGTCTACATAACAAAAAGAACGCGTTTGCATTCCGTCTCCAAAAATCGTTAAATCTTCGCCACGTAAAGCTTGTCCAATAAAAGCAGGAATTACGCGTCCGTCGTTTAGTCGCATTCTTGGACCGTAAGTATTAAAAATACGTACGATTCTGGTTTCGACACCGTGAAAAGTATGATATGCCATCGTGATTGATTCCTGAAAACGTTTTGCTTCGTCATAAACTCCACGAGGACCAATGGTATTTACATTTCCATAATATTCTTCCGTCTGAGGATGCACTAAAGGATCTCCGTAAACTTCTGATGTTGAAGCAATCAAAATTCTGGCTTTTTTAACTCGCGCTAATCCTAATAAGTTATGCGTTCCTAAAGACCCTACTTTTAAAGTCTGAATTGGAATTTTTAAATAATCTATAGGACTTGCCGGCGATGCAAAATGCAAGATATAATCTAACTCACCTGGAACATGTACAAATTTGGTAATATCATGATGATAAAACTCGAAGTTTTCTAATTTGAATAAATGTTCAATATTTTTAAGATCTCCCGTAATTAGATTATCCATCCCGATAACAAAATATCCTTCTTTGATAAATCTGTCACATAAATGTGATCCTAAAAATCCCGCTGCTCCTGTAATAAGTATTCTTTTCATTTTAATATTTTCTGTTCATTAGAATTATCTGCCACATTCAACATGCAGTAAAAAATTATAAAGAAAATTATTCCTCTTTGTCGACTCAAAAAAGACTCGGTCAAAAATAAGACTATCATTGTTACCGCAAAAGCAATATGAACAAAATCTTTGTTTATAATTCCTCTTTTGATTGTAATGAATAACATGCTTACTAGTACTAAAAAACCAAATACTCCTAATTCTGAGAATATTTGAATGTATTCATTGTGAAAATTAAACTCTCCGTAATTTGGATATAAATTATGTTCTTTTACTTTTTCTTTGATTTTATTCTGAGAAGCATCTAATCCAAATCCTGTAAAAAGAATATTCTCTTGCTCCAGCATTTCTTTAAAAATTCTAATCTGGAACAATCGAAAAGCTGTTCCTGGGAAAAAATCATTTTGTTGAAATTGATCTTGGTTCCACGCTTGTTTTAAACTTACATTATAAATTGGCCCTTGGTTTTCTTTAGTATTTTTATTTAAAGAACCGTCAACAAATATTGTTTCAAACTCAATCATAAACCTTTCTCTAATTGGTTTAATAAAAAGTATGGAACTTATAGATATCACAATAACAGTTGAGAGTATTATCAGCTTTGTTTTTCTTGAGATAGCAGAAAAAAACGAATAATAAGTTATGATCAAAATCAAATCAACTACAATAATATTTTTAGATGATAATAAAAATATAAAGACAATAAGAACTGAAAATCCTGCTTTATCTATAATTGATTTTTCTTTTTTGGTAAGGAAATAAAATAGGCCTAAAGAAGCAAAAACAGACATATAAATCGCATTTAACTCTAAAGTGACTAATTCGTGATAAAAGAAAACTCCTTTGTTCCCAAAATTTATGAATCTTACAATTGCCTTTATAAAATAGAAAATCGCGAAACATACCATTGTAAAACTATACCACTTGATAACCTTATTTACATCATTTCGATTTATTTTTGGCAATGCGCAAAAAGCTAAAGGAACCAAGAGTAACAATATTTCTTTTTGTAAACCTCTGACAGTTAAATTGTTTTCTATTGTCCAAATGAGTGATAAAAGCATCAAAGCATATAATAGTATTGGGAGTAATAAAACTTTAGAAAACGAAAAATCTATCTTTTTTGCTTTAAGAAAAGTAAACAATAAAAAAACAATACAGGTTAAACTCCCTATATTATGTTTCAATGGAAGTGTTATTAACATTGCCGCTAATAAACAAGTAGGCAAAGTTTTGTCCTTCCATAATTCATCCATTTTACTGTAGACTTTCTTCGAATAATTTAAGATATGATTCATTTATTTTATTCCAATTAAATTCATGAAGTATTGTATCAAAGTTATCTTGAACAATTTTTTCGTGATCTTTTCTTTTTACGGTTTTTATAAAGTGTTTAATATCTTTTGCATTCGAAAAATAAAATGCCTTTTCTTGTAAAATAGCGCGATTAAATTCGTTGTTGTGTGCAACAATTAATGCTTTTGTAGCCATTGCCTCAAGTAAAGAAGGGTTTGTTCCTCCTACTGAATGTCCATGAAAATAAAGATTAGAAAAATATCTTAAATTATCTAAATGTCTTTTATTATAAACTCCGCCTATAAAACGTATATTTCGATAATTATAAAACTTCTTTTTAAGATAGTCTCCATAACTATTATCATTATTCCCTACAACCAGCATCACTTTATCATCTTGACTTTCAGCAATACCGTCCAAAATTACTTCTATATTATTTTCTGGTTCAAAACGAGCTATCAATAAATTAAAATTGTTTTTTTCAACATTATATTGTGCAAGCACCTCTTCTTGCGGTTCAGAAAACAAATCAGCTCCATAAGCAATATAAACTGCCTCTGTTTTATATTTTTCTTTCAAATATTTTTTAATCCCCAGCGAGTCTGCAACTAGATAATCACTGCTTTGTACTGCTTTTTTTTCGGCAAATTTTAAGAACTTTTGTATTGGTTTGGAATATTTGGTTCTCTTCCACTCCAATCCATCCATGTTGGTAATTATTTTTGTTTTTTTTGGTAAAAGAAAAGACCATATAGAACTGCTTGTATAACCTAATTGTAAAATGATATCAAAATTTCTTTTTCTAGAATCTAAAATGCAATTCAGATCATAAATAAATTGTCCGGCAGTGCCTATTTTATATTCTGGATCATATTGATGAATAATATTTACTCCCATAAAATCTTTCTCCTGAAAAATATGTTTATGAGAATTATATACATAAACATCGTGTTTTTTTTCAGCTAAAAAAACGGCAAAAATTTCAGCAAACTGCTCAAATCCACCATAATTATTAGGAATTCCTCTAGTACCAAGAATGGCTATTTTCATTTTAAGTCTTATAAAACAGGAATCAAAAATAATGATTTTAAAATTCTGAAAATTTTTATTATAAACAAATTCATTTATAATTAATGATTATTTGATTTAATTTCTACTTTTGTTCGCAAGCGGTTTAAAATAACACTTATGATTAATTTTGAATACCTGGAAACCCATTTAGACGATTTGCGCTTAAAATATTTAACTGCCAGTCCGTTTCCGCATTTAATAATTGATAACTTTTGTGAAGAAGAAAAGTTGCTAAAAGCTCATCAAAGCATTCCTGAACTCAAAAACAAAAGCCGCGACTATTCTTTTGCAAATAATAAATTTGAAAAATCAAATTATAAAGAATTGGGCCCTGAAATGTATGAATTGTATAATGAGCTTTCTTCTGAAAGATTCAATAAAATCATATCTTATATAACCTCAAAATCTGTTTTTGTTGATCCAAAAAATCACGGTGGTGGCTTACATCAGGGCAAGAAAAATAGTTTTCTGGATATGCACTTAGATTTCAATTATCATCCTATTAAAAAGAATTGGTATCGCGAATTAAATCTGCTTTTATATCTAAACAAAGACTGGAAACCAGAATATAAAGGAGAATTAAAAATATTTGATTTAAGAACAGGTGAAAATGCAGAATTAGACGTTCCTTTTAATCGTTTAATTATTCAGCAATGTGCGCCTTACACGCTTCATGGATATGATATGACAAATTTTCCTGATGGCAATTATAGAACTTCTGTTGCAACTTATGCCTATCAAATTCATAAAGTACAAATCGAGAAGGCAAGAACAACAGATTGGTATCCAAAAGAAGATGCTTCGTTTTTAAAAAAACAATTTGCTAAAAATTATAATTTTCTAGTTCAAACAAAAAACAAATTATTTGGAAGCAATACAGCCAAAAATCAATAAACTGAATTGTTGTTATTCATGTTTTTTAATCTGCTGATACAATATATCTGCTGATTTTTGCCAGCTGTACTTTTCTTTTATTTTTTGCGACATTATCTCAAAATCTGAAACTACATTTTGGGTTAAGATCTTTTGGAGTTTTTGATTAAAATCGTCCTGATTATAAGGATCAAAATAATAATCCTCAAAAAAAGTAAAATCTGACATTGCTGTTTTATTAGAACAAATTGTTGGGACTTTGGCCGCTACTGATTCCAATGGAGGAATTCCAAAACCTTCTGCCAAAGAAGGATAAACAGATGCATCTGCTCCCCTCAACAACAATAGCATTGTTCTTAAATCGGTATTTTTTAAAGTAATTATCTCATTTTTTATTTCGGAATTTAATGCATTAAAAACCTCATCATATCGTTGATTTGATAAAGTATCATTTCCCAAAAACAGAAGCTTGTATTTTTTGTACAATTTCAGATCTATAAAAGCTTTTAAAACCATTTGTTGATTTTTTCTTGGCTCCCATCGGCTTACATAAATAATGTAATTTTTTAAAGAAAACTTTTCTATAACTTCAGCTTTAATCTGCTCTTTATCATATTCTTGAAAAAATGCATCATATATCGCATTTGGAGTTATCAGATAATTTGATAATGCAAAATGTTGCTGGATTTTCTGTTTAGAATATTCTGAAACCGTCAATCTGATTTCTGAAAATTTAGCGCTTTGTTTATATAAAAACGTATTGACAATTTTGCTGAAAAACGTAAAATATTCTGGAAAATCAATAAACAATACATCATGTGTCGTAACAATGTATTTACACCTTTTTATTGGTGAAACGGTATATTGAAAATGAGCAAAATCAATTTTATTCCTTTTTATAATCTGCGGTATATCAATCAGTAATCTCAGAAATTTGTTTTGATATCTGTATTTTAAATACGTAACATTTGAATGGTTTCCAAAAATAGATGCCAAATGATCCGGATTAGAAGAAACTAAAAAAAATTGAATATCGCTTTTCTTAATTAACTCAAAATATAAACCTTTTATATAGGTTCTTGTTCCTTGAAAACCACTATCAAAAACATGGCAATCAACAAAAATACTGGTTGTGTTTTTAATACTCATTTTCAATTCTTTTTTGACTTATATGCTCTCTTATTATTATTTCTCTAAGGGCAATCAAAAAACCTATTATTATCGATTTATTATCCAATTTTAAATACAGTCCCAGAAACACCCAATTTGATACTATTAGAAAAACACTTGTTCCTATCAACAAATAATTGACAGCCTGCACATTCTCTACATCAGATTTTTTTTGTCTGTATAAAATAATTAAAAAAATTAGAAGAAATAAAACCCCTAATAATCCTGATTTTAAAAACACTGTCATATATGCATTGTGTGCAATTGGGATATACTGAACATTTTCGTGGTCATTGGTCCAAATTTTCCTGCCCAAATTCAGGGTTGAACCGAGGCCTTCTCCAAAAAATATAGCTCTGTTTCCTTTTGCAGAAACTTGATTTACAGCAATTATATTTTCAAAAGATCTATAATTGTCGTTAAAATCTTTCCAATCATCTTTGTCAATTTTTGTTTTAAAAGCTTCCTGAGGCGCAATTTTTATTTTATATAAAAAAGCCTGAATACCTTTTCCTTCTCTTTTTGGGTTAATATAAACAATCGTTGTATAGCCAATAATTGTTGCCAAAAAAACAAACAAAATTACTTTTAAAGATTTCTTATTAAAACTTAAATATCCCTTTAAACCAACATAAAGAATAATAAATTGAATTAGGTTTGTTCTAGCCAGATATAAAAAACTAGATAATCCAATTATTGCTAAAAATAGGATTCTCTGTTTTTTTGATATTTCTAGTTTCAGCTCTTTACAAAAAATAAGAATAATTAATACATAGATTTCGTAATCGCTAAAATAACCGCCATTTTCCCTGAGCAGATTAACACTTAAAGTTCTGAATTCAATAACCGCGAAAGATAACATCACGAGGTGCATGACAGAAATTGCTAATCCTGTATAAACCATCACTTTTAAAGCTAATTTACTGCTGAATCTACAGAGTTGATATCCAACCAATAATCCTAAAATTGGTTTAACTAAATAGGTAAAATCTCTTATAACTAAAAAAAGCGTTGTTGTGCTGAAGAATGTAGAAACAATCGCTATTAAAAGTATAATGAGAAAAATAACGTTATATTGAATAATGGTAAAAGAATATTTTCTTTTGATTGTCAACAATAAAGTTAAAGACCAGACCGCAAAAGTAAGTTCGTAGTTAGCAAACAAAGAAACTCCGATGCAAAGCAAAAATAAAATTTGGTACGGAAAACTTTTGTAAACTGGTATATTCATTATTACTTACTCAATCTAATTATTGGTTTTAAAACTGCACAATATAAAACTATTACCATTATTTCGATAAAAATTGTAGCAATAAAAGCACCCTGTAACCCAATAGTTTTTACTAATAAAAAAAACGCAAGCAAACTAAAAATTGAAGAGCCGATTGTAATATTTATGTACACCTTATTCTTATCTAATGCAAAAAGTAATTGTTTTAAAGCAAAAGAAATTGCCATAAATATAGGTATAATCAAACCTAATCTGAAAAAGTATACCATTGGTTTTAAATCATTTGTTTCAATATTGAAATATAACAAGACTTCTTCTGCAAATACAAATGCTATAAATACTAATAATAGAATAAATATATAATTTAGACCATTATATTTTAACCAATGTGAAACTCCTTTTTTTAAACTTGTGTGTATTTGCAGGCAAACATCGGCATAGATAAAATTGAAGAACATTTGCAAGTAACTTCTAAAAGTCATGACGATCTGTTCTATAATTCTATATTGTCCAGCCATTCCATTACCTCCCACATAACTAATTATCATTATAGGCAAATATTGATAAAACGAAAGAAACAATTGAGAAAAAGTCAGAGAGAATTCTTCCTTTAATAATACCAATGCATCTTTAATAACATTGTGATAGAATTGTAAATCGTATTTTTTAATCAAATAAATTAGTCCTATTAAACTCGAAATAATCAAACCAAATCCTAAATAAGCATTCGCATAAATATAATCATCCCTTTTAGTGATAAAAATAAAAACACAAGCAACATATATTACTTTCGAAATAATATTAATAAACGAGATCCATTTATAGTTTTCCACTCCCTGAAAAATCCAAGTAGGGTTTAAGAATTGACCTATTACATACAAGAAACTAAAAAAGAAAACGCCTTGTTCTTTATTAAAAAAAGGAATAAAATAAATAAGAAGAAAAGCAATAAATGACGAGAATAAAATCAAAAAGAATTTCATTACATATATTGAAACTATTTTTGTTCTTATAATCTCAGGATTCTTTCTATTTATTGATATTTCTTTGGTTCCGTTAATATAAGAACCATAATCAACCAAAACATTCAATACTAAAGCAAACGAAAATCCTACGCCAATTTTCCCTAATCCTTCTTTTCCGCAAACAGCTACTAAATAAGGCATTACCAAAAGCGGGCTGACCAGATTAACAATCTGGCCAATTCCATAAATAACAAAATTTTTAATTCGGTTATTCTGTAATACATTTTGGCATTTTAATTTAAACAAGATAATAGGATTTGTTTAGAAATAGTATAGGTCGCAGATAAAAAAAGCCACATTTTTGTGGCTCTTAAATCTTATGTAAGTTATTTTACAATTAATTGAATCTGATCGTAAAGTGCTTTCTCAGAATAAAACAACGGATCGTATTTTCCTTCTTTTGTTTTGAAATTTTGAACAATTGAGTTTTTCTTGTCTACAATTTTTATACAATCATTTGGAATAAAGTAATTGAAAAATAATGAATCCTTAGCTTCAAAACTTTTACTGTAATACTTCATCTTAAAGTTTTTAATGATGATTTCTTTTTGTGCTTCATTTGTTCCAAAATCAATTCTGATATAGTTTGGAATTACATCTTCAGGAAGATTAAAAACGATATCCTGCGGATTTTCATTTGCCTTTACAGCCATCCAAACCGAATTTTCTTCCTTATATGGAGCTTCGTAGGCATCCTGACTGTAATATAGCTGAAAATTATCGTCTGTTTTTACTGTTGCTGTCAAGGTTACCTGAAAATTATTGTTTTGTGTTTCAAGTTCAACTGGTTTAACTTCATCTTGTTTTACTTCTTTCTTACATGAAGTGAATGTTACAAATAAAATCAAACTTGCAAAAAATAGTTTTGTTCTCATTTTAAATTTTTTGGGCAAATTTAGTTTTTAAACTTTAAAAAAAATCTTTATCTCAACCAAAGTGTGTTATATTTTTAAACATTTGTTTTCTCCGTCATTAATACTTTCTGTTTTCTATAAAAAGCTTTAAAAAAATGCAGTAATACGTAAAGAAAAACAAGTAAAACCGGAAATATCAATTTCTTATGTCCATAAATAATACCTTTTTTTTCAATATTTAATGTTGTGCTGATATCTTTTATAATTTTATCAAATCCAATTAATTCAAGTCTATGACCTCCCTGTTCATTAACTAAATCTCCTTTTGTTTTAATAACATCGTTAAGCTGGGTATTTTCATTATAATAGACCAAACTATTGCTTTTTTGCGAACTATTTGCTTTGGCAGAAAATTCTTTCAAGACACCATCAATCTGAGATATAGTAGCCTCATTATGAATTATTTTCTCTTTAGCATTTGCTATTTTTGCTTCCTGAATTTTTTTATAGAAATCTGTTTTATTCAAAAAATTCAAAAGCGGATCAGTTATTTTTTTACTATCGGCTAATTCATTGGTTAAAATTGAAATTCTATGGTATCGATAATTTTTACTTGTTAGATTATCCTCTATAATTTTTTTTATATCTCCATTATCGGCCATCAATTTAATCAATTCAAAATTTTCAGGTTTATTTTCAATCAATCTATAAACATCTGATATAGGTTTAATTGTAATAGATATAAGGCTTTCAGGATGTTGAATTCCAACTGCCTTTTGTAAAAAAAGAGTGTCGTCTTCTCTAATCTTAGAGTAAATTAAATCAATTTTTGCATACAAATAATCTGTACTGTCAAAATTTGGTGCGACGATAATTTCTTGTTTGTATTTTTTTTGAGTTATATCTAAAAGAAGTCCTAAACCAAAACCAACCAAAACTAAAACCAAAACAATAATCCTATTGCGAACAAAGAATTGAATTAAATTAAAAATCTTGGTATTTATTCTATCGAAAAAATTACCAATACTTTTTGAAACTTCAAAAATATCAATCTCCTGATCTAGATTATCCTGCGGTATTTTTGTACTCATTTACAATTTATTTTATATTGAAAATCTGTTCTAAAATCTTAATGGTAATCAAATAAGTTGGTTTAACCCCAGTTGTTCCTAATCCACCTGAAGCTAGCGTGCTTCCTGTTTCTAGAGGATTATCTGAAGCATAATAAGCATAACGAACTTTGATATCATGCGGTACGCTTTTTCTAATTTTAGATGCAGACTGAATCGCTTTTTGGTAATATGATCCTTCCATTTCAAGACCTATTACACCCCAAGTAGATTCATGGAAAAATTTCAATAAATCTCTGTTTTGCAATGAAGTTCCAAGAACGGTAACCATCGCACCTTCATAAATGTCTATATCATTTCCTTCAAACATTGCGCCTGTTAATTCGTTTTCGAAGAAATAATTATCTGCCGTTCCTTCATTGATATGTGCAGACGGAATCATGATATCTCCTTTTCCTCCTTCCAGAATTCCAGCTTTTCCCATAATAGAAACCGATTTTACATTCAGTAAAGTTTCTTTTTTGAATGGTTTTAAAAGCTCATCAATGGTTTCATAAGCCTGCTCTCCAAAAGCATAGTCCATTACAATAATAACTGGTTTTTCTTCGCCTACATTAGCATGCGAAAAAGCTGTTTTTGACCAATCAATTTTAGCTGTATCAAAAATCTGAACATCAATATTGGTTCCTGAACAATCTGGCAGCGAAATCATTCCGTTTTTTAAAGCCAAATCTTCAACCTGAGATCTGATTTCTTTTGAACCCGAACCGCTTAATTCTTCATAAATAAAGAAATCTGTTTTGCCTTTAAATTTTGTTTTTAAAAGAGGCGTCGCAAAAATCGAATTCATCACACTGTGCATATTTGCACTTATTACGTGAATTGGTCTTTTCAACAAATCGTTTGCTTTTAATACTTCTTTGATGTTGGTTGCCCAGATTTCTCCGTGAATATGATGTCCAAGACGCTCACGCAAAACTGGACTAAAAGTAATTGTACGTTTATTGTTTTCAACAATTTCTTCGATTGCTAATTTTCCTAACCAATAAATAACATGTAAGAAACGATCTGGTGCATTTTCTGAACCAAAAGCATCGTAAATATCTAAAACTTCCTCAAAAGTTCTCGCTAAAATATTGGCAACATGCGAAATTGCTTTTTCTTTTTCAACTTGAGAAAGCTTTTTAGTCTGCATAACCGCTTGTTCCAGTTTCTGCCAATCGCGCGAAACTTCTCCTCCATCATCTATTAAAACTCTATTTTTTATTTTATGAGATTCGATAAAAATGAAAGTCAAATGTGTCAAGATATCATAAATATCAGAACGTCCGCGAGTAATTTCAACGTTCATTTGCTCTTCGTCTATTCTATAGCAATTTCTTCTTCTTTTAGGGGGAACAATTGGCTGGAAATGCGATTTAGAATAGCCTTCGTCTGAAGTTAAATTGATAAAACGGCATTGCTCAATTCCGATAGGAAGTCGTTCTATAACGTACAAAAGTCCGTTAAGTTCTACTTTTTCTTCGGCAATATTTCCATAAATTTCAGGACGTAAAGCCAATAAAGATTCGCGTAAGCTGTCGCCAGAAACTCCCATTGGTTTATAAAAACCACGGTTGAATAAATGGCGCATTGTAATGTACATTTTTTCTATAGCCGCAGAAGATTCCTGCGCTCTAGATCTTGATATATGTTTGGTTTCTTTCATGTCCTTTAATTTTAAAAATCTTCTTCATTTGTAAAGAAGATACGAATATTTCGATCAACGAAAGTAGGAATTATATAGATAACTTTAATGAGTTCGCATTTAACAAATTGTTAGATGGTCTTTTTAAAAGATAAATTTCACTTCAAATTATCTGCAATATTTCTGTCATTCGACAATCTCGGAATTTTATTCTGTCCGCCCAATTTTCCTTGCGATTTCATGTAATCTTGGAATCCGTTTTTTGAGACTTTAGTAATCACTACTTTTCTTAAAACATTTCCGGTAATTAAATCGTCGTAATAGATATTCTGCTTACGCATTGAATTATCGATTGTTTCCGCAAAAGCCTCCATATTTTCGGGCTCTTTTTCAAACTCAATTAACCATTCGTGATATGGTAAACCACTGGCAGGCGTAATTTGTGGTGCTACTGTAAACTCGTTTATTACAATATTGGTTGAATTTACAGCTTCTTTCATAGCATTTTCGACTTCATTAGCAATTACGTGCTCGCCAAAAGCCGAAATATAATGTTTAATACGTCCAGAAACTATAACACGATACGGTGCTAAAGAAGTAAACTGAACAGTATCTCCAATATTATAACGCCAAAGCCCTGCATTAGTAGAAATAATCAAAACATAGTTTACTCCTACCTCAACTTCACCAATTGTATATACTTTCGGGTTTTCGTTAAAGAATTCGTCTACTTTTATAAACTCATAAAAAATTCCCGAATTCAAAAGTAGTAACATTCCTTTTTCTTTCTGCGAATCTTGGTACGCAAAAAAACCTTCAGAAGCAGGAAACAATTCAATGCTGTCTACTTTTTTACCTATCATCTGCTCAAACTTAGCACGATAAGGTTCGTAATTAACACCGCCGTAAATGAACAAATTAAAGTTTTTAAATATCTCGCTAATCTTTTTTCCACCACTTTTTTGCTCTAAACGTTCAAAATACATCTGAACCCAAGACGGAATTCCAGAAATAACCGACATATCTTCTTTTATAGTTTCGTCCACAATGGCATCTACTTTGGTTTCCCAATCTTCTATACAATTGGTTTCCCAAGATGGCATTCTGTTTTTCTGCAGATATTTAGGAACAAAATGCGCTACAATTCCAGAAAGTCTCCCAAATTTAATTCCGTATTTTTCAGTCAAAATTGGACTTCCTTGCAGAAAAATCATTTTTCCGTCAACAAAATCGGCGTTTCCTGTTTCGTTGATATAATGCAAAATGGCGTTTCTTGCTGCTTCTATATGATAAGGCATCGATTCTTTGGTAAGCGGAATAAATTTTGCTCCTGAAGTAGTTCCCGAAGTTTTAGCAAAATATAATGGTTTTCCTTTCCAGAGAATATCCGCTTCGCCTTTTACAACCTTTTCAACATACGGTTTCAAATCTTCATAATCCCTTACAGGAACTCGTTTCTGAAAATCATCAAAAGTTTTTATCTGACTAAAATGATGATCTTTTCCGAATTCTGTATTTTCAGCATTTTCTATCAGACTTTTAAAAACCTTATGTTGTGTTTCAACAGGATTTTCAGTCCATCTAAGCGTTTGTTTATATATTTTTCGGGCAAATATTTTCGCCGCAATTGACTTAATTGACATTTTCAGTGGTATTATTTTTTGTCACTTTTCTTTTTGTCTTGAGTTTTTGCCTTTAATTCTTTTTCAGTTTCAGCGACATCTTCTCTTAATTTTATTTCAGCATCAGATGCTTTCATGTTTAAATCTGAAGCATCTTCAACAGATTCTGCTAATATAGAATCTTTATTAAATTTTGAATATTCTAATTCTCCCTTTAAAACTTTCTGAATTCCTTTTATATAAACTTCATTTTGTTTCAAAGCCGTTTCTAAAGAATCAGATTTAATTGCCAGTCTCGTAGCATTTCGTTTCAATTCTGTAGAAGAATATCCAGGAATAAATTCGCGAAGGGGTGTAAAAGCAATAATGAAAGTAGTAACCAAAATTAGAAATATTCCGCCTAAAGTAAACGTTACAAAGACATTCATTAAAGTAAGCCTAAAAGAAAATATCTCTTCAAAAGTGTCTTCATTTAAAATTACTAATCGGTTTTTAATGAACAGTTTTTTTCTAAAATTCTTTTTCTTCTTTTGATTCATTATCCTTCTTTATGCTAGCAAATATAATAATTAATCATCATGATATTTATTCGAAAAATTTCATGAAGAGCTATAATTTACGATTTTATAAAATATTTAACGCGGTCTGATTGAAATATTTTAAACTAAAAATACTTCTATTTCGTATATTTCTATATACCTTTGCGGAATAATTAAGAAAAACAATTTGCTTCGGCATTAAATATATTAGTCATGGGAAGATTAGGTCTTACAGAAATCCTTGTTATCGTAGGTATTGTGATATTACTTTTTGGAGGTAAAAAAATTCCAGAATTAATGAAAGGTTTAGGAAGTGGAATTAAGGAATTTAAAAACGCTGCTAAAGACGATCAACCTGCTGCTTCTAAAAAACAAGAGGAAGAAACAAAATAAGAAATTCGAAAAAATTAAAATCCCAGATTACAATGTAATCTGGGATTTTTTTTTGCTTATAAATTTCGCAAAATATTCTTGAAAGAAAATTTCGATATATTTGATGAAATTTATTTTTATGAAAAAAACTCTACTTTTTTTAATTTTCTTTTTAACAACTTATACTATTTCCGCTCAGAATCCGACAGAGATAGATCAAACTTTTGGATCTTATCCCGGATTTAATGATATAGTTTTTGTTACTGTCCTTCAACCAGATGGAAAAATACTTGTAGGCGGTAGGTTCAGTGCTTACAGGGGAGCAGCTGAAAATGGTCTTATTCGTTTAAATTCAGATGGCAGTAAAGACACTTCTTTTTCAAATGGAATAGAGGGAACTATTTATTCTATTGCCTTACAAGATGATGGAAAAATAATTGTTGGAGGTACTTTTATAAAATTTAACAATACAACACAAAATTATTTGATTCGTTTAAATCCTGATGGAACTAAAGATTTTACGTTTGATATTGGCAGTGGATTCACCAGCAAAAAAAATGACAATAATTTTTTGGGGGTTGTGAGTTCCATATTAATTCAAAATGATGGGAAAATACTTGTCGGGGGTAACTTTATAGAATACCAAGGGACTTCACAGAAATATTTAATCCGTTTGAATAGTGATGGAAGCAAAGATTCTTCTTTTGATATTGGTACTGGTTTTGACAATGGTGTATATTGTATTGCAAGACAAAATGATGGAAAAATAATAGTTGGTGGAATGTTTGACTATTTTCAAGGAAGGATTTCTAGTAATATAGCAAGATTAAATAATGATGGAAGTGAGGATAAAACATTTAAAAAGGGAAATGGTTTTGATTATTATGTAAAATCTCTGATAATACAGCCGGATGAAAAAATAATTGCCAGCGGTTTTTTTTACGAATATGATGGTAATATTAAAAGACATTTGGTACGATTAAATAAAGATGGAACTAATGATACTTCTTTTTACATAAAAAATGGATTTAATTTTCGTGTTGATGCAATTGCATTAAGACAAGATGGAAAAATAATGGTTGGTGGTGCATTTACCAATTACAGTCTCACTGACAATTACCATTTGATTCGTTTAAATACTGATGGAAGTATGGATACTTCTTTTAAAATCGGAAATGGATTTAGCATTTATAATGGTCCGACTGTAAATTCTATAAATATTCAGCCAGACGGAAAACTAATTCTAGGAGGTGATTTTACTTCTTTTCAAGATCTTAACGAAAATTATTTAATTCGATTAAATGAAAATGGTAGCAAAGATCCCTCATTTGATATTGGAAGTGGTCTGAATAATGTTGTAAATATTGTAACTATTCAATCTGACAATAAAATAGTTGTAGGTGGAAAATTCAATAAATATCAAGGAATCCATCAAAAAAATTTAATTCGTTTTAATGATGATGGTAGTAAAGATGAATCTTTAAATATTGGTGAAGGATTTAATGGCGCCGTAAATTCTATAAGTCAGCAAATAGATGGTAAAATAATAGTTGGTGGCGCTTTTAACAAGTTTAAAAATGAGGATAATTTCTATCTAATTAGATTAAACTCTGATGGAACTAAAGATAATTCTTTTAATATTGGAACTTTAGGATTTAGTAGAGATATTAATACTACAGTCATCCAGAAAGATGGAAAAATTTTAGTGGGAGGTAATTTTGGCTCATATCAAAATAAACAGCAAGGTCGTTTAATTCGTTTAAACACAGATGGTAGCAAAGATACAAGCTTTGATATAGGCAGTGGATTCAATACTGACGTCTTAACCATTGCATTGCAAGTAGATGGCAAAATTATTGTAGGAGGTAAATTTCAAAAGTATAAGGGAATTAGCCAAAATTATTTAATACGTTTGAACAATGATGGAAGTAAAGATGAAACCTTTGATATTGGTGTAGGATTTGGAAGTACCTATACATTAGGTGATATTCATTCAATTATTGTTCAGCCTGATGGAAAAATAATTGTCGGAGGAAAATTTTCTTTTTTCCAAGGAAATATTGCTGACGGCATTATCCGTCTAAATCCTGACGGTAGTAGGGATTTAACTTTTAAAACAAATAATAATTTTACTGGCTATATTTTATCCATGGCCTTGCAGAAAGATGGGAAAATTTTGGTTGCTGGAGGTATAAGTCCAAGAATAATGCGAATAAATTCTAACGGCAGTTTTGATAGCTCCTTTATAGCTTCTCAATTTAACATTCCATATTTTTCAATATCTGAAAATGATTCAAGTTTAAAAACAGTAGCTTTACAAAATAATGGTAAAATTATAATTGGAGGCGCATTTACTAGCTATAAAAATGATAATGCTTCAGCTTTTATAATACGTTTAAAAGGAACAGAAGTTGTCTTATCAAACGAAGATTTCATCAAAGAAAAAAAATCATTTTCTGTATGGCCAAATCCAGTAAAAAATACATTAAATATTAACTCACTAAATGAATCTAATTACTCTGTAAAAATTTATGATTTGTTAGGAAGATTGATTTACACAAAAGAAAATGTAAATACTTCAATAGATGTAAGCTCTTTTACATCAGGTTTGTATTTAATTAAAATAAAAGCCGAAAATGGAGAAGCTTCACAAAAGTTCATAAAAATATAATTATTTGATTTATAAACTAAAAACTCCCAAACTACGAATGTAATTTGGGAGTTTTTTTATTTAAAGATTCCAACCATTTTGGAATTTGGAATTTAGAAAATTGGAATTTTTACAAAACCATCGTTAACTGAATTCTCTTTCTATCTTCATCGACCTCAGTCACTTTCACATCAACATGCTGGTGCAATTTAACCACCTCATTTACATCGCTCACAAACCCAGCTTTTAACTGAGAAATATGCACTAAACCGCTTTCTTTAATTCCGATGTCAACAAAACAGCCAAAGTTGGTGATGTTATTAACAATTCCTGGAAGAATCATTCCCGTTTTCAAATCTTTGATTGATTTTACGTTTGCATCAAATTCAAAAACCTTGGCCGACTTTCTTGGATCTAATCCAGGCTTTTCAAGCTCTTTTATGATGTCTTTCAGCGTTAATAAACCAATTTCTGGTGTTACATACTTTTCTGGCTTAATAAGCGCTGTTTTCTCTTTATTTGCAATTAATTCGTTTAAAGAAATATTCAAGTCCTTCGCCATCTTTTCAACAACCGGATACGCTTCTGGATGCACCGCCGAATTATCCAACGGATTTTTAGCATTTGTAATTCTAATAAACGCTGCTCCTTGCTGATACGCTTTATCTCCTAAACGAGGCACTTTTTTCAGCTGTTTTCTATCTTCAAAAGGTCCATTTTCAGAACGATATTGTACAATGTTTTCGGCAAGCTTTTCCCCGATTCCACTCACATAACTTAGCAAATGCTTGCTTGCCGTGTTAATATTAATTCCAACCGAGTTCACACAACGAATAACTGTGCTGTCTAATTCTTCTTTCAATTTAGTTTGGTCAACATCGTGTTGATACTGCCCTACTCCAATCGCTTTCGGATCGATTTTTACCAATTCGGCCAACGGATCTGAAAGTCGTCTTCCGATAGAAACCGAACCACGAACGGTTACGTCATAATCTGGAAATTCTTCTCTAGCTGTTTTTGAAGCCGAATATACCGATGCTCCTGCCTCAGATACCACAAAAACCTGAATTGGTTTGTCAAACGCAATTTTTTTGATGAAAAATTCTGTTTCTCTTGAAGCCGTTCCATTTCCGATAGAAATAGCATCAATTTGATACGCATTTGCCATCGAACGAATTTTTTTAATCGCCATAGTTTCCTCGTTTTGAGGCGCGTGCGGATAAATGGTTTCGTTATATAATAAATCGCCTTTTTCGTCTAGACAAACTACTTTACAACCGCTTCTAAATCCTGGATCGATTGCCAAAATACGTTTTTCTCCCAATGGCGGAGCAAGTAATAACTGTCCTAAATTGTTTGCAAAAACCTGAATTGAGTTAGCATCTGCTTTTGCTTTTGCTTCCTGCAAAGTTTCATTTCCAATTGCTGGATTCAATAGACGTTTATAACTATCTTCAATTGCCAGCTGCAAATGTGATGTTGAATTGTTTTGTTTTTTAATGATGATTTCGTCAATAACATCATACGCATCGTCGATATCAACATCTATTTTCATTTTGATAAAACCTTCGTTTTCTGCACGTAACATTGCCAATAAACGGTGTGCCGGCGCTTTTGTCAAAGGTTCTTCCCAATCAAAATACTGATTGAACTTTTGTGCACCTTCTTCTTCCGCTTTCTTTTTTACGACTTTAGTAGCAATCGTAGCTTTTCGTTGAAACAATCTCCTTAATTGTTTACGAACATAGATATTTTCGTTGATCCATTCGGCAACAATATCTCTAGCGCCTTGAATAGCGGCTTCTTCGTTAATAACATTTTCATTTAAATACTGCGTCGAAATAAAATCAAAATCAACATCGCTTTCAGACATTATTAATTTTGCTAATGGCTCCAATCCGAATTCGCGCGCCACATCGGCTTTTGTTTTTTTCTTCTTTTTATATGGAAGGTAAAAATCTTCTATTTCCTGTAAATCAAAACTATCTTCAATTTTTTTCTTCAAATCTGGCGTAAGCGCTTTTTGCTCTTCGATCGATTTTAAAACCGCTTCTTTACGTTTTATCAACGTATCATATTCTTTCTGCAGTTTTGCAATCTGTTCAATTACAGTTTCATCCAGATTTCCGGTTGCGTCTTTTCTATATCGAGAAATAAACGGAATCGTACAGTCTTCTTCTAATAATTTAACTGTGTTTTGAATACTTGTTGCTGGCGCCTGAACAGACTTGGCAATGAATTGAATATTGGTCATACTTTTAATGAAATGATTTTCTTACTTAAAAATGATATAATTTACTTGTTAAAGCATTTCTGCAAAATAGTAAATCATTTGGCTAAAATAATATCTTTGTTTTTAATTTTAAGCCAATGGAAGTTTTATTACTATATTTTTTATTTATAAATATTCTCGTTTTTATTTTTGCGGGATATGACAAATCTCAAGCCAGAAAAAATAACCGACGTGTTCCTGAAAAAACCTTGTTTCTCATGGCTTTAACTGGAGGATCGCCAGGGTTATTAACAGCGATGTTACTTTTTAGACATAAAACGAGTAAAACTTCTTTTATTGTAAAGTTCGTTGTGATTTTAGCAATTCAATTAGCACTTATAATTGCTTATTTAAACTATAAAAAGTAGATATTAACATTGTTGATAACTCAAAAAATATATTTTAAAACACTGAATAATAAATACTTAAAATAAAAAACCGGGCAAATTAAAAAATCAGCCCGGTGTGTTTATGAATAGGTGCGAAGCACCGAATTTTTTTTTTGACTTTTATGCGCAAGCAATTTTATTCACTCTATTTTGATGTCTTCCGCCTTCAAAAGCTGTATCTAAAAAAGTTTCAACGATTTCAACAGCTTGATGAATAGATGTGAATCTCGCCGGAATACTAACAATATTTGCATCATTGTGTAAACGAGTTAAATACGCGATTTCTTTAGTCCAGCATAAGCCAGCTCTTACTTTCGGGTGTTTATTAACAGTCATCGCAATTCCATTTCCGCTTCCGCAAATTACAATTCCAAAATCTGCTTTTCCTTCAGATACATCATTGGCAACTGGATGTCCAAAATCTGGATAATCTACAGAAGCATCAGTATCTGTACCATAATTAGTTACCTCATAACCTCTAGCTTTCAGCATTTCAACAATTGCTTTTTTATATTCTGGTCCTGCGTGGTCGTTTCCTATCGAAATTTTCATTTTTCTATACTATTAAGTTGTGTTATGCAAATTTACTCAATTAATAAATGGTTGCCACCAATTGCACTAATTTTCACAAATTTTTTTCTTTTTAAGTACTATGTAAACATTCCAAAATAAATTCGTGTACATTCGTGCGATTCTTGGCAAATAATCTCATTTTACAACTATCTTACTATCAAAACCTTATAGGTTATTAACAATTTTGATAACTCTATAAGTATCTCATAATCAATAAATAATATTCAAAATATTTGTTAAAATTTTGAGGTGTTAATAGGAGTTTGTAATTACTTGATATTCAATTAACTTTAAGTTAACAGAAAATGTTAATAAGTTCGAAAAGAAAATTAGAAGTTTTTTTTGGTTGTTTAATAAAAATGCTTAATCCAAAACGTGATTTAAATATGCAAGAAAAGTTTCGTGAATTTTTGGAAAAGTTATCAATATCAAAAATACCATTTTCAACAGTAATCAACATATCAACTTATCTACAAAATCAATTCAAATTTGGTTTTCAACCGTTGTTAATTAAAATACAAAAAG
The DNA here is from genome assembly GCF_040538975.1 of Flavobacterium sp. UW10123. Lineage (NCBI taxonomy): Bacteria > Pseudomonadati > Bacteroidota > Flavobacteriia > Flavobacteriales > Flavobacteriaceae > Flavobacterium > Flavobacterium sp. UW10123. Next base: position 513,447 of record NZ_JBEWQE010000001.1, read on the forward strand.
TCTTATAAATAAGTAATTTAACTAAAAATAACTATGTTGATAACTCAGAATAAATAAGTAAAACGAGATTTCAATGGCTTCAAAAAAAAATTTATTCGACATATTAACAAGCTATAATAACAACCAAATTTTTTTAAATTTTTAAAAATCTTTTTTGTTGTATTTAATATATGTTGAAAACTAAAAAAGTTGAAATTGAAAAATTTTATTTTTTGAATTGAATTTTACTTCTGATTTGAAATTGATTTTTGAAATTGGAATTGATTTTTGAAATTGGAATTGATTTTTGAATTTTTGTTTCAGACGATTTTAAGCGGATTGTTGAGATTGTCCAGAATTTGCTGAACTTGTTCGAAGTCTTCTGGATGAACTTTGAGTTTGATTCCGCCCAGGGCATTTGAGTAAAATGGCATAACGGAAAGCGTCATTTCGTTTTCGAAAAAATAAGGAATTCCTTCTTGCTCTAGTAAGTGTTTGAGAACCACTGTTTCGTGCTGATAATTGAATACGGCGATGGTTTGAAAGCTTTCCATATAACGTGTTTTTGTAAATGTACGAAAAGTTATAATTTTAATAATTCTAATTGTTAAAATCTGTAATCTGATTTCTTATTTGTAATTTTAAACCTTATAAGAGAAGATTTATGAGTAAGAAAATTAGAAAGCCGATAAAAAAAGAGAAAGATTTCTCTGGGAAGATCCTGAAAATTTTATCGCAAAACGCCAATAAGCCATTTAATTACAAACAGATAGGAGCAAAGTTAGAACTTGATGATACTAAAAGCAGAAATCAGATTATAAAAGATCTAAAGATTTTAGCAGCTCAGAAGAAAATAGTAGAAACAGAACCTGGAAAGTACTTAGTAAAAGCAGTAAGCCAGGATTACTACGAAGGAACAATAGATATGACGAGCAGAAAAACGGCATATTTTATTTGTGACGAGTTCGAAGAAGATGTTTTTATTCCGACCAATAATTTGAATCGAGCTTTAGATAAAGATAAAGTAAAGGTTTATGTTTATAACAGAAGAAAAGGAAAAAGACCTGAAGGTGAAGTAATTGAAGTTATAGAAAGAGATAAAACAGAGTTTGTTGGTGTAATTGATATGCAGCCAAATTTTGCTTTTGTTTCTACTGCAAATCCTAAAATGTATACCGATATTTTTATTCCTAAAGATAAAATTGGTGAAGCAGAAAACGGTGATGTTGTGTTGGTTAAGATTGAAGACTGGCCAAAAAGAGCCGATAGTCCGTTTGGATCTGTAATTCGAGTTTTAGGAAAACCTGGAGAACATAATACTGAAATTCATGCTATTTTGGCTGAATACGGTTTGCCAGCAGATTTCCCTGTAGAAGTAGAAGTTTTTGCACAAAAACTAGATACTTCGATTCAGGAATCTGAGATTGCAAAACGTCGTGATATGCGTGATACGCTTACGTTTACGATAGATCCAAAAGATGCAAAAGATTTTGATGATGCCTTGTCTTTCAAAAAGTTAGAAAATGGAAACTTCGAAATCGGAATTCATATTGCCGATGTTTCCTATTATCTTGAAGAAGGAACTATTCTGGATGATGAAGCGTATCAACGTGCAACTTCTGTTTACTTGGTAGATAGAGTAGTGCCAATGCTTCCAGAAGTATTGTCTAACTTTGCTTGTTCGCTTCGTCCAAATGAGGAGAAATATACTTTCTCAGCAATATTTGAAGTTTCTCCAACTGCACAGGTTATTAACCAATGGTTTGGAAGAACTGTAATTTATTCAGATCAGCGTTTTGCGTACGAAGAAGCACAGCATATTATTGAAACAAAAGGAAATAATACCATTCCAGTTGATATTTCTATTACTGGAGAATCTTATGTTGTATCAGATGAAATTGTTGAAGCTACTTTAAAACTAGACGAATTAGCTAAGATTTTGAGAAAGAAAAGAATGCAGCAAGGCGCTATTTCTTTTGATAAAGTCGAAGTGAAATTTAATCTAAATGAAGAAGGAGAACCAGAAGGAGTATATTTTAAAATATCAAAAGATGCCAATCATTTGATTGAAGAGTTTATGCTTTTGGCTAACAGAAAAGTAGCAGAATATATTGGAAAACAAAAGAAAACCTTTGTTTACCGTATTCACGACGAACCAAATGAAGATAAACTGATTGCAATGCAAACTGTAATTGCTAAGTTTGGTTATAAGATTGATTTTAGAACAAAAGGCGATATAGCAAAATCTATAAATGCTCTGATGGAAGAAGTAAATGGTAAGAAAGAACAAAATCTTATTGATACTCTTGCTATTAGAAGTATGAGCAAAGCCAAATATTCGACTGATAATATTGGCCATTATGGTTTGGCTTTTGATTATTACAGCCATTTTACATCGCCAATTCGTCGTTATCCAGACGTAATGGTACACAGATTGCTGCAGTATTATTTGGATGGAGGAGCTTCTGTAGACGAAGAAACGTACGAAACCAAATGTCTGCATTGTTCAAATATGGAAAACTTAGCAACAAATGCTGAGCGTGACAGTATCAAATACATGCAGGTTAAATACATGCAGGATCATCAGGACGAAGAATTTCTTGGAGTTATTTCTGGTGTTACCGAATGGGGAATTTATGTTGAAATCGTTTCTAATAAATGCGAAGGAATGGTAAGAATTAGAGAAATAAAAGAAGATTACTATACTTTTGACGAAAGACAATATGCATTGGTTGGAGCAACTTCAAACCGTTTACTGCAGTTAGGAGACGAAATTTATGTGAAAGTAAAAAATGCCGACTTAGTGAAAAAACAACTTGATTTTCATTTTTTAAGACGAGCAGAATAAATATTAATTTAAAAATAAAAGTATGAAAAAGCTAATTATAGGAGCAGCAATTTTATTTGTACAAATGTCTTTTGGTCAGGTAACTAAACAGTTAGGAGATTTTGATACCGTTAAAGTATTTGATAAATTAAGCGTAAAATTAGTTCAGTCATCTGAAAATAAAATTGTTATAAAAGGAACAAGAGAAGCAGAACTGGAAGCTGTTAACAAAAATGGAATTCTAAAATTAAGAATGCCTTTCCCAAAACTACTTTCAGGAAATGATCTTCAAGTAACTTTGTATTATAAACATTTAGAATTAATCGATGTTAATGAAGGAGCAGAGGTAAATAGCAGTGAAGCCATTAAAGCAACTTCTTTTAAAGTAAGTGCTCAAGAAGGCGGTATTATTAATGTTGATTTGGATGTTGATAAGCTAAAAGTAAGTTCAGTTTCTGGAGGTAAAATTACATTAACTGGTAAAGCCGCGAATCAAGATGCAAGTTTAGGAGCTGGCGGATATTTACTAGCAAGTAAATTAGAGACGTCTCAGACTACTGTAAGCGTTTCTGCGGGAGGAAAAGCAGATGTTAATGCTTCTACCCTTGTTGATGCTAAAGTGAGCGCAGGAGGCTCTATTTACATTTATGGAAAACCAAAGCAAATAAACCAAAAAACAGTTTTTGGTGGTAAAATAGAAGAAGTAAAATAACAAGTAGTAATTGATGATTAACGATATTTTAGCGGGACTTCCCTGGGGACTTGTTCTTAGTTTTATGGTAGGTCCGGTATTTTTTGTTTTATTAGAAACCAGCATTACAAAAGGGTTTAGAGCTGCAATTGTTTTTGATTTAGGTGTAGTATTGGGAGATATTTTCTTTATTGCTATTGCTTATCTTGGGAGTTATAGATTGATTTCCAGTTTAAAAGACGATCCAGCACTTTTTATTTTTGGTGGAATAATTATGCTCTCTTATGGTATTATATCGTTTGTAAAACTAAAGAAAGAAGAAAAAATAAACGATGAAGAAATTGATCGTGATATTCTGAAAAGAAACTATGGCAGTTTGTTTGTAAAAGGCTTTTTGCTTAACGTAATTAACATTGGAGTTCTTGGCTTCTGGCTTGCCGTAATTATTTCTGTTGGTCCAAAATTAGATATGCAGACTCCTAGAATGATGACATTTTTTACTGCTGTAATTATCACTTATTTATTAATTGATTGTGCTAAGATTTTATTAGCCAAACAGTTAAAATCAAAAATGACTCCAACTAATATTCTTAAAATCAAAAAAGGAATTAGCGTTGTTTTAATGGTTTTCGGATTTGCATTAGTAGTTCAAGGTTGGTTTCCAAAAGAGAAAGAAATGGTTAAAAATGCTTTTGAAAGAATAGAGAAGAAGTAGTTGTTAATAACTCAAAAATATAAAATTAAACCTCTGAATTTCAGAGGTTTTTTTGTGTTTATAAGTGTTAGTTTAGAACTGAAACAGGTTTAAGTTTAATTTGTCATTCTGAGGAACGAAGAATCACACTAGAAATTCCGTGAAGAAAATCGCCAATCTTTGTCGAGTTACGAGTGTGATTCTTCGTTCCTCAGAACGACAAGATTGTACAAAAATTAGATATAAAAAAAACTTAAAATTGCTTTGATTTTAAGGCATAGTTCGGATTCGAACGTATATTTTAATTAATTTTTTCTAAAAATTAGACATAAAAAAAAGAGACACATTTCTGTATCTCTGTTTGTACCATCGTCTGAATTCGAACCGATATATTTTATATAATTTTTTCAAAAAATTAACCATAAAAAAAACCTTCAAATTGCTTTGAAGGTTTTGAGGCATCGTCCGGATTCGAACCGGAGTAGGAGCTTTTGCAGAGCCCAGCCTAGCCGCTCGGCCACGACGCCATTACTTGAACGGTTGGCAAAAGTAACTAAAATCTTTAAATTTCAAAAGTTTCGAATGAACTATTTTAAAAAAATACAGATTTAATTGCAATGATTACTTTCTAATTTCCGTCATTTTTATAGTAACTGACTCAACATCACCACCAATAGGCGGATTTATTTTAGAAACCCAAACTGTTGTTTTTTCTACAGTTTTTATCTCTGCCAGTACACGAATATTGATTCTTTTAGCAACATGTTCTAATAAATGCGAACGAATTGCCATTTCTTCCGTTACAATTTTGTTCAAATGAACATAATCAACAGTGTCTAAAAGATGATCTGTTTCTGCTGATTTCTGTAAATTGGTTTTAATTTTTAGATCAACAGTGTAATCAGATCCAATTTTTCCTTCTTCAATTAAACATCCGTGGTAAGAAAAAGTACGAATGTTTTTAAGTTTAATGACTCCCATTTTTATATTGTTTCACGTTTAAAGTTTCAGGTTTTGCGCTAGTTAAATAACTTTAAACCTGAAACCTGAAACCTTTTTTTTATCTTTGCTAAAATTACTATAAAATAATGGCATCAGAAGAGAAATCACTCAATTTTATTGAACAAATCATAGAGGAAGACGTAAAATCAGGTCTTTCAAATACTAAACTTCGCTTTCGTTTTCCACCAGAACCTAATGGATATTTACACATTGGGCACGCGAGTTCTATTGCGTTAAATTTTGGTTTAGGAATTGATTATCAATCTCCTGTGAATTTACGTTTTGATGATACAAATCCTGAGAAAGAAGAACAGGAATTTGTTGATGCTATTAAAAAAGATGTAGAATGGCTGGGATACAAATGGGCAGAAGAATGTTATGCATCTGATTATTTCCAACAATTATATGATTGGGCAGTTTTATTAATTAAAAAAGATAAAGCGTATGTTGACAGTCAATCTTCTGAAGAAATGGCGATCCAGAAAGGAACTCCAACAACTCCAGGAACTGATAGTCCGTACAGAAATCGTTCTGTTGAAGAAAACTTGGATTTATTCGAAAGAATGAAAAATGGTGAATTTGAGGCTGGTACACATATTCTTCGTGCAAAAATTGACATGAAATCAACAAACATGTTGATGCGTGATCCTATCATGTACAGAATTTTACATAAACATCACCATAGAACTGGAGATGCTTGGAAAATTTATCCAATGTACGATTGGGCGCACGGACAAAGTGATTATTTAGAGCAAATCTCACACTCATTTTGTACACTAGAATTTTTGCCTCATCGTGAATTATACGATTGGTTTTTAGATCAGATTTTTGATGATAATAAATTGCGTCCAAAACAAAGAGAATTTGCTAGACGTAACTTATCACATACTGTTGTTAGTAAAAGAAAATTACAGCAACTAGTTAAAGAAAATCATGTTAATGGTTGGGATGATCCAAGAATGTCAACTATTTCTGGATTAAGAAGACGTGGTTATACAGCTGCTTCTTTACGTAATTTTGCTAATACAATTGGTATTGCAAAACGTGATAATTTAATAAATGTATCAGTTTTAGAATTCTGCATTCGTGAAGATTTAAACAAAATTGCACCTCGTGTAATGGCTGTTTTAGATCCTGTAAAACTGGTAATTACAAATTATCCTGAAGGAAAAGAAGAGTGGTTGGAAGCTGAAAATAATCAGGAAGATGAAAGTGCAGGTTTCAGAAAAGTACCTTTTTCTCGTGAATTATATATAGAAAGAGAAGACTTTTTGGAAGAAGCTCCAGCTAAATTTTTCCGTTTGACTTTAGGAAAAGAAGTTCGTCTTAAAAATGCATATATCATTAAAGGTGAATCTGTTATAAAAGATGAAAACGGAAATATTACAGAAATTCATGTAACGTATGATACCGATTCTTTAAGCGGAAGTGGGACAGAAGCTAGCCAAAGAAAAGTGTCTGGAACATTGCATTGGGTTTCAATTCAGCATGCATTAGAAGCAGAAGTTCGTTTGTACGATCGTTTGTTTACAGATGAAGCACCGGACAGTTATAAAGAGAAAAATTTCTTAGATTTTGTGAATCCAAATTCATTAGAGATTGTAACCGGATATGTTGAACCAAGTTTATCAACAGCTCAAAATGAAGATAAATTCCAATTTCAACGTTTAGGTTATTTTACTGTTGATAAAGACTCAACTGCTTCAAAATTAGTATTTAACAAGACTGTTGGATTGAAAGATGCTTGGGAAGAAAAGGGTAAAAAAGAGGAAAACAGTATCAATAATTCTTTGAAAGATATCAACAAATATTTTAAAGTTGAAACTAAAGCTGAAAGAATTGCAATTGAAAGTGCGATAGGAGAGAATATTAAAAACATCTCAAGTTTTTCTCTTTTACAGAATTCTTTAAAGAAGAATATCAACAATAATAAGGCTTCGTTGTTGTTTTCTCAGTTTATTTTAAAATATTCAAACTGGAAATCGACTGATTTTGAAGAAGATGATATTAAAAAATTATATTCAATGTCTTTAAAAAGTGAATCGACTTATGTGAGATCAAAAGCACTTTTAAACTTAAGAGATATTGAAAGTGAAAGTTTCAGAAATCAGTTTGATGATGAAATTTTGAAATTATATTCAAATCCACCAAAAAATGCTTCTGAAAGAGAAATTGAAATTCTTTCTGAAATGGTGAAGAAGTAATATCAACTTAATTTATGAAAAGCGCTTTTATAAGCGCTTTTTTTTATTATATGGATTTACTATTGAAATTTGAAATTTTATAATTTTTATAAATTAAGATTGACTTTCATAAATTGATTTTAATAGAAAATAAAGTTTAGTTGGATAGCCAATTCATTTTTTTGATTTATGTTTATTAAAAGGCTTTATTTTAATTTTTAAGTTTTTGTAGACAAGATTTTTGCTCCAAAATTATTTAATATCAATTTACTTTATATTTTTTCATTATTTTAATTAATTATATTTATTATTTATAAAAACTATTGTATTTTAAATTTTAATAAATTTAATAGATTAAAAGTCACTTTCATAAATTGTTTTTAAGCTAATTTTAAAAATAGTCGAGTATATAACCTTTTTTTATTTTTCATTCTTTAAAACTCTTTATTTTAATTTTTTGCTTTTTTAGTTCCATTTTCTTCTCAAAAAAATAAAATTGAGGTTTTTTCTTATTTTTTTAATTTTAGACTTCAATTTTTATAACTATAAGTTTTAATTATTATTTTATTTTAAAATTTAGTTTTTAATTATTATTTGTAAAATTGACTATAATATTTAAAACTATAGTTTTTTATTATTTTTTGAGTTAGTGATTTTATTTTTGTATTCATAAATTTTTATTATTGATTTGTAAAAATTTTAGTTTTTAATTATTATTTATAAAATTGATATTAAAATTTAAAATAATAGTTTTTATAGATTAATTTTAACCTTCATAAATTCATTTTAAGACGTTTTTTAAACTTAATTGATACATAACTCATTTTTTGAAATATTGTTTATTTAAGGTCTTTATTTTAGTTTTTACTGTTATTTTAGTCAGTTTAACGGGTTGTTAACACACAATTGTTTATAAAACTGCTATTTTTAACTCAATACCAAAAGTCAGAGATGATTTTTGCATAAAATTAAAATTTGCCGTAAAGAATCTAAGTTGAAATTTATTGCTTTTAGAAACTCGTAATTTTTATCACAATAGATTTTCAAAACTGATTTCCTAAAAAGACAATTTTATGTTCTCATTTTTATTATGATGTAATTTTGATAATATTTCCCGTAAAAGATATTTTTTCAAATTGGATCGTAATGATAAAATTCCATAATGTTGAATTTGAGTGAAAGTTTAGTTTTTAAATTTCAGGTCTGACAATTTTTAATTTAAATCTAATTATCATGAAAATTTTATATTTCGCAGTAGCATTATTATTTGCAAACGTAGCAATTTCACAAACACATCAAATTACAAAACACAACGGAGAACAACTTGATGTAAATTTTATTAAAAACGAAAATGGTTTTGTTTACTATTCTTTAAAAGGAAGTTCTGTAGAAATCAAAATCAGTAAGTATGCAGTTTCATCTATTACAAATAAAGAAACAAAACAAACTCAAAAGGTTTCTGATAAAATAGTAGTTGATTCAAAAGACGATTACAAAATGGTAACTGTTCTTCCACAAGAGAAAACAATAGGACTGAAACAAGTAGCTAGTTTTACAGGAGTCTCAACAAGGACAAAAGGCGAACCGCCAATTGCAAATCAGAACCAGACTGCTATGAGAATCAAATCTAAATCGGCTTCAAGTGGTTATCCATTTGTTAGCATTGTTGAAAAAGCAGATGGTAAGTACGAAGCTGTAGCTTATGTGTATTAATAAGATTGTTAATTTTTTGTAAATTGCAATTAATCAAAGTTTTATCATTTTAAAAAAGAGTATCTTTATTAATAATTTTAAATTGTAACTATCATGTCTAAGAATTTAAATACAGCAGCAGCAATTTTAGCTGCAGCAGCTGCAGGAGCGGCAATCGGAATTTTATTTGCTCCAGATAAAGGATCAAAAACAAGAGCAAAAATTAAGGAAGGTATCGATGATGCTAAACATAATATCAAAGATTCTTTTGATGCCAGCTCTGAAGTTCTTCGTGAAAAATTTACGAGTGCTACTCATAATCTTGATGGAACTTTGAATGAGTTACTTTCTAATGTCAGCCATAAAACAGAAGAAGTAATTACTTTTTTAGAAACTAAATTGGCTGAGTTAAAAGCACAAAACGCTAAACTTCAGAAATAATATTTTTATAAAGCACATTACTTGCTTATTTTTATAAGAAAGTTTTGTGCTTTTTTTATCTAAAATTTTAATTATGGCTTTTGAAGAATTAAGAGAAAACACTGAAAAAGTTCAAGATCAGGCTAAAGAATATATTGATAGTCATTTAGCTTATTATAAGCTTTGGGGTTTTAAGGTTGCAATGAAATCAACAACTTTAATCTTTAAGTTTACCTTGATTTTATTGTGTTTCAGTATGGTGATGATTTTTGGATCTTTTGCCGCAGCGTATGCTTTTGGTTCTTTGTTTGAAAGTAATGCACTCGGATTTTTGACGGTAGGAGGAATCTATCTGGTAATAACCATTTTGCTTTTCTTTATAAAAGACAAATTTGTTGAAGGACCAATCTTGGAGAAATTTTCAGAAATCTTTTTTAATGATTAATTATGGAAAGAAAAAAATACTCTTCGTATGCTGAGATTGAAAGAGATCTAGAAATTTTAAAACTGGAAAAAGAAATCAATTATCAGAAATTGGTTTTGAGTTTTCAGAAAACAAAGGAAAGTATCACACCACAAAATATTGTAAATGGTTTTATTTCATCTTACACTGATTACTTTTCAAATTCTTATGTAAAAATTCTACAGACCATTTTACCGTATGTAATAGGTTGGTTTATAAATAGAAAAAGAGGCGATTAAGCCTCTTTTTCATTTTTATATTATTGTTGAACGTCTGGTTGAATGTCATCTTCATAACCAGATTGTCTGTGAGTTGGTTTTGGTTTTTCGATTTTCTTATTTCCTTTTTTCATCATTTCGCCAACTTGGTTAGAAGCTGTAAAAGAAGCCACCATATTGTTCAACATGTCACTTCCAGCTTGTGGAGAATTTGGAAGAAGAATTAAATTAGAATTTGTATCAGAACCGATAGATTGTAAAGTATCATAATGCTGAGTAACTACAATTAGGGCAGAAGCTTCTTGAGAATTAATTCCAACATTGTTCAAAACTTCAACACTTTCTACAAGACCTCTTGCAATTTCACGACGCTGATCTGCAATACCTTGTCCTTGTAAACGTTTACTTTCTGCTTCCGCTTTTGCTTTTGCAACGATTCTAATTCTTGAACTTTCTGCTTCAAATTCAGCTGCTGTTTTTTCTCTATCGGCAGCGTTAATTCTGTTCATTGCATTTTTTACCTGAATGTCCGGATCAATATCAGTAACCAAAGTATTGATGATATCATATCCGTAAGTAGACATTGCTTCGTTCAATTCACGTTTCACTGCAACCGCAATATCATCTTTTCTTTCAAAAACATCATCCAGTTTTAATTTCGGAACTTCGGCACGAACCACATCAAAAACATAAGAAGTAATCTGATCGTGTGGATATTCTAGTTTATAAAAAGCTTCGTATACTTTTTCTTGAATTACTTTGAACTGAACAGAAACTTTCATTTTGATGAAAACGTTGTCTCTGGTTTTAGTTTCGATGATAACATCTAACTGTTGAATCTTAAGATTTACACGTCCTGCAATTCTATCAACAATCGGAATTTTTAATTGTAATCCTGAATTTCTAACACTAAGAAATTTTCCAAATCTTTCGATCACGATAGAAGTTTGTTGCTTCACTGTAAAAAAGGAAGACATTAAAATGAAGAATCCGAATACTAATAAGATAATAAATGCTGTACCCATGGTTATTTAGTTTAATTTATGAATTTCGGTAAATTACGAAAATTCTTCTAAAAAGAAATTATCAAACATTAAAAAAACGCTAAGAACATTTTTAAGATGTTACTTAGCGTTTCTATTTTTAAATGAAATTTTAATTATAAAGTTTCAATTGCTTTGTGAATTCTAGAAATAGTTTCTTCTTTTCCAATGATTTCAACTATGTCAAATAGGTGAGGACCTTTAAGCGCTCCAACCAAACTTAGACGGAAAGGTTGCATTACTTTACCCATTCCGATTTCGTTTTTGGTTAACCAATCTTTTACGATTGCTTCTATATTTGCAGAAGTAAAATCTTCAATATTTTCTAAAACAGAAATCAGTTCTTGCATTAAAGTTGGAGTTTCTTCTTTCCAATTTTTACTTGCTTTTTCATCGTATGATGTTGGAGCCTGAAAAAAGAAATCAGTTAAATCCCAAAATTCTGATACAAAGTTTGCTCTTTCTTTAATCAAAGAAACAATTCTTGTTAGATCATATTTAGAAACATCAATGCCTTTTTCTTCTAAAATAGGAGAAAAGGTTTTTGCTAAATCAGCATCATTTTGTTTTACTAAATATTGGTGGTTGAACCATTTGTTTTTCTCAGGATCAAATTTAGCTCCCGCTTTATGAACTCGGTTTAAGTCAAAAGCTTCTGCTAATTCTTCTAAAGAAAATAATTCTTTATCAGTTCCATCATTCCATCCAAGTAAAGCTAAGAAGTTTACAACTGCTTCTGGAAAAAATCCTTTTTCTCTGTAACCAGATGAAACACCTTCTTCAGTTTTCCATTCTAATGGAAATACAGGGAATCCCATTTTGTCTCCATCTCTTTTTGATAATTTACCATTTCCAATTGGTTTTAAAATCAAAGGTAAATGTGCAAATTCTGGAGCTTCCCAACCAAATGCTTTGTATAATAAAACGTGAAGAGGCATAGATGGCAACCATTCTTCTCCACGAATTACATGTGAAGTTTCCATCAAATGATCATCAACAATATTAGCTAAATGGTATGTTGGCATTCCGTCACTTTTGAAAAGAACTTTGTCATCCAAAAGATTCGTTTCAAACTTAACATCACCACGAATAATATCTTTTAAATGTAAAGTTTCATCAACCGGAGTTTTGAAACGAATCACATAATGTTCTCCATTTGCAATTCTTTTAGCAGTTTCTTCGGCAGAAATTATTAAAGATGTATCTAACTTTTCACGATTGTGGTGATTGTAAATAAATGTTTTTCCTTCAGCTTCGTGTTGTTTTCTATGTGCATCCAAAGCTTCCGGAGTATCAAAAGCATAATATGCCCAACCAGAATTGATTAATTGATCGGCATATTGTTGATAAAGATCTTTACGTTCGCTTTGTCTGTATGGACCAAATTTTTCATTTTTCCCAACCGTTTCTTCAGGAGCAATTCCTAACCATTCTAAAGCTTCCATAATGTAAGCCTCTGCACCTGGAACAAAACGAGTCTGATCTGTATCTTCAATTCTCAGATAAAAAACACCGTTATGTTTCTTTGCAAATAAATAATTAAATAGGGCAGTACGAACTCCGCCAATATGTAACGGTCCAGTCGGACTTGGTGCAAAACGCACACGAACTTGCTTTGACATTTGTTTAAAATTTTGTTGCAAAGATACGACTCTAATTAGATAATTAGAAAATGAGTTTAATTAGATAATGTCTTGTGTTAAGCTTAATTGACTAATTTTCTAATTGATCATTATCTAATTAAAATTATTACTTTTATAGGTTATAATTAAAACAGATTTATTTTGAAAACATCGTCTGCAATATATCAAAAGTTAGAGGCTTTCATTAAGAAATATTATACCAACGAACTGATAAAAGGGATATTACTTTTTACCGGTTTTGGTTTATTGTATTTTCTATTTACGCTTTTTGTAGAGTACTTTCTTTGGTTAAAACCTCTGGGAAGAACTTTTCTGTTTTGGTTATTTGTCGGAGTTGAAGTTTTCCTTTTAGTCCGTTTAATTCTTTTCCCATTATTCAAGTTATTCAAACTTCAAAAGGGAATTGATTATAGCCAAGCTTCAAAAATTATTGGAAATCATTTCACAGAAGTAAGCGATAAGCTGACTAACTTTTTGCAATTGTCTTCTGAGAATAATGTTGAAAGTTCTGAATTGGTTTTGGCTTCGATAGAACAAAAAGCAAATTCTTTACAACCAATTCCATTTGGAAATGCCATCAATTTTAAAGCTAACAAAAAATATTTACCATTAGCTTTAGTTCCAATTTTGCTTTTTGCTGTGTTTTATATTTCTGGAAATAGTAATGTAATTTCTCAAAGTTTGAATAGAGTAGTGCATTTCAATTCTGCTTTTTTACCTCCAGCTCCTTTCAAATTTGTAGTTCTGAATTCTAATTTGCAAGCAGAGCAAAACAAAGATTTTGTCATCAAAATGGAATCTGTTGGGAATGTTGTTCCAGAAAATGTGATGATTCATATTGGTGACGAAAGCTATTTTATGGAATCTTCTCAACCTGGAAAGTTTGAATTTAAAGTTGAAAAACCAGCAGAAGATATTCGTTTTTCTTTTGAAGGAAATTCAGTTGTTTCAGAAGAATACGAATTGAAAGTTATCACAGTTCCATCTATTGCAAACTTCGAAATGGTTTTGAATTTTCCTTCTTATCTAAAGAAAAAATCAGAGACAATTCAAGGAACAGGAAATGCAATTGTACCAGAAGGGACGACTGTAATTTGGAAAATGAACACCAAATCTACGCAAGAAGTAGTATGGAAAAGAGATAATGAAGTATTTAAGTTCAATAAGGCAGAAAATGAGTTTAAATTTGCTAAAAATATAAGTCAAAATACCGAATATCAAATACTTACGTCTAATGATAAGGTTAAAAACTACGAAAAACTCGATTATCAGCTGTCTGTGATCAAAGATCAGTTTCCAACTATCAATGTTGGTCCTGCACCAGACAGTTTGAAGCTAGATAAGAACTATATTCTAGGAAGATTGGGTGACGATTATGGACTTTCTAAATTACAAATTGTGTATTACGAACGTAACAAACCTCAATCTGCTAAACGTGGAAATATTCCTGTGAAGAGTGGAGTATTTGATCAGTTTGTTTTTAATTTTCCAAGTAATCTTCCAGTAGAAGAAGGAGTTTCTTATGAGTACTATTTTGAGGTTTTTGATAATGATGCACCACACGGATTTAAGTCTACAAAGTCTTCTACATTTTCAGATCGTGTAGCTACAACAGATGAAATTCAGGATCAGGAATTGCAACAACAAAATCAAAACATTAATAGTTTATCTAAATCTTTGAAGAACCAAACGAAGCAGATTTCAGAAATGGATAAGCTTCAGAATACAGGAAAAGAAAAAGATAATTTAGAGTTTAAAGATCAGCAAAAGATCAATGATTTTATCAAACGTCAGAAACAACAAGACGAAATGATGAAACAGTTTTCTGAGAAAATGAATCAGAATCTGGATAAGTTTAAAGACGATAAGAAAGATAAAACGGCTGAAGATTTACAAAAGCGTTTAGATAATGCTCAGAAAAATTTAGAAAAGAATCAGAAATTATTAGACGAATTGAAGAACTTGAATGATAAATTAAACAGTGAAGAACTGTTTGATAAGATGGAAAAGTTCAAGCAAATTAGTAAAAACCAATCTCGTAATTTAGAACAATTGGTGGAGCTAACCAAACGTTTTTATGTTTCAAAGAAAGCAGAACAGGTTGCTGAGAAACTAAACAAACTGTCAGAACAACAGGAACAGTTATCTAATAAAGAGAAAGAAAACACTAAAGAGAAGCAGGATGAAATCAATAAATCTTTTGATAAGATTCAGGAAGATTTAAAAGATTTGAAAGAGGAAAATAAGACTTTGAAGAAACCTTTGGATATCCCATCAGATGCTTCTAGAGAGAAAGATCTAGACAATGATCTTAATAAAGCTTCTGAAGAATTGAGTAAAAAGAATACTTCTGGAGCTAAACCAAAACAGAAAAGTGCTGCAAAAAAAATGAAGTCTATGGCTCAGGAAATGCAGAGCGAAATGGAAGGTGGAGAACAAGAACAATTAGAAGAAGATGTAGCAATGCTTCGTCAAATTTTAGATAATCTTTTAGCTTATTCTTTGTCGCAAGAAGATGTGATGAAACAGTTTAAAGCAATGAAATTGGGTTCTTCTACATTTACAAAAAACATCAAGATTCAACAGAATTTGAAACAGCAGTTTAGACATGTAGATGACAGTTTGTTTGCACTTTCATTACGTAATCCAAAAGTAGCAGAAGACGTAACTAAAGAAATTGGAAATGTACAATACAACATGGACAAGGCAATTGAAACTTTAACTGATGTACAGATTCCAAGAGGAGTTTCACACCAACAATATGCAGTTTCATCTGCTAATAAGCTAGCTGATTTCTTAAGTGATTTATTGAATAATATGCAGATGTCTATGTCTAAACCGGGAGCGGGGAAACCTAAACCAGGTGACGGACAAGGAATGCAATTGCCAGATATTATTCAGAAACAAAAAGGTCTTGCCGATAAAATGAAAGAGGGAATGAAACCTGGACAGCAACCTGGAGATAAACCTGGTGAAGGTAAAGATGGAAAGTCTGGACAAGGACAAAACGGACAGGGTAAAGATGGTCAGGGCAAGGAAGGTCAAGGAAATAAAAGTGGCGACAAAGGTACTTCTAGTAAAGATGTAAAAAATGGAAAAGGAGAAAAGAACGGTAATGAAGGGGAAGATGGAGAAGGCGATGCAGAAGCTATAATGGAAATATATAAAGAGCAAGTTAAACTTCGTGAAGCATTACAAAAAGAGTTAGCGAAGAAAGGTCTAGATGCTCAAGGCAGATCTATTATTGATCAGATGAAACAATCTGAAAAGCAGATTTTGAATAAAGGATTTAAGAATGAAAACCTACAGCGCATTCTAAACATCCAACAAGAATTATGGAAATTAAATAATGCAGTTCAGCAACAAGGTCAGGATACACAAAGACAATCTGAAACTAATAAGGCAGAATTTACGAATCGTTCGAATGCTTTACCAAGTTCACTATTGGAATATTTAAACAGTGTGGAGATATTAAACAGACAATCACTACCTTTGCGCTCGAATTTTAATCAAAAAGTTCAAGAATACTTTAATGCAAAATGATAAATTTTAATTACGAAACAGATTTTACTTTAGGAGACGAGCAGGCTTTTAGTGACTGGCTTAGTGCTGTAATTGTTTCTGAAGGAAAGAATGAAGGCGAGATAAATTATATATTTTGTGATGATGAATATCTTCATAAAATTAATGTAGAATATTTAGATCACGATACCCTAACAGATATTATTAGTTTTGATTATACTGTTGGTAACGAGTTGAATGGAGATATTTTTGTTTCTGTAGAACGTGTTGCAGACAACGCAAAAGACTTCAATGTTTCCTTTGCTGAAGAACTTAAAAGAGTATTATCTCACGGTATACTTCATTACTGTGGATACAAGGATAAGACCGATGAAGATGCTCAATTAATGAGAGCAAAAGAAGAAGAGAAGATGAAGATGTTTCACGTGGAACAGTAATTAAATTTCTTTTTATTATAAATATGTTCCACGTGAAACGTTTTAAGTTTTGATTTTTTACAACGTTCCACGTGAAACATATTTAAAAATTATAAGTAAAAAAATAATAACGTTCCACGTGGAACGTTATATAGAAATTCGAATAAAATATTAAATCGTTCCACGTGGAACGATTTTTAGGTTTGAGTTTAAAAGAATAGAACGTGATGTTTCACGTGGAAAGATTCTGGGAATTGAAATTTCGAGATTGATATATTTAAAACGTTTCACGTGGAATATAAGAAGTTTTTGGTTTAGTAGGTTTAGAATGGAAGTTTAGAATGTTTCACATGAAACATTTACTTTGAAAGTTCTGATTTGAAAGTTCTGATTTGAAAGTTCTAGTTTGAAAGTTCTAGTTTGAAAGTTCTAGTTTGAAAGTTCTAGTTTGAAAGTTCTAGTTTGAAAGTTCTAGTTTGAAAGTTCTAGTTTGAAA